>JBECKW010000305.1:0-43301 GCA_040235505.1 Desulfobacterales bacterium
CAGTTCAACATCGACCCGAAATCCCCGGCCCCCACATACCTGGAAAAAATCGCCTTCCGCCTTCGCTGGAACCACTGGAACGGCAATAAGAATATTCAGCTGTTTATTGAAGCGACCTGATCCGGCGAAGCCGGGGGCTGGGATGCTGGACGGCAACAACTATAAAAACGATGGAACACCTCAACTTTAGGCACTCTAGCGCACTTTAGGCACTTTAGGCACTCTTCTTCAGTTCGTCCCCCCCGTCACCGCCCGAAACCTCCCCCCCTTGATCCGGAGAAGAAACGGCTCCTTTTCCGCCTCTCCCGTTTCCAGGAAAGAAGTGGGCCCGGTCACCCCCTGGTAGGGGGGCTGACTGACGAGTTTTTCGCGAATATCGCTCCGAAGCACCACATCGGGCCGGCTGACAGTCTCAAACAGGATGCCGGCAGTGTCATATGCGATGGCTTCAATGAATCCGGGCGCCTCGCCATAGACGGATTTGTAGCTGTCTACAAATTCCCGAACAATGGGAAGACTGCTCTCCGCAAAAAATCCATCGGTTAAAAGTGAGTTCTGGAGATATCGCCGGGCCATCTGGATAAGCTCGTCCGAATGCCAGAGGTTGGTCCCCGTAAAAACGACATTATCCACATCGTAATACGCCAGTTGCGGGACGATAAGGCCGACCTTGTTGGGGGAATCCGGAATAAACAGGGCGTCGAAATCAACATCCGCCTTGGGTTCGGTATCCTCCTGCTCATTATAATCCCCCTCGCCGGTTAAAAGCCCTTCGGAGGCATCCCCCAACATGAAAATATTCACACCCGCCTGGCCTCCCTGAATTTGGGCGCCCGGCGTCTGTGGGTCAAGCCACGGGCGGTCGTCGGCATAATGATCTTGAAACACCTTTGGATGTAACAGTTTCCAGACCTCTGCAGGAAGCGGCCGTTCGGCGTTTGCAAGCTCGGCCTTCAATTCGTCAGGCAACTCATAGTAAAGCCCCACCAGCTTTTTAATGGGATCCGCAAAATCGGTCGCCGCCCCTTGATAGGATTCACATCCGGTCACAACGCCGCCGTGGGCGATGACTTCATCCCAGAAAAGATTCATGAAGGTGGTGCCGTATTTCTCGTCCGGATACAATATGGCAAAGCGTTTCAGGCCGAGTTTGCCGGTAAGATATGAAACAATCGTACGGACCTGGGTCTGAGGGGTCAGAAAGTTTCTGAAAACATACTCCCCGATGTCGGTAATCCCTTCCTTCTGGGACAGGGTGATAATCGGAATCCCGATATTTTGTGCCTCTTCCGCAGCCGTTTTCGCCATGGCGATGGGACCGAGAATGGCCGCCACATGGGCGGCATCCAGTTCACGAACCGCCTGAATCGCTTGAGCTTCCGATGATCCGGTATCCTTAACCACAAGCTTGAGCGGTACCTCCGGGTGGTTGAGGCGAAAACGGTACAGCGCGAGTTCCACCCCGTTCAGCGCCTTCTTGCCATAGCTGCTGTAGGGACCGGTAAGAGGCAGCAGGCAACCTACGGCAAACCGGTCACTGGAGGCCTTTTGTTTGATCGCATCAATATATCCCCTCACCTCACCGGCGAGTTCATGATCCGGATACCTCTCCAGAAATTTACCGAAGGCATCCAGGGCGGACTGGTCCCAGCCCGCCTTCATGCTGCTGAGGCCCAGTTGATACAGCAGATACGCCTTTGGAAGGTATTCGGGACCTGACAGAAGTTCTTCAATCTCATGCGTGTCAAGTACGCTGATGGCCGTTTTCATTTCCGGAATCATTTCAGGCCGTTGACCCTGGGGATAGCAGGAAATGCTCCGGGCATAGGCATCCACCGCCGCTTTTGCCTGCCCGGAAGAAAGATACGCATCGCCCATGAGCTTGTAGAGCCTCAACTTGACCGACTGTGCAAGGGTGTCCACATTCACCGAGGACAGTCTTTCAAAAAAACTTGAATAATCCCCCTGGTCATAATAAGTCGCCAGAATTTCCACGCGGGCGTTTTCGGCGGAGGTGCTGTCCGGGTAATCCGAAAGAACACGCTGATAAAGCTCCCTGGCCTCCGGGTACTTTTCGCTCACGATGCAGATGGATGCCATTTTCATAAGGGCATCGGGAGCCGGGGGCCGGTTTGGATATTGGGCCACATAGGCCTGGTATTGCAGGAAGGCCCGGTCATAATCTCCCGATTTGTAAAGCGCTTCGGCTTCCGCATACTGACGGTCTTCCACCGCCGTGGCAGGGATCTTTGGTTTTACCGGCAGCTTTGCACACCCCCAGAGCAGCCAGCCGGCGGCAGCCGACATAAAAAGAACAAGGAGAGTTCGGTATGATGAGGAACGTTTCATCGGCGTATTCCTACATAAAGAGGATTAATTGTCAAATCATTGTTCGAAAAGCTTTTTGACATCCGTTGGGGGGATGCATATTTTTTTGTTATGAAGAAAGCGAAATCATGCTAAGGTCATTAAATCTTTCTTCGATTTTAACCGGGTTCAGGTCGAAAAGATGCTTCCTATCGAATACCAGACAACTCTTCCGTATACAGCCGGCATCATACAAATGGTGCCGGGAAGGATGGGGTATGAACCTGTATATCGGAAAGACGAATTCGGGGAATCAGACTTGATGGAGTCAAATGGCGGGGCCCGATTTAAGCGTTCCAGACTGACGGACGAAAAGTATGAGACGACTTATACCGAAAACCGCCGCCTGACTTCTTCCGGCGCATCGGATATCGGCTCTTTTATCGACATCTATGTATAGGCTGCGAGAACCGGGGGAAATCGATCGCTGTAAAATCCACCGGCCGGCTCTACAGCTTGTGAAAAGTTACCGCGCCCCTCGCATTGAGTTGAACTGAGATACATGTACATAACGGCTTTCCCCCACAGAGACGAGCTTTTCGATATCACCAACCGGTGGCTTTCGGACCGCCTGAAACCGGATGATCCCCTTCGAATCACACGCATTATCAACTATGACAGTTTCACCGCGTGGGAAACCATGTTGGGTTTCATAACGAAACTCAACGGAAAACTTTGCACGGGAAAAATCCATCAGGAATCGATTCATATTAAAAAGGAACTCAAAGATTTCATCTGCAAAGCAGGGGGCCCGAAATCGGAGCGTGTCCGCCGGCTGATATCCGAATATAAAAACCTCCCAGAATACCACTATATCGGCTCCCCGGTCGCCGGCTACCTTTTTCACGACAGCGGCAACCGAATCGTCAGTATCTGCCGCCTGAAGCGTGCCAAGAGAATCGCCGAAAAAACAAGCAGGTATGCCTCCCTGCACATCACCCGGATCATTCGGGAGATGGCCGAAGAAATCTGGCGGGAAGAAAACGGGCATTTAACCGTCCCCGAGTCCCTGCCCAACGATGTTCTCGCCCGGGCGGAAAAGAGACTGATGATGTCCATCAAAAAAAAGGGATTCACGCTCCCTGCCGACATTGTGGAGATCAAGGACATCATGGGGGTCAAGGTTATTCGGAACGGGGTTTCCGAAGACCTGCTCGAGTCCGTGATAGACCGGTTCCCGGATGTCGATATCATTGAAAAAGAGGTCCATTCGGGAAACTACAACGCCATCCATTATGTCATCGAACTGAAAGTCGACAACCGGGAGGTTATCCGAAAATTCGCAACCTTGAAAAACCGTACCCTGCTAAGCAACCGGGGCCTTCTTGAAACGGACATTGAAGAGAATTTTCGAAAATTTGCTGAAACCGGCGCTGAAAGGGTCCAACTGGATCTGATTTTCACGACGTTTGATGAATTGGTTGAATCCGAAATCGGCCGATCCATGCACGAAGCCAGAATCTTTGAGCAGCGGCAAACGCTGAACAGCTTTGGAAATATTCCCATTAACATCGAATACCTGATAGAATATCTGATTGCCGTCGGTCTCAGTCCTGCGGTGCATATTGATGAAATTCCCATAAAAATCTGGGGGAGATACCTGCCCGACACACTCAGCTATCGCATTCGGAGCTTATTCGACATGCCGGAATACTCCATCGTTCAAGTCTGATTCCGGAAGGTACATTTTTTTCTTTGTGTCCTTTGTCTCTTTATGGTTAATGTATTATGTGGGTCGCAACAGAAATCGGACCCCTCTTGATTTTAATGACAATGCAAAATGTCCTAAAATTGAAATTATTCTGGAAAAGGAGGAATGGCCATGCCTGATCATCAAACGATATATACCGCCGAATTTAAAAATGCCTTGAAAGTCGGCCGTCCACCCAATATCACCGAGTTGTTCCCGAACTCAAAAGCGCTGATTGTCAGCGGAAAATACATCGACCGCGGCATGACCCGAAAGGGCAAGGCCATCTGCATCGCAGCCAACGGCCGGAGCTATTTTGTGATCAAGGGCGCGCTGCTGGCCGCACAGCGTGCGAATGCGCCCCTGATTATCGAAATCGCAAAATCCGAGGGCGGCGCAAGTGCCTATTGCGCCATCAATTATTGGAATATGGCCCGGACCGTGGACGCTCTGTGCAATGAGATGGGGATCACCATCCCGGTGGCCATCCATGCCGACCATTACGGTATTAAAAGCCAGGCGGATATAGAATCGGCCAGAAGAGAAATACCGACCCTCTTTGAGGCCGGCATCACATCCATTGCCATCGATGCATCCCATCTGCCCGATGACCAGAATCTGCTTGCCAACATTACCTTGAATCACTACATCCCCTCCTGGGCCGGACTCGAAACGGAGGTGGGTGAAATCAAAGGAAAAGAGGGCCTGTCCACCGTGTCCGAGGCTCTGTTTCTCATCCAGGGCCTCAATGCCAATGGCATTTTCCCCGACTGGATTGCCCTGAACAACGGCACCACCCACGGCATCGAGGTAAGCGGCCAGGGAATCCAGGTTGAACTGACCCGGGAAATACATGACGCTCTGGCTCCTTACAAAATTTCCGGCGCCCAGCACGGCACTTCCGGCAACAGCTCCGACCGGCTCAGGCGAATCGCCGCTGAAACAAGAACCACCAAGGCGAATGTGGCAACGGCGCTTCAAATGGTCTCCTGGGGGCTCGAGGTTAACGACTACGGAAATGCCATCTTGGACGACCAGGGAAATTTTATAAAGGTGGCGGGTGAAGGGGCATCCGAGCCCGTGTGGCAGGAAATGATCGTTTATGCCCAGGAAAAGGGAATCAAAGGCGGCAACTTTAAAAAACTCAACCTGCCGTTTGAAAACAAGCTTCTGTCGCAACCTCGGGATATTCGCGACCGGATGACCTCCCGGGTTGAATCGTTTGTCTATAAAATGATCGTGGATGTTTTCGGGGCAAAAGACACGGCCCCCCTTGTCATTGATGACATCTGTCAGGCCGGCACATTCGATCCCGGACCGAAAGCGAGCCTGATGGAAAACCCGGCGGATTGGACACCGGACAAAATCATCGAACGGGCCAAAACCGTCTCCAGTGACAAGGGCCCCACAGGCAATTTCGAGGATTGATCGACCCGCCTTTTTTTTCTAAAGGTTAGGAATTCATCTGCCGATAGATACATTAACGAAATAGAATTATCGGAGGGGACAGCTATCTTCTCACCGGACGGGATGGGCGAAAAAATCCTGGAAAAGCACACCGGCCGTCCTTTCAGAGAAAAAAACACTATCGCTAAAAAAAGGAATAAATGCAGATACCGAACCACCAAATAAATAATGTGCTGAAAGTCTACAGCAAACAGCTGGGACAGACGAGGGCGCTTGAACGCAGGAAGGCTCTTTCCCAACAGGGCGGCGAAGATAAGATCAACCTTTCGGCCATCGGGAAAAGACAAACCATCATTGAAAAAGTCGCGGCGGACATTGTCGCGCGAATCACCCAGTCCGGTCCCCAGGATCAGGTGGATCATGAAATTGTCGATAAGCTCGAAAGCGAACTCGGCCAATCCATCAAGTTTAACGAACAGGGCAACGACTTTGTATTTAACGTAATAGACAACGATAACGAAAAAACGACCGCTACTTTTCAGGCGAATGACCTGGGACATTTCACGAAACGACTCGAGCAACTGGCAAAGGAAGCGGTTGACAAGAACATGGAATTATAAGAAAGTAAGATATTCAGGAGGTACTCCATGACAACGATATCAAACATTACCGGCAAATATGATCAGGCGTTTCTGAATGAAACGACTGAAAAACAGGGGGTGAACCCCACTGCCAATACCGCTGAGACGGTGGACCCGGAACGTACCCAGAACGACCGGGTGAGCCTCTCCGACGCGTCACGGGAAATGCAAACCGCAAAAGATGCGGTGGCAGCCGTCTCGGATACCCGTCAAGATAAGGTGGATGCCATCAAGGCGGCGGTTGAAAGTGGTAATTATGAAATTGATCCGGGAAAAATTGCGGATAAAATGATCGGTTCCATCATTAACGAAACGGCATAACAGAGCAGAAAATCTAGGAAGAATTTGCCGACCGGGGTCTCATTCGGTAGAAACGTTCCGCTTAAAAAATATTTTTTGCCATTTTTTCAGGTAGATATAGAAATTTTTAGGCCAGCTTAGCAGCTGGCCTTTTTTTTGCATATTCATATTGCCAATCAATGGATATTCAACTGCCGGGCATCGGCCGTCGTGGAAAATATTTTTTAAAAAAGAAAGGTGATGGAAACCGTGACACAGATAAACAGTATCAATGGAAACGCCATTCCCCGTACAAGCCGGCAACAGTCCGTATCACCGGCTGCCGGTTTTCAGGATTCCCTTGAAAACGCTCTGGTCCAAAAATCCACCGGAAGCACGCAAAACGGACAGACGGCCGCTTTAGTCGAGCCCCAGTCCTTAGGCAATCCGCCGATTTCGTCGTCACCCTCGGAGATCGCAAGCCGGACAGACAGCCTGTTGGATTTGCTCGACTCCTATGCAGACGGTCTCGAAAATCCGGATACAACGCTGAAGGATCTGTCATCTCTGGTGGACCGCATAAGGGACGATGCGCAGCTTCTCATGACTACGGCGGACAACGACACATCGGCGGGAAGCCAACTGAAGGACATTGCCGCCCAAACAGCCCTGACTGCAAACATCGAATATTTCAAGTTCCAGCGGGGGGACTATCTATAGCGGCCTCTTTCGCCCTTTCCCAGATATCATCCTTTTCCTTCTGAGGCACATCGGTCATTTTCCGGCTGCTTTCTTTGATCCTGCGTTCCATATAGCGGAAGCGGTTCTCGAATTTTTCGGTGGATTCCATCAACGCCGCTTCCGGATTGATGCCTAGGAAACGGGCCACGTTCACCATCGTAAACAGAAGATCTCCGAATTCCAATTGAACCGCCTGCTTTCCACCGGGGGTTTCGGAACCTTCGGACATGGCTGCCTTTAACTCGCCGAGCTCCTCTTCCATTTTCTCCATGACGCCGGAAAGCGCCGTCCAGTCGAATCCCTCCCGGGCCGCCCGGACCGATATGCGGTAGGCCCGCATGAGTGCCGGCTGCATGCGCGGAACCGAATCCAGGACCGACACGGGCGAGGCATCGCCCTTTTCGTCCTGTTTGATAACATGCCACTTCTGTTTTACCTCTTCTGCGGTGGATACCGAGGGGCCGCCGAACACGTGGGGATGACGCCTTATCATTTTTCGGGTGATGCCGTCGGCTACATCCTCGATCCCGAAACGGTTTTTTTCTTCAAACAGCCGGGCAATAAAAAAAATATGGAACAGAACATCCCCCAGCTCTTCGCAAATATCGCCCGCCTCGCCCCGGGTGATGGCATCCATGAGTTCATAGGTTTCCTCGAGCTGCTGCACCGACATGCTCCGGGGTGTCTGTTTTTTATCCCAGGGGCACCCGTTTTCCCCCCTGAGCGCCTCCACCAATGCGGCCAGCCGCCCAAAGGCGGACGGAATATTTTCTATTTTTTCTGCGCCCAATCTTCTTTCAACTCCTTGAATTTCAATTTAAAACCATCTTTCATGTCCTTGGAAATGAGTTCCGCGATCGTTTCCGCATATCGGGCGATATATGGCGACAGTCGTGACTCCCGCAACAGAGGGGTCCCTTTCGGCATAAATGCGGTCAGGGCGATAAACAGCACGGCAACAATGAGGCCGCCTTTCAGCAGCCCCAGAATGACGCCGCCGATTCTATCCGCCCACCCCGAGGAAGCCTTGTTCATCAGATAGCGGATAATGATTCCCATAATGCTGACAAATAAAAACACGGCGCAGAACAGAATCATAAACGCCAGGATATTGGCATACCCGGAATCCGATATCCATTTGGTAAAAATGGCGGCAAACCTCGGGTAATACGTATAAGCCCCGTAAAATCCGGCCAATACGCCGACAATGGAAGAGAGCTCCTTGATGAGTCCCCGAAATCCGCCCCGTATCAGACAGAAGCAGAGAATGACCACGACGATGATATCAAACAGATTCATATACTCCTCACATAAGCACCCGGGGCTCCCCGATAGTGCAATAATGCCTAATTTTCACGCCCTCTTATCGGTGTATCTCCCATGTTTTGTGCAAATATTTCAAGCCGTATCAGGGGGTTAAATTAACAGAGCCCCCTTACGGAGTCAAGCTCTTTTCTCCCGGTCCGTCCCCGAATTTGGCATTTGCATTCGCCGGAAAAGGTATGATAGGAAGAAGGCGATAAAACTGGTTGTTATTTTGAACCAAAACTGGAGAAACACCATAGCACCTGATATCAAACACGCGGATCCAAAAGATCACAGTCGGACTATCCGACTTCCGTTCTCGGATCTGAATGCAGCCCGGCAGCTTTTCGGTGAGCACAACCTGAATTTAAAAAAAATTGCGGATGCGCTTCGGGTCACCATCGATACAAGAGGCGATACGGTCCTTGTGGAAGGACCGGGCATTGAGACCGCCCTGGCTGAAAACATTCTGACCCAGCTTTATGAGCTGATTCGTGAGCAGTATCCTATCTATCCCCAGGATATAGATTATGCCATCAAACTGCTTAGCGGCGATGACCGGTTGCGACTGAAGGACATTTTCCTGGACAAGGTGTTCATCACCGCCAAGAAAAAAGCGATCGCGCCCAAGAGTTTGGGACAGAAAGAATATATCGACGCCATACGAAGCCATGACATTGTTTTCGGGATCGGCCCGGCGGGTACGGGAAAAACGTATCTGGCCATGGCCATGGCCGTATCGGCGCTTTCCAAAGGTCTTGTGGACCGCATTATACTGACCCGACCGGCGGTCGAAGCGGGAGAAACCCTGGGATTTCTGCCCGGGGATCTGGCGGAGAAGGTCGATCCATACTTAAGGCCTCTCTACGATGCGCTTCATGACATGATGCGGTTTGAAAAAGTAACGAGCCTGATGCACCAGGGGATTATTGAGGTGGCTCCCATCGCCTTCATGCGCGGACGCACCCTCAACGATTCGTTTATCATTTTGGATGAGGCGCAGAACACGACCTCGGAGCAGATGAAAATGTTTTTAACGCGAATCGGGTATAGCTCCAAAGCCGTGATCACGGGTGACATTACCCAAGTCGATCTTCCCTCCGAAAAGCCCTCCGGACTCATTGAATCAAAAGAAATCCTTAAAAATATCAATGGGATCAAATTTGTATTTTTTTCCGAACGTGACGTCGTGAGGCATAAGCTGGTCCAGGAAATCATCAGGGCGTATGACCGTCGGGATATGTTGAGAAAAAAAGCCAGGGGAACCGTACCTCCGACCCATACCGACAGCCAGGGTGAAGCGGAAGCGTAGGCCGGGCAGGCAGCCGGCCTGATGTCACAGGAAATATGGGGATGAACATGAACATTAAGGCGACGGGTATTGATAGAAACATTCTAGTGCGATGGGGCGTTCTCGTCGGAATCGCACTGATTTTCATCGTCGCCCTGTATCCGAGCCTGGTGATAAAGCAACAAGGCTATAAACTTGGTGATGTGGCAGAACGTAACATAAAGGCGCCAAAGGATTTTTTGGTTGAGGACCAGGAGGCCACGGAGGAAAAACGCACCCAGGCGGTCAATTCAGTCCTGACGGTTTATGACTACGACAAGCAAATCACCACCAATACCATCCAAAAAATCACACAGGCCTTTACGCTGATAAGAAGCCTGTATTCAGCGGCGGATGCAACGGGGCCGGAATCCGTTGAAACACAGCCGGAAGCAGCCTCCGCCCCCCCACCGGACACCAAGATTGCCGCGTCCCCTCCGTCCTCTCCGGAGACGGGAACATCACCAGAAGGTAAACAGGCCACTGAGGCCGCCCCCGGGTCTGCGGCTGAGACGCCCACCGCACCGGCCCCGTCTCCTGACGAGCAGGCCCTTCAATTGAAACCTGATTTTGAAAAAATGCTTGGCATCACCTTCAGCGATGACGAATACAGAATTCTAATGAAGGAAAAGTTTTCCGGCACCATTTCGGGACCGGTCATTCATATCTACAGGGAAGTCCAGAATAACGGCGTGGTGGCCAACAAGGAACTGCTGCTCAAGGAGTTGGAAAGGGGCATCACCCTTAGAAACATACAGACGAAATCGGAACAGACCGTGGATTCTCTCCGATCCTACTACGGGCTCGACCAGGCGAAAACCATGGTTCGAATCATCGGCGATCCGCTCCTGAAGGACATCGGATACCAGCAGCGGGACCTGATCGTGGCCATTGTGCAGCGGCTCATCTCCCCCAATATCACCCTCAACAAAAGTGAAACCGAAGAGCGGAAAAAAGAGGCGAGGGCCGCCATCAAGCCGATTCTCTACCAGATCAAAGCCGGCGAGATGATCCTTCGGGAGGGGGAACGGGTGACGCCCGTTCAGATCAGGAAACTCAATGCCATGCAGGATCTTGTTCACGAAGATCAGATCTTTGCCCAGGGGCTCGGGGCGGGTCTCATCCTGGTCAGCCTCATGATGTCGCTCTTCCTGATTTACAGCAATTCCTCCAAGATGCCCCAAGATGAACAATACAAGCATCTCCTGCTGGTGGGTTGTCTTCTGGTGATTCTGATGATCATCGTCAAGGCGTCCATGATGTTTTCCGAAACGATGGCCCTGCAAGGTTCCCTTCCGGAATCCAACCATAGCGTCTATTTCGGCATCCCCATTGCGGTCGGCAGCACGATCATCTGCCTGTTTCTCGGCCTTGAAGGCGCCATGGGGTTCAGTCTGCTGTCAGCGGTAATGGCGACGATACTTTTCCAGAACCGGATAGATCTTTTTATCTATTACTACCTGAACAGCATCCTGGCCGCCTACTGGATTCAAAACTGTCGGGAACGTAAGGTATTCATCCAGGCCGGCCTGAAACTCGGCGTTTTCAATATTGCCATCGCTGCGGCCATCTGCCTCTACACAACGGAACTGTCGGCCATCAACATGCTGTGGAACGCAGCCTTTGCATTTCTGGGCGGAATCGGCGTCGGCATCATCGCCCTGGGGCTTGCCCCCCTGGTGGAAATCGGGTTCGGGTTCAAAACGGATATTACCCTGCTGGAGCTGGCAAACCTGGACCAGCCCATCCTGAAGAAACTCATGATCGACGCCCCCGGCACATATCACCATTCCATCATCGTCGGGTCCCTGGTGGAGGCGGCGGCGGTGGAAATCGGCGCAAATCCGCTGCTTGCCAAAGTCTGCGCCTATTATCACGATATCGGCAAAATCGACAAGCCCCTCTACTTCATTGAGAATCAGCGGGATGGAAAGAACCGGCACGACAAACTCGCTCCGTCCATGAGCAGCCTTATTCTGATCTCCCATATCAAGCACGGAGTGGAGATCGCCTCGAAAAACAAACTGGGGAAACAGATTACCGACGCCATCCGTCAGCATCACGGCACCAGCCTGATCCGCTATTTTTACGACAAGGCCAAACAACTCCGGGGAGAGGAAAACGTTAAAATTGACGACTTTCGCTACCCGGGCCCGAAACCCCAGACCCGGGAAGCGGGGCTTGTCATGCTGGCCGATGTGGTGGAAGCCGCCTCCCGCACCCTGGAAATGCCGACACCGGCCCGTATCCAGGGGCTGGTCCAGAATCTCATCAGCAAAATCTTTTCCGACGGCCAGCTCGACAATTGTGAGTTGACTTTGAAGGATCTTCATAATATTGCCAAAAGCTTCAACAAGATCCTGAACGGAATCTATCACCATCGAATCGAGTATTCCGAATCCCCGGCACTCGGAAACGGAAGAGGAAAAGATGCCAGTCCTGATCGACAACCGGCAAAACAAGAAAACGGGCCTGCAGAAAAAGACAAGGCAGGCCGCAAAGGCCATCTTAGGCGCCTTGGGATGTCCTGATGCGGAACTGTCCGTCCTGATCGTCGATGATCCGCAGATTGCCGTCCTGAACAAGCAGTATCTCAACCGCACCGGCCCCACCAACGTCATCGCATTTCCCATGCAGGAAGGACAGTTTGCAGAAATTACGCCTGATCTTCTGGGGGATGTGGTGATCTCGGTTGAAACAGCCGGGCGGGAAGCCCTTGAAGCCGGCATCCCCCCGGAGGAACGGTTTCTGGAACTCCTGATTCACGGCATCCTTCATCTTCTCGGCTACGACCACGTGAACGATGAGGCGGAAGCCCTCAGGATGGAGGCAAAAACGAGGGAGTTGATGACGGTGGTGGGACCGTTGAACTGAAATGGCGAGCTTCATGGCCTTTATGTGATATACTTTCAGAACGAATAACCGCACAGAGCACAATGTAAAGTGCGCTGGAGTGCCTTGAGTGAGCTTGAGTGCCTCGAGTTGCGGAGTCGTTTCACTCCGTCCTTTTAATAAAACGGCAGAATACATTAACTCCAGGCACTCAAGCGCACTCTATGAACTCAAGGCACTCTATGCTGCTGTGGTAACATTTTTTTCTTTGTGCTCTTTGTGGCTTTGTGGTTTAATTAGTAACCTATTGAATTGTTATTGAAACTCTGGAGATAACCATTATGGCGACCCTTGCAGTCAATGTTGATCATATCGCAACCCTTCGCCAGGCGCGGAAAGTCTCATACCCGGATCCGGTGACGGCCGCCGCCCTGGCCGAATTCGCCGGTGCCCGGGGAATTGTCGTTCATCTGCGGGAAGACCGACGTCACATT
Organism: Desulfobacterales bacterium; assembly: GCA_040235505.1. Classification (GTDB taxonomy): domain Bacteria; phylum Desulfobacterota; class Desulfobacteria; order Desulfobacterales; family JAFDDL01; genus JBECKW01. The sequence continues at coordinate 13,087 of JBECKW010000305.1, forward strand.
CAGGATCGGGATGTCCGGATCCTTCGGGAAACCGTTCAAACCAAACTGATTCTGGAAATGGCCGCCACCCCGGAGATGATCGGGATCGCCGTGGATATCAAACCCGACCTGGTGACCCTGGTTCCGGAAAAGCGCGAAGAGCTCACCACCGAAGGCGGGCTCGACCTGACGACCCATAAGGACCATGTGGCCGAGGCGGTGGCAACGCTTAATGAGGCCGGGATCCCCACCAGTATTTTTGTGGACCCGAATCCCGAACAGATCAAGCTGGCACACCAGGTCGATGCGGCCAAAGTGGAAATCCACACCGGCACTTTCTGCGACGCCGTGACGCCTGATTTCAAAGCACAGTCCTTCACCGCCATTGTCAATGCCATCCGGCTGGCCGCCCGATTGAAGCTGGGTATCAACGCCGGCCACGGTCTGGGCTATACCACCATTCAGGCATTCCAGGGCCTGCATGAAATCGACGAATTCAGTATTGGCCATAGTATTATTGCCAGGGCCGCACTGGTGGGCATCGACCGGGCCGTGCGGGAGATGGCGGCGTTGGTGGAAAAGTTGTAAAAAAATAGGCACAAAGGCATAGAGGAAAACGGGAAGAGCGGAAGGTAGGAAGAGCCGAAGAGCGGAAGAGCGGGGGATGAAAATACAGCATTGGGTTTAAGTCAGACTGTTTTCGCTCCTCCTATGACCTATCAGCTATCAGCTATGAGCTATAATTTTCCCGTCGTCGGGAACCTTGCAACCTGCAACCTGGAACCTGTAACCTTAAACTTGGAACCTTAAACCTGGAACCTGGAACTAATATGTATCTGGTAAGCGCTCAGGAAATGCGGGAGATGGATCGGCTCACCATCGCGTCCTTCGGGCTGCCCGGACGGCTTTTGATGGAAACGGCCGGTCGGGGGGCCGTGCGGTTTTTTCTGGAAACATTTCCGGACTGCAGTGGGCGGCGAATCGGCGTTGTGGCCGGACGGGGGAATAACGGCGGCGACGGGTTTGTGATGGCTCGATATCTGGCCGAAGCAGGGGCCAGGGTGACGGTTTTTCTTCTGGCCCGACAAGAGCAGGTCACCGGAGATGCGGCGGCAAACCTCGAACTTCTGACGCCGCTGGATATCCCCGTCATTGAAATGCCGGGTGCGGAAGCGTTCGCCCTGCATCTGCCGGAGCTTCGCCACCAGGCGTTCTGGATCGATGCAATTCTTGGTACCGGGCTCAATACGGAAGTAAAAGCCTATTTCAAAGAAGTCATCTCTTTTATCAACGACTCCGGTAAACCGGTCTTCTGCGTCGATATCCCCTCCGGGCTCAGCGCCGACACGGGACAAATCTGCGGCGCCTGCATCCAGGGAACCGCCACCGCCACCTTTGGATTCCCCAAAATCGGACACGCCACGTACCCCGGCGCGGCCCTCACGGGAAAACTCAGGGTGGTGGATATCGGTATTCCATCGCTGATCGCAACCCGTGTCGGACCGAAACAGCACCTCATCACACCGGCTGCGGCCCGGGAGGGCCTGGTGGAAAGAACCGCCGATTCCCATAAAGGCCGAACCGGCCACCTGCTCGTGGTGGGGGGCTCCTCCGGAAAATCCGGCGCAGCGGCCATGGCCGCCATGACCGCACTTCGGGCCGGGGCAGGCCTCGTCACCGCCGCAATTCCCGAAACCCTGAACCCGGTCCTGGAAACCCTGATCCTGGAAGCCATGACCTGTCCGCTTCCCGACCAAGGCCGGGCGCTGCTGGGCAAAACCGCCCTGGAAACCCTGCGCATGCAGCTTCCGGGGAAAAAATGCATCGCCATCGGCCCCGGTCTGGGCACCTCTCCGGATACCCGGGACGCTCTCCTGGAGTTCTTGCCGGAAATAGACATTCCCATGGTGCTGGATGCCGATGCCCTGAACTGCCTTTCATCAAAACCGGAGATTCTCAAGACGCTGAAGGCCCCGGTGATTCTCACCCCGCATCCGGGGGAAATGGCCCGGCTCTCCGGAACCGATCCGCGATCCATTCAGAAAGACCGGATTGCCGCCGCCCGAAAATTTGCCGAAGCATTCAATTGCCATCTCGTGCTCAAAGGCGCAGGCACCGTTATCGCGCACCCGGATGGAACGATCTATGTCAATTCAACCGGGAATGCCGGCATGGCCACAGGCGGCATGGGGGATATTCTGACAGGCCTGATCGCCGGACTCATCACCCAGGGCGCCCCTGTACCGGCCGCCTGCCGTACAGGTGTCTACCTTCACGGCGCGGCAGCCGACGCTCTTGCCGAAAAGCACCCCTACGGCTACCTGGCAAGTGAGGTCGGCCGAAGGATCCCCGCGGAAATCCGTCACCTCGTGGATGCGCCTCCGGAAGCGCCTTTCACCTTCGGGAATTCCATCCGATGACCACCACCGAGACCTTCGAAATCATTACGTACAGCCCGGAGCAGACCCGGGCGCTCGGCCTGCAGTTGGGGGAAGCCCTGAAGGAAGGCATCGTCCTTTCCCTCGAGGGCGATCTCGGATGCGGAAAAACGGTTTTCGTCCAGGGCCTTGCCCAGGGGCTCCGGGTGCCGGATACCATCTACGTTACAAGTCCCTCCTACACCATCATCCATGAATACCCCGGACGGCTCCCGCTTTTCCACGCGGACCTGTACCGTATCGAAGACCCTGCGGACATCGATGACCTGGGGCTTTTCGACATCATGGACGGGAACAACGTACTCGCCATTGAATGGGCCGAACGCATCCGCGGGGCCCTTCCTGCAGAAGGCATCAGCATCCGTTTTGAAATCGTGAACGATTTCAACCGAAAAATATCCATGTCCGCATCTGGACTTCATGCGCTGGATATGCTACGGACCCTTCGATAGAAAAAAGGATTAGGCACAAAGGCGAACTGCAAGGCACAAAGGCACAGAGGCACAAAGGCACAGAGTTAAAAACGAGAACCATCTTCGGTTACTTTCGGAAACCATATTCCGGCTTTCGCCTTTTTTGCCCGGGGAATGGATCTTTCTTCCAAACCTGGCTTTCGAAGCCGTCAAATTCTTTCATCTGTGCTTTCTAAAGCTCTAAGCACCTCCATGCCTTCGCTTTTGATCAGTTCACTTTGTGCCTCTGTGCCTTTGTGCCTTTGTGCCTAAGTAGTTATACTTTGTGCCTAAGCAGTTAAACTTTGTGCCTTTGGGCCTAATTTCAATACACTGGAGAATTTCAATGGCACTGGTAGTGCAAAAATACGGTGGAACTTCCGTTGCCGATCTGGAGCGCATCCGGAATGTGGCAAGACGGGTCATCAAAACATACGATCAGGGAAATGACGTGGTGGTGGTTCTCTCGGCCATGGCGGGCGTGACGGACGGGCTGATAAAAATGGCCAATGAGATCAGCGAGTTTCCTGAAAAGCGGGAGCTGGATGTCCTGATGTCCACCGGTGAGCAAACCACCGTGGCGCTGCTGGCCATGATGCTGATTTCCATGGGATACAAGGCCCGATCCCTGCTGGGACACCAGGCCGAGGTTTCCACGGACTGCGCTTTCGGCAGCGCCCGGATCGTCGACATCAAAGCCTCCCGGGTGAAGGAACTTCTGGCCCAGCGCTGTATTGTCGTGGTCGCCGGGTTTCAGGGCGCCGATGAGGCGGGAAACATCACCACGCTGGGACGCGGCGGCTCGGACACCTCGGCCGTAGCCATCGCTTCGGCCCTGCGCGCGGATGTCTGTGAAATCTACACGGACGTGGACGGCATCTACACCACCGACCCTAATATCTGCGACAAGGCCAGAAAGCTCGACAAGATCCTGTTCGAAGAAATGCTTGAAATGGCATCCCTGGGGGCGAAGGTCCTCCAGATCCGCTCGGTGGAATTCGCAATGAAATACAACGTGCCCGTACACGTCCGGTCATCATTTTCCGAGGAGGAAGGAACCATGCTGGTGAATGAAGATACGAATATGGAACGCCCGGTGGTGATCGGCATCACACTGGATAAAAACGAGGTCCGGATCACGCTTCGAAAAGTCCTGGATCAACCCGGCGTTTGTGCAAAGATTTTTACCCCCCTGGCCGCAGCCAACATCATGGTGGACATGATCATCCAGAACACCCGGGCCGGTGGGCTCACCGACGTCACCTTTACGGTGACCAAGGCCGATGCCAAGCTGGCGGAAAAAATCGCGCGGCAGGTTGCGGAGGAAATCAAGGCGGAAGAAGTGCTTGTGGCGGACGATATCGTCAAGGTATCGGTCACCGGCGTCGGCATGAAAAGCCACTCCGGTGTGGCGGCCAAAATGTTCACCACCCTGGCAAACGAAAACATCAATATCCGCCTGATCAGCACTTCGGAGATCCGCATCTCCTGCGTCATCGACAAGAAATATGGGGAACTGGCGGTCCAGGCGCTTCACGACGCATTCGCGTTGTACAAGGAATAAGGAGTGCCCATCCGGAAGAAAAACATTCCCGGATGGCCGCTGTCAGCTATCAGCTTTTTTACCCTCCATAGTCACGCCAAGGCGTGACGGAGGACGGGCAGCCTTCAGCAACAGAGACCTGAAAGGGATCGGGTTTGAGGGGTTTTGATTCGAATCAACTTCTGGCGGCAGCCGTTCTGGCAGCCGCCATTATCCTCACCATTCTTCTGAGGTCCGTGTAACCTGATCTTCAAACCTGTCAAGAATGAAGACCCTAGGTCTTTTCCCTATGGCACCAGCGCGGTCGGTGTGAGTTGTTCACGCACCCTCCCGCACCGGATCCGATGGTCCCAAGTCAGGTACACACATAATACCATGTCCCGGCTATAAATACCCAACTGCATGGATTTGTAACAATGACTGTAAGTTGCGCCTCAGCCACGGCGTCTTTTTCTTCGTTTTTCTTTAAATACCCATGAAATTTTTTCCAGGTCGTTTCCTCGGCTTCCACCGGTTTTCCGGCCGCCTCCGTTTGTACAGCATCGAGGACCTGAATCGTGCCATCTTTATACACATCGATCTGCATCAGTTTTTTCTTCGCCATGCCGACTCCTTTCCGTTGAGCGTTTGAGCTGAAAATCCAAGGGGAATTGCCCCCTCATGAAACAAAATCATCACCTCCAAAATGCGCCATTCCTTCCGCTTGATTAAAAAGACAGACTGACCCGCCCCAGCACCACCCGTTCCGGAACGGTTTCGGGATTGGCCGGGTCCGTATCCTGGAAAGAAAACCGCGCGTCAAAGAGGTTTCGCACCTCCAGCGTCACCGTGCCCAGCCGCTTCGGCAGTCGGTACCCGACAAGGGCATCCGTCACCCAGAAGGCGTCCGAGCCCGGTTCGTAGGGGACTCCGTTTTCCAGATAACCGAATTCCCCCTCCTGCCGCACATAGGTTTCCTTCACCCCGGCGATGATGCCGTTGGGATTGAAATAATGGACGCTGAGCGGAATACGCCAGGTATCCGCGTGGCTGAGTTCCGTGGGATTGGACATCATCGAAGTGCCCCGGTCCAGGTGTTCGTAATACACCTCCAGGGCGGTGGACAGCCTCGCGTCCGGAGTCCAGTACAGATATCCCCTGGCGGTCTTATTGGTCCAATCGGCGGTGCTCTCTACGGATACGGGCACCCCCTCGGAAGACATACTAACCATGAGAAACGGGAAGGCAATGTCCCGCTGGAAGTATTCCAGCCCGCCGTAAAGCGCCTGGGAAAAGTTGTGGTCCAGGCCGATGCCGTAATGCCAGGTATCGGTCCCTGCAGGGTCGTCAAAAAATTGATTGAAGAAGGCGACCTGCGTCGGCTCGATGGTCTGAGGCGTATCATCCGTAAGCAGCCGCCGCAGGGTTCTGAAGGCGGCCGCGTGCAGCGTCGTGGCCCCGCTAAGCTGCCAGACGATCCCGAATTTCGGACTCCACTGCTCTCCGTCGGTTTGGCCGTCGTCATACTGTGAATAGTCCACCCCGAGCGTCACGGTCACGCCGCGGGGGAAACTGGAGTAGGTATAGAGATAGATATTTGTCTGGTTCTTATCTACCGGAGAGTCCAATGAAACCGGCATCGGGAAAAGAGGTGATTGCAGAGTTTCGAGAGTATCTCCACTGTCTTTGAAATAACCCCCCCCGGCCACCGCTGTCAGGTTCTTGAATCTGACTTGCTGCTGTACTTCTAAAAGTTGATATTCGTAGCCTACATCGATGTTATATCCGTTCATAGGGTAATAATAATTAGTATTAACAGAATTAATCTTCTGGTAAATCCCTGAAAACAGGAAATCGGCCCCCGGCGCGAACTGATGGTGCAGCCCGACCCGGTACAGATCTCCCGTGTTGTCATCGCGTTGATTCGGCCAGTAGTAGCTCGGATCGAACAACCGCCTCAGGTCCCCATTTTCGGCGTCCTTATTGCGATACTCCGCCTGAAGGCTCGTCTTGCTCGTAAGCTGCACCTGGGCGAAGGCATCGGTGAGCCTTCCGGTCTGGTCGTCGTTGTCCCGGAATCCGTCGGTGCTGAAGTAATTGTAGCTGGTGGAAAAGGAGAACCGGTTCGAAACTCCGCTTACGGTGAGGTCCCCGCCGGCAAGGGCGTTGGAGCCCGCAAGGCCTGTGACATGGAGATGGATCCCGTTTTGGGTCATCATGGAAAAATCCGTGGGAAGCTGGGTGGACCCGAGGAGCGAGGACTCCATGAGGGTCAGGTCGGTTTTTGCCAGGTTGGCCGGAATCGGCATGGTGTTGACGGGCTGCAGGAGCTCGGCCTGCAGCAGCTCGCTCACCCGGGCGATTTCATGCCGCGGCAGGGCCGAATAGGAATCCGCCAGGAGCTGGTGGGCGGAGTAGTTTCCGGGATCGATGCTCAGGGATTTCTGGCCTTCGAAAATTCCGAGCTGCTGGAATCCCAGGTCGTTGTAAACCCGGGCCAGGCTGGTACCCCGGACCGCAAGATCCTGGTCCAGTTGGAAGCGGGACCGGTACACGGCCCGGTTGTCGTTGAGTTTGATGGACTCCTGAAGATCGTAAAGCGCTTCCACGGGCCGGTTCGTGCTCTGCTTGCGAATGGCGTCGTAGAGCCAGGGGGTGGGATCCAGGGGGTCCAGTTCCTTGGCCATTTCAAACTGTTTGGCCGAAAAGCTGTCCCGTTTTTCTTCAAAATAGGCCTTGCCGAGGTAGGAGCGGAAGACCGAGTTGGCCGGGTCGAGCCCGGCGGCAAGTTCCAGGAGCCGGCGGCCTTCGGCGAGCTTCCCCTGCCGGATTCGGGCAAGCCCCAGTCCCAGTTGCGGCAGAGGGGCCGACGAGTCCAGCGAAATAGCGGCCTCAAATGCCTTGACCGCTGCTTTGATTTTCCCCTGCTCCAGATAGGCATATCCCAGAACCGTCTGGGTATGCGGAAGTTTCGGATTGATGGCCGCAGCGCGCTTGGCCGCGTCAAAAGCGCCGCTCACATCCTCCAGGGAAAGGCGAAGCTCCGAAAGCCGGGACCAGGCAAGGGCGTTTTCCGGCTCCAGTTCCACGGCTTTTTCCAGGGCGGAAAGGGCTCCCTCGAGGTCAAAGGCGGCCTGCCGGGCGTATGACAGGGCGATTCGGGCGGATGCGGCTCCGGGGGATACCTCCACCGCCTTCCGGGCCAGCGTCTCGGCCTCCTCCTTGTGGTTGTTCACCACGGCAATGATGGCCTTGAGGGAAATCGCACCCCCGCTTTCAGGCTCCAGGAAAAGGGCGCTTTCGATATCCTCCTCCGCCCCGTCCACCTGCCCCAGGCTGAGCTTTTCCTCGGCCTGAAGCACCAGGCGCCGGACGTCCGATATCGAGGCGGCTTTTTCCGAAGGCGCCTGGACCACCCGGGGATAGTACAGGGCCCATTTTACCGCGTCCCGGGGATTCACCGTCACATGGGATGTGGGTGCCGACCCGGCCCGGGCAATCCCCTCCTGCCCCTTTGCGAGAGTGACTTGCCCCTGCGCGTTATCCAGCAAAACCTTGCCCTGCAGCAGGGTCACCTTCGCATCTTCATCGGTGACCCGCACCTCGAATTCGGTGCCTTCCACCGCCGCGTTCACGTAAGGGGTCACCACTTTGAGACTTCGACTGCCTCTGCTGAAAAAATGCGCGGCTCCCTTGAGCAGATCGATCACATAGGTTCGGTCGTTTTCGATCTTGGAAAATGTGAGGGTGGTCTCCTGGTCTATTCGCAGCAGGGCATCGTTTTGAAGCTGCACCGCCGCCCGGCCGTTTTCCAGGACCCGGATCGTATCACCGAAGCAGAAAGTGTCTTCCAGGGCGGCTGCCTGCCAGTCCGTCCGGCCGGATCGCCGGACTTCCACAGACCCCTGAAGTGAAACCAGCTTGCCGACCCATACCGGGCACGAAGACTGCGCGGAAGCCGATAGAGCGCTCCCGAGAATCATCAACATACTGCCGCATAAACAAAAAACGTGCCACCAACATTTGCACTTCTGCATAATCAGCTCCTTTCTAACCGGCACTTAAAAGCACATGTATAAAAGCGGAAACCGGATACCCGGCAAAGGGACGGGCAGGACCACCTGCGGTATAATGCTGCGAATGCCTGTTGAAAATTTCGGCAGCAGGTTAGCAAAAGATGAGTGTTTTTTCAATGATTTAATATGGATTTAATATGGAGCCGTCTCCCGGCGCAAGTTCCGCCACGGAAACCGGATTCGTTTTTCCCTTCAATACGAACTCTCCCTTGGGGCGGAAGGTAAATCCTTCGAGCTGACTGTATACTTCGGATGAAACCAGGATGGTGGTGCCGAGTTCCTTGTTGAGTGTCTCGATCCGGGAGGCGGTATTGACGATATCTCCCACGGCGCGGTACTCGAAATGGCCCCCGGCGCCGATATCTCCCAGGCTGACATATCCGGCATGAATCCCCATCCGGGTCGGCAGATAGGCGGTCCCCTGTTCACTCTTGAACCGCTTGATGCCGTCGGCGATCTCAAGGGCGGCCCGGCATGCGGAAGCGGCAAGGGCCTTGTCGGGTTCCGTTCCGGTCCACAGCGCCAGCATGGCGTCTCCGACCACGTCCGAGACAAACCCGCCATGGGCCGTTACAGGAGTAAACGTGATCTGGTAGTAGCGGTTCATCAGTTCCCGCAGGGCCAAAGGGTCCATGTCTTCCGCCAGACGGGTGTACTGCTGCGCATCCGTGAAGAGGCACACGCCATAGACAAGGTGGTTCTGGGGCCCATGGCCGCCCAGGTCCGACGCCAGGCGATTGACCACTTTCTCGGGAAGGTATCGGCCGAAGGCGTTTCGAATATTCCGTCGCTCCTTTTTCACCTGGACAAAACGCGCCAGGAGTGCCAGGACCACCGCCGCGGGTGCCTGAAGAAAAAGCGGCGCCACAACGGGAGGCCAGAGTCCGGCGTCATTGAACGCGAGTTGAGAAGAAACGCCGTAGGCCGCACAGAGAAAAAGTGTAATGGGAATACACCGGGAAGGCCGGAACAGGAAGCAGATCGATCCCAATAAAATACCCCAGCAGAGGATAACAAGGATATTCGGCAGAAGCCCCAGGGGAGTCACCCAACTATCGGTCAACAGGTTCGCAAATACGGTGGCGGCGATTTCCACACCACTCAGATCCATACCGTTGTCCTGGGAAAACACCGTGAAGAACACATCCTCTTCCTGCAGCTGCCGGGTATCTGAAAGGCCGACAAAAACGGCCTTGCCGGCCGCATCCAGGCGCTTTCCGCCGGACCTGTCTGGATTGAGGATGTCGCTGTAAGATATCGTCGAAATGCTTCCCGGAGGGCCATAGAAATTTACATAACGGCTTCCACCGCCGCCATAGAGTTTCAGCAGGCTGCGCACGATTGCTTTTTCTTCAGAAGAAAACGGGCCTGTTTCAATCGCCCGGTCCATGGATTGGGAAAGGCCGGGGGTATTTTTAAATAATGCGCGCATCCGGGAAGCAAACCGGTCCACGCCTCCCTTCAGCACCGCTTCCCGGTTTGCCGGCAGCGTGGCCCCCATCTCCGGGCGGGCTTCGGTCATGGCCCATTTAAACGCATCATAAGCGGACAGCGCCCAGGTCTGGAACGCCACCACCGGCAGCGTGGGAATCTCCGTGTCGAATGGTTTAAAAAGCCAGATCTGGCCAACCCGTATGGGACGCTTCGGCAGCGGGAACGGGGCGGTCCCCACCGCCGATCTGACAAACAAATCGATGGGCCGGGAGCGCTTCTCGACGGAAACCGCGGCACTCCCGCCCGCAGTTCCCGGCAGCGTCAATGTCTCTTTTTGAACATGCTCACAGAGCACCACATTCCCGGCGTCCGCCATGGCCGTTGCAAAACTTTCATCCTGCGCAGGGTCTTTTTTATCGTCGAAAACAACATCGAACGCAATCACGCCCGGGGAATCCGCCGCCAGCGTTTTAACCAGACGGCCGTGCAGGTCGCGGGGCCATTTATAGGTTTCGCGTGACAGATCCAGTGCATGGATCGAGCGCATGTCCATGGCCGCCACCACCACTTCCGGCGGCGCCTGCCGGGGACCTCTTATTTTAAAAAGGAGATAAAGTCCGGCCTTTTCTTCAATGCCGAAATGGGAGAAAAGCGCACTGGCCAGCAGGCCGAAAAGGCCCAGCAGAAGCGCAAAAAGAGCTATTTGGGTCTTGCGCTTCATTGGAAACGATTGAGGTACAAAGTTAACTGCTTAGGCACAAAGGCACAAAGGCACAAAGGCACAAAGTTAACTGCTAAAAGATTAAAAAGATTTGTACAAAGGCAAATAGTTGACGGCAAACGGAAGAATACTATTGTCATCCTTCGCCCCCGACTTTTCGGATCAGGCTGCTTAGCATTCGCTCCACTTCTCTGCTCATCTCAAAGTGGTTTGCAAAACTTTCTTCAGGTATATATTCGAGATTTCGGCTGATTTCGAGAAGTGTCTGCAGTTCGAACAGTGACCCATTGGCAATGTTCAGAAACCGCAAATAATCCTGGGTAGATTTCCGTCCGTACCCTTCAGCAATATTGGCCGGAATGGACAATGCGCTTCTTCGAAGCTGGGAAGTAAGACCGTAAACCTCCTCCTTCGGAAAACCCTTGGCCAATCGATAAGCCCCGGTCACCATCGACATCGCCTTCTGCCAGACCACAAGATCCCGATAGCTCCTCACAAAGCCCTCCCAGATCTTTTGCTGTTTGCAGTTAACTTTGTGCCTTTGTGCCTCTGTGCCTTTGTGCCTATTTCTTTAAATACTCCACCGCATTCATGAACATACGAATTCCGCCCGTGGGTCCGTCTTCCAACGCTCTTCCCTCCCGCTTCATCATCTCTTTCTTCAAAGTCCAGTCCGGATGGTTTGTGACATGATTGAAGGCTTCCGGATGAGGCATCAGGCCGAATACCCGTCCGGTCTCGTCGCAGATACCGGCAATATCGAGAAGCGACCCGTTGGGATTCAGGGGGAACCTGCCGCCCGCGGGCTTCCCGTTTCGGTCCGCGTACTGGGCCACCACCTGCTGGTTTGCCACCAGTTTGTCCAGAATGCCGGGATCGGTATAAAATTTCCCCTCACCGTGCCGGACGGGGAGCTCGATCATGTCCATACCCCGGGTGAACACGCAGGGGGAATCCGGATTGAGACGCAGGGTCACCCAATCGTCCCGGAAGTTTCCGCAGTCGTTATAGGTAAGGGCCACGGATCGGGTTGTATAATCCCCGCCGATGCCAGGTAAGAGCCCCAGGTTCACCAGGGTTTGAAAACCGTTGCAAATGGCCAGCACGAGGTTCCCCTCATCGATGAACCGCAGGAGGTCCTCTCCGATATGGGTTTTAAAACGCACCGCATGCACCACGCCGGCTCCATGGTCGTCGCCCCAGCTGAAGCCGCCGCCGAACACCAGGATTTTGTAATCCGACAGCCGGACTTCCCTGGACACCAGCTTGTTGATGTGCACCCGGTGGGGGGTGGCCCCCGCCAGCCGGAGCGCATGGGCGGTTTCCATATCACAGTTGAGCCCGTAGCCCGTGAGGACCAGCGCATTTATCGTCGTCATATCAACTCTCCCAGAGGTGCCATCCAAGCCTCTTTCAATACCGATACCGGAAGATCCATCAGAGGATCGCCGGACTTCAAACCGCGGACCGTCAACCGTCCGCCCTTTTCAGAAACCGTCCCTATTCTTCCAAAAGCCGTTCCCGCCATGCATTCCTCAAAGGCCTGCCGGTGTTTCGGGTCGATGCTGACGATGAACCGGCCGGCCGATTCGGAAAAAAGGAGCGTGTCGTTACGCGCCACGCCCTCCGAAGGCAGGGCGGCGAGATCCACATCCAGACCGAAACCACCACCCATGGCGATCATGGCCAGGTGCACCCCGAGGCCGCCCCGGTAGACGCCGTGGGCCGAGGCCACCAGCCCTTTTGAAATGGCCCCGGAAAGTGCTCCGTAAAGTTTCTTTGACGCTTCCATATCGACGCGCGGCACCCGGGTGCCGATGTAACCCAAGTGTTCGTAGTATTCCGAGGCGCCCAGTTCGCTGCGTGTGAGCCCCAGAACATAAACCAGATCCCCCGGCACTTTGAGGTCCATGGACACACATCCGCGGACATCCGGCACGATGGACGTGGCGGAAAACTGGATGGTTTCCAGGGCCGAAACCTTGTGGCTCTCTCCGTAGCGGCCGGTGAGATGCCCGTCCACATACATGCTGTCCTTACCCGATAGAAGGGGAATTTCATACGCCATGCACATATCCCGCAGGGCACGGCAGGAACGCACCAGCTGGGCCGCCTTGAACTTTCCGTCCGGATTGGTTTCCGGGTCATACTGGATGCTCGGCCAGCAGAAATTATCCACCCCGCCGATCTCGGACGGATCGGCTCCCACCGCAATGAGCCGCCGCACCGCCTCGTCGATGGTGCAGGCGGTCATGTGATAGGCATCGATGGCCGAATAAAAGGGCAGCAGTGCCTGGGAAAAGGCAAGTCCCCGGTTGGACGTCAGCACCGGCCGGATCACCGCCGCGTCCCCGGGAATGTCCCTCCCTTCGCCCACCAGGGGCTTCAGGACCGAGCCGCCCTGGACTTCGTGGTCGTACTGCCGGACGACCCAGTTTTTGGCGCAGATGTTGGGCCGGGCCAGAAGATCCCGAAGCAGGGCGTTGTAATCTCCGGGGGCCTTCATCACCGGTTCCCGAAGACCCCGCTCCTCGGGGGCGCACCACTCGGCTTCGAACTGCCATTGGGGGAAGCCCGATTCGAGAAGGTCCAGGTCCACAAATGCACAGGTCTTTCCGTCGTATTTGATGTGAAGCTTTCCGCTGTCCGTGTACCGGCCGATCACCGTGCTTTCCACGGCGTGAAGCTTCGACAGGGCCATGAAGCGGTCCAGGTCCTCGGGCCGCACCGCAATGGTCATGCGTTCCTGGGATTCGGAGATCCAGATCTCCCATTGGTCCAGGCCGGCATATTTCAGCGGCACCTTTTCCAGTTCGATCTCGCACCCGCCGGAAAGAAGCGCCGATTCCCCCACCGAAGAGGAGAGCCCGCCGCCGCCGTTGTCGGTCACGAACTGGATCATGCCCTGGTCCCGGGCTTCCAGCAGAAAATCATGCATTTTTTTCTGGGTGTAGGGGTCCCCGATCTGGACATGCCCCGCCGGGGTATTGGCGGAAAAGACCTCCGAAGAGGCCGTCACCCCGTGGATGCCGTCCTTTCCCACCCGGCCGCCGCTCATGATGACGAGATCGCCGGGGGAGGTGGTTTTTTCCTCGCAGGGAAGCCCCTGAACCGTGGCCGGCATCAGGCCCAGGGCGGTCACGAACACCAGGCATTTCCCCATGTACCCGGGATGAAAGGTCACCTGGCCGTAAGGCGTCGGGATACCGCTCTTGTTGCCTCCGTCCCGGACGCCCTCGATCACCCCGTCCAGAAGCCTCCGGGGATGAAGCCGCGGCTTAAGGGGACCATCGTAATCCCGGGGACCGACACAGTACCCGTAGCTTCCCATGATGAGCTTCGAACCCTTCCCGGTACCCAGGGGGTCCCGATAGACCCCGACGATCCCGGTGATGGCGCCGCCGTAAGCTTCCATGTTGGACGGCGAGTTGTGGGTCTCACCGGTAATGACGTAATAATGGTCCTCGTCGAAGCGTCCAACGCCCGCGTTGTCCCAGAGCACCGACACCACCCAGTCCTTTTGCTCCTTGAGGGCCAGGGTGGGGGCCTGGATATAGGTCTTGAAGAGATTGTCCTCCACCACCTCTTCGCCGGCGGCCGGATCCCGGTAAATGAACTTTCCACGGAATGTATTGTGGTTGCAGTGGTCGCTGCGGGCCTGGGAGATGTATTCCAGCTCCACGTCGGTGGGCTCGGAAAGCCCCACCGGTTCGCGGCAGCGCCGATTTTCGGGATTCGTGAAATATGCGCGGATCACCGGGATGTCATTGGCGCTCAAGGCCAGGTTTCGCTCGTCACTCAGGGTTTTGAGCTTTTCATCGCTGACCACGGAAAGGGTGGTGACCGTGGGAGTATGATCCAGACGCACCTTCGGGATGATGATCCCGATGCCCTCTTTGGGATCCCACGACCCCTTGGGAGTAATCCGCCATTGCTGGATGATGTCGTTGGCCAGAAGCCCGCCTGCGATCCGGTCCATATCCGCCTCGGTGAGCCCCTCGCCGGTCACGCAATAACGCTTCGAGGTGTAGACCGCCTCACCCGGTTTCAAATGGACCCCCAGGACGTCTTCAATGGCCTCGACGGCCGTGGCACCGGGATTATCCCGAACGCCGGGCCGAAACCCGACCCAGATATTCCAGTCGAAGGGTTCGTCCAGGGGATCATAGGAGGAGCGCTGGGTCACCGGGTTGGTGAACACCTCCTCCTGTACCGACGTCAGTTGCTGCCGCTTCAGGTCGGCATCGATGGTCACCACATGGATGGTCCGGATACGATCGACGGCAATCCCGAAATAGTTCGCCGCCTTCTGCCGGACCCCCTCGCCTTCGGCATCCGGAAGTTCCTGCTTCAATGTAATTTCTAGTCGATGTGCCATAATGTTATTTAGCTCGAAAAAAGTTGGCTGATATCATTGTAGAATACAAAAATCATCAAGAGAACAAGGATAAAAACGCCGATTTGCTGGGCGACTTCCCGCATCCGGGTATTGAGGGGACGCCGGATCACCGCCTCGATGGCAAAAAAGAGCAGGTGACCGCCGTCCAGGACTGGAACGGGAAAAAAATTGATGATGGCAAGGTTGACGCTGAGAATGGCAATAAAAAAGATGAAGCTGCTGACCCCCTCTTCAAACTGCTGACCCGCCATCTGGGCGATCCGGATGGGTCCCCCCAGATTCTTCTTTGTGGACACGGCTCCCGTAATGAGTTTCCCGAGCCCCACCACCGTCAGCTCTGTATAGTAATAAGTCTGCCGGATGCTTTCGACAGCCGCCTCTCCGATGCCGAGGCTTCGCATTTCACCGCCGAGTTCCACGCCGATCATGTATCGATCGACATCTTCGCCGAACGTATTCTGGGTGCGGGTTAATGCGGGCGTGACGTCGATATCTAGTTTCGCCCCGTTCCGGTCGATTTTGAAATGCAGGGTTTTGCCCTTGCATCCTGAGATGACATCAGCCATCTCGTCCCAGGAACTTATGGGGGTTCCATCGATGGACAGAACCTGGTCGCCTTTCCGAAGTCCCTGGGTTTCCGCAACCCCTCCCGGCATTACATCTCCAAAAACCGCCCGGGTGTCGGGCTCATAAATCCCAGTGGACATCAGAAGAATGAAAAAAATAATCATCGCCAGGACGAAATTGAACAGAGGCCCCGCGGCGACAATCAGCATTTTCTTGTAGATTTTTTGGTGCGTAAAAGAACGCGGGATATCCGCCGGATCAATTTCCGATCCCGGTTCTTCCCCCACCATCTTGACGTAACCCCCCAATGGAAGAGCGGAAATGCGGTAATCGGTGCCGCCGATGGTTTTACCGAACAGCCTGGGGCCGAATCCGAGGGAGAACTTCTCCACACCCACGCCGAAAAGCCGGGCCATCAGGAAGTGCCCAAACTCATGGAAAGAAATCAGAACTCCCAGTACAATGATAAGCGCAATAATATTGATGCCCATGTGACGCTGTTTTTCTCCTTTTTGAAATGCCTTTCATTAGCACAAAGATAAGGATAAGCAAAGGCTGTGAAAAAGATGAACGTTCAATCCCGCCTCGGCGGGATTGGACGTTCATTCTTTTCTATAGGCTTCCGTCATTCGGCCAAAATCAACGCCTCCGCCTCGCGTCTTGCCCATGCATCCGCTTCGAGGATATCCTCCAATCCCGGGTTCGCTGTGGTCGGATGTCTGTGCATGACATGGCGGATAACATCCGGAATTTTCACAAAGGTAAGACGCTTACCCAGAAACGCCGTCACCGCTGCCTCGTTGGCGGCATTCAACACCGCCGGCATCGTGCCGCCAGCTTTGATGGCGTTAAAGGCCAGCCCAAGGCATGGAAATTTTTTGAAATCAGGAGGTTCAAAGGTCAAAGCGCCGATACCGGCGAAATCCGGCGGAGGCTGGTCCAGGTCCAGGCGGTCCGGATGGCTCATGGCATAGGCGATGGCTCCCTTCATGTCCGGAACCCCCAACTGGGCCAGGACCGAACCGTCCCGGAAAGAAACCATGGAATGAATCACGCTCTGGGGATGAATCAGGACATCGATCTGCTCTGGGGAGAGATCAAAAAGCCATTTGGCCTCGATGACTTCAAGTCCCTTGTTCATCAGGGTGGCCGAATCGACACTGATTTTCGGCCCCATGGACCAGGTGGGATGTTTCAGGGCGTCTTCTACACCAATGGTATCGAATTCGCTTCGGGGCCGGTTCAGGAAGGGCCCCCCCGACGCCGTCAGGATCACCTTTTGAAGATCCCGTCGATGATGCCCCGCCATGCACTGGAACACCGCGCTGTGCTCGCTGTCGATGGGAAGCACCCGCACGCCCTTCTCCGCCGCCCGGGCCATGACCACGGCACCGGCCATCACCAGCGTTTCTTTATTGGCGAGGGCGATATCCTTGCACGCATCGATGGCCGAAAGGGTCGGCAAGAGTCCCGCGGCTCCCACCATGGCCGCCACGACCTGGTTAACACCGTCAAGGGTGGCGGCCTCCGTATACCCTGCCTCTCCGGTCAGGATTTCCGTTTTACAGTGTGACGGCAGGAGCCGATGCAGTGCCTCCACCGCCGTCTCATCGATCACCACGGCGATATCCGGAGCCAGTGCTTCGACCTGCCCGGCCAGTTCCGACACATTATCTTTTGCCGCCAGGGCCCGCACCCGGAACCGCTCCGGAAACTTCCGGGCCACCCACACCGCATTACGCCCGATAGAACCGGTGGAACCCAGTATGGATATATGTTTCAAGCAGTCCACTCTATGCCTCTATGCCCTTTACAAAACATATAAAATCATCACCAACGCCACCGGTCCGGCAAAAAGCAGTGCGTCAATTCGATCCAGCAGGCCCCCGTGACCCGGCAACAGGTTGCCGGAATCCTTTATGCCGGCGGATCGCTTCAGCATGGATTCAAAAAGGTCACCTATCTGGCCGGCTATCCCCAGGGCAAGAAAAAAAACAGCACCTTTTACGGATAAAAGAGAGGGGAGCAGAACCGCCGAAACACCGAAGCCCACCAGCAGATTGGCGACCAGCCCCCCCAGGGATCCCTCCACCGTCTTCCCGGGGCTCACCGGAGGGCAGAGCTTCCGGCGACCCCAATGGGTCCCCACATAATATGCGCCGGTATCACCAACTGATACGACGCAGAGGATCATGAATATCCATCGAGGACCCAAACCGGTATGGTAGATCAAGATATATCCCGACAGCGCCAGGGGGATATACACCATGGCCAGGGCATGGGCGGCAAGCACCGAAGGGACGGAGGCATCGGCCTTGAAATGCCTCATGCAGATCCACCCGACCACGAAGAGAGACGCGGAGAATGAGAACAGGAGCCATGGAAGCGGCAGAAAATCGGCACACAGCACGATCGCCGGGCCCATGATGCACCCTGTCAAAGAGACAGACCGCAGCAAATGATCGCCACCTGCCGGTCGAATGATACGGTAATACTCACGGAGGGAAAGCAACGAGACCAGCGCAACAAAAAGAGGGAAAAGATGCGCTCCACCCCAGAAGAGAAGAAGCACCAGCACGGGAATGAGCGCCAGGCTCGTCAACCATCGTTTCAAATGCATGGTTACCGGTTCCGTCCTTTCCGCGGGCCGCCTGTCGGTGGCGGCCGCCATGGCCGTCAGGTGGGATCGACCTTTCCGAACCGGCGATTCCGGCGTTGATAAGCACCAAGAATTTGAAGATATTCCTCCCGGCTGAAATCGGGCCACAAGGTATCGGTCACAAATATCTCCGCATAAGCGACCTGCCAGAGCAGAAAATTGCTGAGGCGCATCTCCCCACTGGTACGAATGAGCAGGTCCGGATCCGGAACGCCGCGGGTGTAAAGATGATCGGCCACCATGTCTTCGTCTATGGTTTCAGGATCGATCCGACCCTCTTTGGCCTCCAGGGCAATCTCTTGAACCATCTTCAGGATCTCCGCCCGTCCTCCGTAGCTCAAGGCCAGGTTGAGCAGCATACCGTCGTTTTGCGCTGTGGCGGCCATCACCTCTTCAAGCGCACCGAGGGTCTTTTCGGGAAGCCGGTGGATTTGTCCGACGGCCCCCAGGCGGATATTGTTTTCGAGCATTTCCGCCTTCTCGGATCTGAGAAAGCGCTCCAGAAGTCCCATGAGGGCGTGCACTTCGGTTTTGGGGCGCTGCCAGTTCTCAGTGGAAAAGGCATACAGGGTCAGGGCCTTGATGCCGATCTCCCGGCTGGTTCGAACAATCGCGCGGACGGTATCCGCTCCCCGCTCATGCCCTTTCACCCGGTTCAGAAGTCTTTTTTTCGCCCACCGGCCGTTGCCGTCCATTATGATCGCCACAT
This sequence comes from Desulfobacterales bacterium, assembly GCA_040235505.1. Classification (GTDB taxonomy): domain Bacteria; phylum Desulfobacterota; class Desulfobacteria; order Desulfobacterales; family JAFDDL01; genus JBECKW01. The sequence goes on from JBECKW010000305.1 coordinate 32,043, forward strand.
GAACCGGCAACCGGGTCATGTCCAGCCCCGGGTCCTGGGATGGGGACAGGTCAGAATTCAAGGATTTCCTTCTCTTTTTCTTTGTAGATCTCGTCGACCTGTTTGATATACTCGTCGGTGATTTTCTGGATTTCATCCTGGGTTTTAAAGGCATCGTCTTCCGTGATGTCGCCATCCTTTTTGAAGCCCTTGATGAGTTCATTGGAATCCCGGCGAATATTCCGGATCGCCACTTTATATTCTTCGCAGGTTTTGTGAAGGGATTTGGCAAGCTGCTTCCTGCGCTCCTCGGAGAGGGGCGGAATGGAAATACGGATGATTTTCCCGTCGCTCGAAGGCGTCAGTCCCAGGTCCGATTTCAGGATCGCCTTTTCAATTTCCTTGATGGCTGTCACATCCCAGGGCTGGATCACGATCAGGCGGCTTTCGGGGACCGATACGGAGGCCATCTGGTTCAGTGGTGTGGGCGTGCCGTAATAGTCCGCCCGCATCCCGTCCAGGAGAGACGCCGAGGCACGGCCGGTACGGATTCGCTTGATTTCTCCCTTGAGCGCCGCAATCGATTTGCTCATTCGATCTCGAGTTTCTTCAAGTGTCTCTTCGATCATGATGCCTCCTAATGATTGATCCGGGTGCCCACGTCATTGCCCAGCACCACCCCTTGGATGTTACCCTTACCCTTGAGGCTGAACACGGACAGGGGCAGTTGATTGTCCATGGCCAGTGAAATGGCCGTGAGATCCATTACCCGCAATTGCCGCTCCAGCGCTTCCCGATACGTGACGCGCTTGAGAAGCACTGCGTCTTTATTCTTTTCCGGGTCCGAATCATAGATCCCGTCCACCTTGGTGGCTTTCAGGAGAATTTCCGCATGAATTTCCATAGCCCGCAGCACCGCCGCCGTATCTGTGGTGAAGTACGGGTTTCCGGTCCCGGCGCCGAAAATAACCACCCGTCCCTTTTCAAGATGCCGGATGGCCCGTCTCAGAATGTAGGGTTCGGCCACTTCGTGCATGGAAATGGCCGACTGGACCCGTGTGTGCATCCCGTTGGTTTCCAGAGCATCCTGGAGCGCCAGCGAATTGATCACCGTGGCGAGCATGCCCATATGGTCGGCCGACGTTCGGTCCATGCCATAGGAACTGGCGGCAATGCCTCGAAAAATATTGCCGCCCCCCACCACAATGGCCACCTGGACCCCCATGTCATGTACCGATTTGACCTCCTCGGCGACATACTTGAGGGTGTCGGCGCTGATGCCGAAGTTCTGATCGCCCATCAGCGCTTCACCGCTGAGCTTTATCAGTATTCTCTTGAATCGGGGTAGTGACATAAGATCAGGATTCTCCCAGTTGGAATCTGCTGAACCGCTTGATGGTGATGTTCTCGCCGATTTTTGCAATCTGCTCGTTGAGAAGATCAGCGATGGTTTTTTCCGGATCACGGACATAGGCCTGGTTCATCAGGCAGTTCTCCTTGAAAAATTTCTGGAGCTTGCCCTCGGAGATCTTTTCCGCGATATTTTCCGGTTTTCCCATTTCCTTGGCCTGGGCCCGGTAGATTTCCATCTCCTTGTCGACAAGTTCCTTGGGGACTTCTTCCTGGGTGATGGATACCGGGTTGGTGGCGGCGATATGCATGGCGATATTCCGGGCGAATTCCTGGAAATCTTCATTCTTGGCAACAAAATCGCTCTCGCAGTTGACTTCCACCATCACACCGATTTTACCGCCCATATGGATGTATGACTGGATCGTACCTTCGCTCATGGCGCGACCGGCACGTTTCTGGGCGGTCGCCAATCCCTTTTTCCTCAGAAAATCGATGGCTTTGCTCATATCGCCGTCGCAGTCCTTCAGCGCCGCCTTGCAATCCATCATCCCTGCTCCGGTTTTTTCCCGAAGCTCTTTTACCATTGCTGCAGTTATCCCTGACATTGGTTTCTCCTGTCTTTTTTATTCGTCAGCGTCCTGTTCCTGATCTTCATCAGCAACCTGGTCGCTGGTGCTGCGCTTAATGATCTCCACCACCGGCCCCTTGGTTCCGTCCGAAATCACCTTCCGCTCGCCGGGTTTCAGTTCGGCACTGGCAGTCTCTATTTCCGATTTTTCGTCCACGGCTTTGTCCGCCTCGGCCTGACGCCGCTCCTCCTGTTTCTTCCGTCCCTCGATACATGCATCCGCAATTTTAGATGTCAGGAGCCGGATGGAACGAATGGCATCGTCATTGCCCGGAATAACAAAATCGACATCTTCCGGATCGCAGTTGGTATCCACGATGGCCACGACGGGAATGCCGAGCCGGTTTGCCTCCCGTATGGCGATGGCTTCATTTTTCGGGTCCACCACGAACATGACGCCCGGCAGACGGCTCATGGGGCGAATGCCCCCCAGGTTGTTGTCGAGCTTGAGACGCTCTTTGGCCAGTTTCAGGCGTTCTTTCTTGGTGTACAGGTTGATGGAGCCGTCGTTTTCGATCTGATTCAGGAAATTAAGCCGTTCGATGCTCTGCTTGATGGTCTGGAAGTTGGTGAGCATACCGCCCAGCCAGCGGTTATGGACATAATACATCTCGGCGCGGTTGGCCTCTTCATAAATCGACTCCCGGGCCTGCTTCTTTGTTCCCACAAACAATGCGGATTTGCCGCTTGCCACCGTTTCCACCACGAAATCATAGGCGGTTTTAAACATCCGCACCGTCTTCTGCAGATCCACGATGTAGATGCCGTTTCGTGCGCCGAAGATATAAGGTTTCATTTTGGGGTTCCAGCGCTTGGTCTGATGACCGAAATGGACCCCCGCTTCCAGCAGTTCCTTCATTGTAACATACGCCATTTGTTTTTCTCCTTTGTCGGTTTTTCCACCGCCCCGGTGCGCCTGCACCCCGAACTTTTTTCAAAGCACCGCGGGGAGCTCCCGGAACGTGCGTAGTGAATTAAATCAAGGATCCGTAACAAAAGATCCCGGGTTAAGCAATACTTTTTTAAGCTTTTTTCCGCAGTCGAAGCACCCGATCATGGCCGCTGTAATCCTTCAGAAACGCCACCTCATCGTAGCACCCCGCCGCCTTCACCGCTCTTTCCAGCAGAAGCCGCTGGTCGCAGCCGATTTCAAGGAGCAGATGGCCGGATGAACGAAGATGTTGCGGCGCGGTGGCGATGATATACGCCAGGCAATCGGTCCCGTCCGGCCCGCCGTCCAGGGCTGCCATCGGTTCAAACCCGCGAATCTCCTGCTGGAGCGTTTCGATATCCGCCCGGCGGATATAGGGTGGGTTGGACACGATCAGGTCAAACGCCGCCTCCCCGGAGTCCACCGGTGAAAACCAGTCTCCTTTCAGGAAGCGGATCCGCTGGTCCATCCCATGTTGCCGGGCATTTTCCCGGGCGATGGAAAGCGCCTCGTCTGATTGGTCGACTGCAATAAAACGGTCGCCAGGCCGCTCCGCGGCAAGAGCCAGTATGATTGCACCCGACCCCGTACCAAGGTCCAGAATTCTTCGGACGCCATACGCCTCATCCTTCGAAAGCACCGAGAGACAAGCCTCCACCAGACATTCGGTCTCCGGCCGCGGAATCAGAACCGCCGGAGTCACTTTCAGGGCCAGGCTCCAGAATTCCTTTTCGCCGGTGATGTACGCCACCGGTTCCCTGCGGGCCCGCCGCCGCACCAGTTCCCGGAACCGAGTCAGTTCCTCCGGCGTCAGCGGTTTGTCATATTGCACATACAGATCGATACGGCGTAGACCGAGACTGTGGGCCAGCAGAATTTCAGCATCCGTCCGGGGGTGTTCGATATCGCGGGTGGCGAAATATTCGCTCGTTCGGGAGAGCAGCTTCAGGATGGTCCAGGTCGCCTCAACGTCCCGAGGGCCGGGTGGTCTCGTTTGACTCATTCTGCAAGGCCTGCGCTTGATAGTGGGTCGCCAGTGCGTCCAGCACTTCGTCGATTTCCCCCTGCATGATCGATTCCAGTTTGTAGAGGGTGAGGCCGATACGGTGGTCCGTCACCCGTCCCTGGGGAAAGTTGTAGGTTCGAATCCGCTCGCTCCGATCGCCGCTGCCCACCTGGTTTTTTCGGGCCGCCGAACGCTCCTGGTTCTGCGCCTGTATTTTCTGGTCCAGCAGGCGGGAACGAAGCACCTTCAGAGCCTTTGCCTTGTTCTTGTGCTGGGATTTTTCGTCCTGGCAGATCACCACAAGTCCCGTGGGTAGATGGGTCACACGGACGGCGGAATCGGTGGTGTTGACCGACTGGCCGCCCGGGCCGCTGGATCGGTACACATCCACCTTGATCTCGGTCGGATCGATGTTCACTTCGACCTCTTCGGCCTCCGGAAGCACCGCCACCGTTACGGCGGAGGTGTGAATCCGGCCCTGGGCTTCGGTGGCCGGCACGCGCTGGACCCGGTGGGTGCCGCTTTCGTATTTGAAGCGGCTGTATGCGCCATTGCCCTGAACCAGGGCAATCACTTCCTTGAGGCTGCCGATCCCGGAGACGCTCTGGCTCATGCTCTCCACCTTCCACCCCCGGCGCTCGGCATAGCGGCAGTACATGTTGTAAAGATCCCCCGCGAAAAGGCCCGCTTCCTCGCCGCCGGTTCCCGCCCTGATCTCGATGAGCACGTTCTTGTCATCCAGCGGGTCCTTGGGGATGAGAAGCACCCGGAGTTGCTCCTCCAGATCTTCCATCTGCGCTTCGAGTTCGTGGACTTCCTCCTGGGCCAGGGCCCGGAGTTCCGGATCGCTCCCTTTTAAAAGCTCCCGGCTTCCCTCGACATCCTTCACGACACGCTTGTAATCGCGATATACGGGCACAATCCGGCTGAGTTCCGCATGCTCTTTACTGAGCTTCTGGAAGGCGCTCCGGTCCTTCAGAACGTTGGGATCCCCCAGCATCTGTTCGAGTTCCAGGAAACGATTTTCGACGCCTGCGAGTTTGTCAAACATTTTCTATCCAACAAAGAAAAGGGCAAAAGAAGCTTTCGGGACTTCTTTTACCCTTTGATTTTATAGAAATAAAGCCGCTAACCGTTTTTCTGATTGGCGTCCTGAAATTTCGCATATTTCTTTCGGAACCGCTCGATTCGCCCGGCCGTATCCACCAGTTTCTGTTTCCCGGTATAAAACGGATGGCAGGCGGAGCAGATTTCCACGGTAATATCCGATTTCGTGGAGCCGGCCTCGATAACGTTTCCGCACGCACAGGTAATCGTGGTGTTGGCATATTCCGGATGAATACCTTTTTTCATGATCACTCATTCCCCTTTTTTATTTTGACATGCGCCCTATGCGCTCTAACAATAGGAACCCACTTCGCTTTGCCCCCGGTGATATCCGCTCTGGGGCCCATCAGGCGTTCATGGAATCCAGAAAATGTTTATTATTACTCGTTCCTTGCATTTTTTCAAGTAAAAATTCCAAACTGTCCACCGGGTTGAGGGATGAAAGCAGTTTTCTCAGGATCCAGATCAGGTTCAGCACATCCGGTTCAAGCAGCAACTCTTCTTTCCGGGTGCCGGATTTCTTGATGTCGATGGCCGGGAAAATACGTTTGTCCGACAGCCTTCGATCCAATTGAATTTCCAGGTTGCCGGTGCCCTTGAATTCCTCGAAAATCACCTCGTCCATCCGGCTGCCCGTATCGATCAGGGCGGTGGCGATGATGGTCAGGCTGCCGCCGTCCTCGATGTTTCGGGCGGCGCCGAAAAACCGCTTGGGGCGTTGAAGCGCGTTGGAGTCCACACCACCGGAGAGGATTTTTCCGCTGGGAGGCATCACCGAGTTGTATGCCCGGGCGAGACGGGTGATGCTGTCCAGCAGGATCACCACGTTCTTTTTGTGCTCCACCAGGCGCTTTGCCTTTTCAATCACCATTTCGGCCACCTGGACATGGCGTTCGGCCGGTTCGTCGAAGGTGGAACTGACCACTTCCCCCTTGACCGAGCGTTCCATATCGGTCACTTCTTCGGGCCGTTCGTCGATCAGAAGCACAAACAGCATAATGTCCTTGTGATTGGTGGTGATGCTGTTGGCGATGTTCTGGAGCAGCATGGTTTTCCCGGTCCGCGGAGGTGAGACGATCAGGCCGCGCTGTCCGAATCCGACCGGGGTCAGCAGGTCCATCACCCGGGTGGAATAGTTGTCTGCAGCGGTTTCCAGGTTTATTTTCGCATCGGGATAGAGAGGGGTGAGGTTGTCGAACAGAATTTTTTCACGGGCCACCTCCGGGTCCTCGTAATTGACGGCCTCGACCTTCAGCAGTGCAAAATATCGTTCGGATTCCTTGGGCTGGCGTATTTGGCCGGAGACGGTATCCCCGGTCCTGAGGTTGAAGCGACGGATCTGCGACGGTGAGACATAAATGTCGTCCGGCCCGGGCAGGTAGTTGTAATCCGGAGCTCTCAGAAAACCGAACCCGTCCGGAAGGATTTCGAGGGTTCCCTCCCCGTAGATCAGACCGTTTTTTTCGATCTGTGCCTGGAGAAGGGCGAAGATGAGTTCCTGCTTACGCATCCCGGCAGCCCCATCGATGTTGAATTTTTTGGCCATCTGGGTGAGTTCACTGATCTTCTTGTCTTTAAGTTCTACAATGTTCATACCGTGCTTTCCCCGCTAAAAAGTGATTACCTGAATTTAATAAGCGACCATCCGATGCCGCCAATAACCGGCAATACCAGAAACCCGTAAAACGCCGCCTGCATTTTACCCCGCCTTGCATCCCGACCCCTGACACGATGATTGATGTCATGCTGACGATGCGATCCCCACACCCCGATTTTCAGACATCATCCAGAAAATTGGAGAGCTATGAGATCCTTCTTGGGTGATACTGGAGAATATAGTTTACTCAGTGATTGCTGAAAGAAGAATATCGATATTCTTTCCAACAGGCGGGTGCCCCAAGCTCCTGCCGCCTCTAAATCAAGTTTCGAAGCTTGTCAAGCTATTTTGCCTCGTATCGTCTATTAATAAATAAATCATCTCCTTTAACCGGTCAACATTTTTTATGAGTTCCGCTACCGTACCGTTGTTTTCTATCACGATATCCGCAAGTTTCTCTTTTTCAGAATCCGGCATCTGCAGATCCAGCAGCCTCCGGGCGTCGTCTTCGGAAACCCCGTCCCGCCGCATCAACCGCTGTACCTTCACCTCCCTTCCGGCCTTGACAAGTACGACGCGGTCAAATCGGGACGCCATACCAAGTTCGAACAGAAGCGGCACCTCCGCCACAACCATCCGGTTCCCCGATTCGAAAGCAGCTTGGATCCTTGACTGCATCAGGGAAATAATCTCGGGGTGCAAAATGGCCTCCAGGGATTTTCGGGCCCGGTCATCCGCCAGGATCACGGTCCGAAGTGCAGCCCGGTCAAGGGTCCCGTCTTTTGCCAGGACGGAGGGGCCGAAATGATCGGCCACCTTTTTTAAACCGCCGGTTCCCGGCATGACGACCTCCCGGGCGATCTGATCGGCATCCACGAGCGCTGCTCCCCTCTCGACCAACCGCCGGCATACAAATGACTTTCCCGAACCGGCCCCGCCGGTTACCGCAATGGATATATGAAGGAGGGGTATTTTTGTGGGAATTTGGCTCATTTTAAAAAAATATACTATAAGTTAAAATATGACGCAGTTCGCTATACCTCATATCCCTTTCGATCTCAGTGTGCTTCCGCAAATAGAGGAGGTGTATCTGGTCGGCGGCACGGTCCGGGATTTACTCCTTGGCCAGATGCCAATGGATTATGACATCGCCGTTTCCCAAAATCCAGAAATATTTGCGGAAACCACAGCCGCCAGATGCCGGGGCCGGTGCATCCGGATGGGCCGGCCCGGAAAAGAATCCTACCGGGTGGTGTTCGGAAAAACGATTCTGGACATTACCGGACTAAATGACCGGGATATCCGGCAGGATCTTAAACGCCGGGATTTCACGATCAACGCCATGGCCGTCGAACTGCCTACCGGCAAGCTTCTGGACTGGGTCGGCGGGCGAAAGGACCTGGCTGAAAAGCGAGTCCGGATGGTATCGGCAAATGCCTTTCGGGATGATCCGGTCAGACTCCTCAGGACCTTTCGTCTTGCGGCGGTCCTCGGTTTTTCCGTTGAGCCCGCCACCCTTTCGGCTGCCCGGCGCGATGCCGACCGAATCCGTTTCTCGGCGGGGGAAAGAATCCGGTCGGAACTCTACCAACTGCTCTCCTGCCGGAATTCCGCACCCCAAGTTGCCGGGATGGCGAAAACCGGCCTCCTCGCGGCAATTTTTTCGGAGCGGAAACCCGGAGATCGTCCCGGCGTGAACCCACAATCGCAGTTTCCGGATGCATACCGATTTCTCGAACATCTTTTAAACAACCCGCCGTTCGATTTCCCGCCGGACGAAATCATTGCCCGGGCGCCATGGCTGAAATTCACAAACCTGTTATCATTGGCAGGGAAATACGGAGGGGCGCATCTTCCTGAGGGGGAATCTGTATCATGGACAATGGATACATGCCGGCGGCTGCGTTTGTCTGCAAACGAAGCGAATTTTGTATCCGGTATAGTGGCGCACCGCGACCGGATTCCTCAACTCTACGAGGATTTCTTAAAAGAGAGGCTTACACGAAAGGCCGTCACCCGCTTCTTCATGCTTGTCAATGCGCTGGCCCCTTCCCTCTTGCTGCTGACCATGGCGGGGACGTTCGAAAGCCACCCTGACCGTCCTCCCGAAACCTCATTTTCCGATTTCGCGCGGTATTTGCTTTGTGCCTTTTACGACACCTACCTCCCGAAGAAGGCCGTTCCCCCCTTTGTCACCGGCCGGGATCTCATAACTGTTTTCGGCCTCTCGCCCTCACCCTTTTTCAATACAATTTTAACCCGTCTGGAGGAAGAACGGCTTTCCGGGGAGATCGCAGACAGGCAATCGGCCCTGAAAACAGCCGGGGAGATCATCCAAGCGTTTATACCTTGACATATTTGGATATCTATGGATAAGTGTTCCTCTTTTGGCAAAAGAATAAACATGGCCATTTATTTTTTTTCACGCCAACTATTATAAGGAGGAAACATCATGCGTCTGATTCTCTTGGGCGGTCCCGGTGCGGGAAAAGGAACACAGGCAAATTATATCAAGGAAAAATATCAGATTCCCCAGATTTCGACAGGGGATATGCTGCGCGCGGCCGTGAAAGCCGGAACCGAACTGGGCAAGGAAGCGAAAAAGTTCATGGATGCCGGTGGACTGGTCCCCGATGAAGTGATCATCGGCCTGGTCAAGGAACGCATCAAAGAACCCGATTGCCAGAAGGGGTTTCTGTTTGACGGTTTTCCCAGAACGATTCCCCAGGCGGATGCCATGAAAGCGGCCGGCGTTGCCATCGATGCCGTTGTGGATATCAATGTACCGGACGAGGAGATCGTTAAGCGTATGAGCGGCCGAAGGGCTCACCTGGCCAGCGGACGGACCTATCACCTCATTTTCAATCCCCCCAAGGAAGCGGGAAAGGATGACGTCACCGGCGAACCGCTGATCCAGCGCGATGACGACAAGGAAGAAACGGTGAAAAAGCGTCTCGAGGTCTATCACGACCAGACCGAACCGCTCATCGGATATTACAAGAATTGGGAAGCCTCCGGAGAAGCGGGCGCACCGAAATACATCCGCATCGAGGGTGTGGGCAAGGTGGATGAAATCACCAACGGTATTTTTTCAGCCCTTGACTCACTATAGTTTTAATAGCTGTTTTTCTCTTGAAAAAGAAAAACGAATATATTATTGATGCTAATTGTTTTTTTTCAGGAACCAAAATAGCCACCAGGGAAAAATTACCGCGCACTCCTGGTGGAAAAGAAGGGGGCGAGGCATTTGAAGGAAATTCATGTCAGGGTTTTGGACAACGACCTTGAAAAGGCAATGCGCATTTTAAAGAAAAAGATTCAGAATGACGGTCTTTTTAAACGGTTGAAGCTGAAAAAAAGTTACGAAAAACCCAGTGAATATCGGCGCCGCAAACAGCGTGAAGCACTGAGACGGCAGAGAATCGCGGCTGCGAGAAGCAGGTATCAGCGATAATCCCGTATATTGATGAATTGCCCGGCAGGGGATTTCCCAAACCTGCCGGGTTTTTTTATAACATCCTTTCAGATCATATTTGAACCGCTATGACATCCGAGGCCCGGTATCAATCCTGCCTGAAGACCATGTTCGGTCTGAGGCGTTTCGGCATCATCCTTGGACTGGATACGATCCGCAGCATTCTGCAAGGACTCGGAAACCCGCAGAAAAAATTCCGAAGCATCCATATCGCCGGCACCAATGGAAAGGGATCGGTGGCATCCGCCCTGGCCACCATTTTCCACCTGGCCGGATATCGTGTCGGCTTATACACATCCCCTCACCTGGTGCACTTCAATGAACGCATCTGTATCGACGGCGACCCGATTTTAAATAAAGATGTCGTGTCGGCCTACGAAGCGGTCCGATCCGTCCACCAGGGTGACCGGGAGCCTACTTTTTTCGAATTTTCAACTGCCATGGCCTTTCATGAATTCAGCTGCCGGAACGTCGACTGGGCGATTATCGAAACCGGCATGGGGGGGCGGCTCGATGCGACAAACATCATTTCGCCGGCACTTTCCATCATCACCAATATTTCCCTCGAACATCAGTCCTACCTCGGAACCACCCTTGCCGCCATCGCGGGCGAAAAGGCGGGGATCATCAAGGAGACAATACCGGTGGTAACCGGGGTCTCCCAGAAACAGGCCTTGAATGTTATCCAGGCCAAGGCGGAAGCGATGCAGGCACCGGTATTCCGGCTGGGAAAGGATTTTAGAGTCCGCCGCAACCCCGACGGAGAATGCTTCACGTATTTTGGTATCGTCGCCGACCATGTGTGGAAAAACATGCAATCAGCTCTTTTCGGACGGTACCAGGCGGAAAACGCAGCCCTCGCGACCGCCGCCTGCGAAATTCTGAGTTCAGCCGGCAATGCCCGCCTGCAGGAAACAGACATCCGAAATGGACTTCTTTCGAACCGATGGCCAGGAAGGCTGGAGTTTCTCTCGAAATCGCCTGTGGTCCTGCTGGACGGTGCCCATAACATGGCGGCGGTTCGTCCTCTGGCGCAGTTTCTCTCGAAGCGCTTTTCCGGCAAACGCATCACCCTGGTTTCCGGAATTCTGGACGACAAGGCCTATCCGGATATGCTCAGGTGTCTGCTTCCCCTGTGCGAGAGAGCCGTCCTGACCCAGCCGAAAATCGACCGGTCCCTTCC
>JBECKW010000334.1:0-2947 GCA_040235505.1 Desulfobacterales bacterium
GTTCGATAACTTTGTAAACGCTATTGCTCATGACCGCCTCCTTCCCCCATGCACCTGGACATGGAAAAATAAAATTAGTGTCACATACGGGACGAACACTCGGTCACCTGGAGTTGAAGAATGAAAAGCAGCCGCCTCGAAGGGGCCTGGATTACAACCGGACACGCAAAGGGAGCAGAAGGGGACTGGAATCGCCCCATATAAAAATATAGTCTCACAGCAGTTTATCGAAAGTCAATTTAAACCTATTTTCCGGCGAAAGTTTTCTTGACATATAAAAGGTGAAAGTTTAATATGATCAGTAATCATTATTGATAAGCTATAATACTTTGAAATAACATACGATATTTTATAAATAGATATAAATCGATTTTAGCTTTTAGTGTTTCAACAATACAATCTTTCCAGGAAGGGAGGAAAAAATGGAAAAGAAGAAGGCCGAGAAGGAACCGGTTCCGGTAAAAGATCTCACCAGCTGTGATGCCACGGCACAGATGCTCGAAAAGGCACGTCGCGACGGCGTGGAAACCGCTTTCGATAGGGCATTGAGCATGAAGGCCTGTCCCATTGGCGACAAGTCCGCATGCTGCAAGCACTGCTTTATGGGGCCCTGCCGCCTCAACTCGGCCGATCCTTACAGCAAGGTCGGTGTCTGCGGTGCCGATATTGATACCATCCAGGGCCGGAACTGGGGACGTATGGTCGCCAGCGGCTGTTCCGCCCATACCGACCACGGCATGTCCATGCTGGACCTTTTCCGCGAGGTGGTCAGCGGGAAGATTCTCGATTACAAGATCAAGGACACCATTAAGCTGGGCAAGGTGGCCGAATCCGTCGGAATCGAGACGGAAGGAAAGTCTACCAAGGAAATAGCCACCGAACTCTATAAAGAACTGGAACGTACATACACCCAGGTGGAGGGGGAAATCCCCTTTGTCAGCCGGGTACCTGAAAAAACCCTGGAAACCTGGCGAAAGCTGGGCATCGTTCCCCGGGGCGCCATGCGCGAGATCATGGAAATGATGCATCGGACCCATATGGGCGTCGATCAGCAGTGCGACAACCTCGTCAAGCAGGCCAGCCGGACAGCCCTGGCCGACGGGTGGGGCGGCTCCATGGTAGCCACTGAAATTTCCGACATCATTTACGGCACGCCAAGTCCGATCCCCATCGAAGTGAACATGGGCGTACTCAAGGAAGATCAGGTCAATATCATCGTGCACGGTCACGAACCGAACATGTTCGAGACCATGCTGGAATCGGTGAACGATCCGACCCTCCTGGAGGAGGCCAAAAAGGCGGGTGCCAAGGGGATCAACCTGGCAGGCATGTGCTGCAGTGGCGCCGAAATGATGAGCCGCCACGGCGTGCCTCATGCCGGCGACTTCATGTCCACTGAAGCGATTCTCATCACCGGCGCCGTGGATGCCATGGCCGTGGACGTGCAGTGCATCAAGCAGGGCCTGGCCAAGGTGGCCGACTGCTACGGAACCAAGCTGTTCACCACCAACCCCCGCTGTCACATCGAGGGCGTTGAACACATCGAGTTCGTGGAGCATGAGCCCAAGGAATGCACCGACGAGATCGTGATCCGGGCCATCACCCGGTTCAAGAACCGAACGGCAAAGATCGAGATTCCCAATATTAAAAACGCCGGTGTTCACGGCTTCTCCCATGAGTACATCAATTACATGCTCGGTGGCTCTTTTCGGGCTTCCTACACCCCCCTGAACGACAACATCATCAACGGCCGCATACGGGGAGTAGCCGGTGTCGTCGGTTGTACAAATCCCCGGGTCAAGCAGGACTGGGTGCATGTTGAACTGGTAAAGGAATTGATTCGAAACGATGTATTGGTGGTTCAGACCGGTTGCTCCCAGATCGCTCTGGCCAAGGCCAACCTCACCAGTCCCGAGGCGGCCCATCTGGCCGGCCCGGGTCTCAAGGAGGTGTGCGAGACCGTCGGTATGCCGCCGGTTCTGGGCCTCGGTTCCTGCGTGGACAACAGCCGAATCCTGATCGCCTGTGCCGAGATGGTGCAAGTAGGGGGGCTCGGAAATTCCATTGCCGATCTTCCGGTGGCGGGCGCCGCCCCCGAGTACATGAGCGAGAAGGCCATCTCCATCGGCCAGTACTTTGTGGCCTCGGGCGTCTACACAATTTTCGGCGTAACCTTCCCGGTGGTGGAGGGTACCAAGTTCAAGGATCTCCTCTTTAGCGGGCTTGAAAAACAGGGGCTGGGCAAGTGGGATTTTGCCGTGGATCCTTATGAAATGGCCCAGAAAATGATCGCCCATATCGACAAGAAACGGAAAGCCCTGGGTATCGACAAGGCCAGGGAACGTGTCCTGATGGATATGGCGGACAGGCGGAGTATGGGTGCTTAATACGTCCGGAAAGGAAAACGAAAGGGCCCCCGATCGGGGGCCCTTTTTTATTCGCTTTCATAAATCTGGTCCTCAGCGCGAGGGCAGGGGCAAGAAAGGTTATTCTCCGACCATTTCCTTCAAATGCTCAAGCAGCTGCGCCGGTGTTTTATCCGCCAGAAAATCTCTGAACTGGTCCCGGTAATTTTTGGTGAGACTGACCCCTTCCACGATGACGTCATAGACCCCCCATTTCCCGTCCATAAGCGCCAGCCGATAGGTCAGTGTGATCGGGGCCGAGCTGCTTGCGGAGACGACTTTGGTTTCGACCTCGGCCTTGTTTTCCGTCAGCATCTGGTTGGAAACATATTCAACAGTTCCATCCTTGTAGGCTAGGATCCGATCCGCATACGCCTTCTCCAGGATATCCTTGAAAAGGGGAATGAATTCCTGCTGCTGATCCGGCGTCATGATTTTCCAGTTTCTTGACAGCACCAGTTTGGAAAGAAGCGGCCAGTTGAACATCTCGTTTGAAATTTTCCGGAGCGCCTCTTTTTTTTCGTTGACAGCCGCTTCACCCT
>JBECKW010000084.1:0-6770 GCA_040235505.1 Desulfobacterales bacterium
CAGAGATCAGAGGGCTGGGGTCAGAAGTCAGAGGTCAGGAAATGTTAGACGGATTATGGAGGAATACCGATTGCTGCTGATCGCTTTCCGCTCTCTCTAACTCTGCTACCGGAGAGTATAGCTCCGCCCCTTGGATTACATATTTTTTTGTACTTCACTTAGGAAAAATACTTCTGAACTTTGCATTTTCGAAAATTGTATCCGAAACTTCTGATGGATGCAGGAAGCGAAGCACAGCTCACTTCAGCATGTGTTCGCCAAGGGGATGATCTACTTTTTGACAATTATGTATTTTTTTATAAATCCTTTTCAGGTTTTTCAAGGCTTTTCAAGCCTTCCGTTCACCGGTCGGGTCCGTCCGAAAAAAAACAGCTTCATCCCCTACTGCGGCTATACTCCGGTGACCCTTTCATGATCGAGTCGCCGGTTGCCTAGGAGTATTAATACCAATTCGTCTTCCCGCTAATTTTTTTTTATTGACTATATCCCGCCATTTATATATTCGGGTCTTTCAGCCTTTCGTCGGCTGCCAATCTTCAGCAGTTAACCATCATACGGATTCATACGGGTTGGAAGTTGATTAAACACCTTGAAGCAAACCGCATGGGTTTAAATGAATATGAATCTGCCGATCGCCCGCATATTGTTAATTGTAATCTCTATCAATAGGAGGTTGTTTATGAAACGTGCGTTGTTGTGTCTTCTTCTTTTTGTTTTGGCATTAAGCTTCACGCCTGATTTTTCCTATGCAGCGAATGGAATCACCGGGAATGTTAATTTGCTTATGGGGCAAAAATTCCTCAGTAAGGGAGACTGGGCGCCGTTCGACAAGCAGACAGAGTATGGGATCGACGTGGATTTTGGGGGTACATCATGGCCGGTGTATATTGATGCCGCATACCTTTCATCGAGCAAGAATAAAGGAATGTCAGGCTACGATACGGATTTAGGCGATATATCGGCCGATTCCAAGGGGTCCACAACCGAGCTGAGATTGGGTGCCAGATATTATGTTTTCGGTCAAACTGGAAACCCCAACCCCTATATTGGCGTCGGTATTGCCAGTGTCAAAGGCAAGATGGAAGTTTCTGCGTACGGCATGAGCGAAACAGCCGATGATTCGGCGATCGGTTTATATTTAAAAGGGGGTATCTTTTGGACGATAGCCGAACATTTTAACGTCGGTGTGGAAGCCAGTTACTCCTCTGCGCGTATTGATATCGAGGACTACGGCATCCAAGCCGGAGGGCTTCACGCTCTTGGCTTCGTGGGATACCACTTTTAGTGCGGATGCATAATTTAAGCATAATTAGTTGGCAGTGAGCAGGTAACGGCCAGAGACCGAAATACCAGAGATCGGAGATCAGAGGTCGAATGAATGTTTAGGGAGAATTCCGGAAGGCTCTTCTGAAATCCGGATAATACCTTGTTCACAGAAATTGATCTTTATTTCTAACTGATCTCGGCTTACTGCTCTCTGGTATTTCGGTCTCCGACCTCTGACTTCTGATCTCAGATCTCTGGTCGCCACCTGCTCACTGCCCGCCGCTTACAATCGAATGTCCGTATCGATCACCGTCCCCTCGGGGATGGTCCGGGGGTCGTGGCCCGGCGAGGTGATGGTGACCGCGCCACGGAGGGTGACGTTCTTTTCGAAAAAGACGTTGCCGTCGATCCTCAAAGACTCGCAGGCGGAAAGGCCCGGGATGCCATGGGCAAATCGCGCTTCGAACTGATCCAGGTGCTGGTAATATTCGGGATCGAGGGTGACGTGGAGGCTTTCGGTTTGAATTCCCGGCGCCGGCACTAGGCCCTCTTCATCCGATAGATGGTAGCGGTCGGATTTAAGGACCAGAAGATCGCTCGTTGTTTTGACCGGAATGAACCGGGTGCGCGGTACGCAGACGGCGGCGGCGCCATTGAATAGGGAGATGGCGGCGCCCATGGCGGTCTCGATCTGGTATACCCGGGGGCTTGCGAAATCGCGCGGATTCAGATGCTTCGAGTTCAGCATCATGGGAAGCTTGATGCCGCCCCGCCTTTCAATTTTCTTTTTCAGGTGAACCAGATTGACCCAGATGTTGTTGGTGTTGAAGAACCGGTACCGATCGATGTCCTGGAAGGCGGCGCGGTCCTCGGGGCGGCATTGCGCCGCCTCCCGAAGCAAAAGATCACCGTTTTCATCCATGGCCAGATGCCCGCCCTTGACATCCGAAGGGGTCCGCCGGGTAACTTCCATCATGAATGAAAAACCGGCCTTTGAAAAATACCCGAGGATCGAAAGATCGAGATCCGCCCCGAGATTGTCCGAGTTCGAGATGAAGGCATAGTGAATGCCATGGCTCAGAAGTTTTTCGAGCAGCCCCGAAGTGTACAGACTGTGGTAGACGTCCCCGTGCCCCGCCGGGTTCCATTCCAGGGTTTCATCTTCCGGATAAAAGGCCGGCTGCAGGGTTTCCCGGAGAATTTTCGGAAACACGTTCTGGATAAACATGAGGGGCGGTGGCTTCTCTTCCATGCCGGCGATGTTCCCGCAGGTTGCTTTATGGGTGCTTTCGCTGTTCATCAGGCAAATCGGTACATTTTCCCGTCCTGCATCCTGAATCAGAATATCCATGAAGCTCTTCCCGTTTTTCACCGTCAGCAGGGACTTGGGCCCGGCGAGACCCATGGTGGTCCCGAGGCCTCCGTTTAGAACGATTCTCGCGGTCCGGCCCAGGACAGAACGGCCATGGGCCTCAAATCCCTTCAAATCATCATAAGAATCGATGCGGGTGTCCGGGACCGACTGAATGCTCGCTTCCGTCAGGAATCCGTCTTTCCTGGCAAGCAGCTGACGGTAGTAGCCGAGAAATACTTCGATCGTTGTCGGAACAAGACCCTTTTCTCTCATTTTCCAGGCAAACAACTCCTGCGGGTCTGCCGACAGGCAGCTTTCACTCGAATGGTTTGTGGTTAAAGAGATCATTTGGGGTTCCTCAATAAAAATGGAGTGAGCAGGTAAAGGCCAGAGATCTGAGGTCGGAGGCCAGAGATCAGAGGTCGGAGGCCGGAAACTGCAGGAAGAGCGGAAGCGCCGAAGAGCGGAAACGAGGAACGGTGGGCCAGCGGCCCAGTGAGCATTTAGGAGTTAGAAGGTAGTTTGCCGTTCACTGTTCACTGCTCACTTGCCGTCCATATATAGCTCCGCCCCTTGAGTTACAAGCAAGCGCTTGCAGCTCGTTGAATAGAACAGGTCGACAGCTTCTCGCTGGAGCAACAGTCAACCACCCCGGAATTAAGCCGGTTATAAACAATCATGATCTCTCCTCGAATAAACAAACTGCTGCGTGATAACGGGCGGTCTGTTCGCCCGCTTCTGCCTGACAAGCAGCCGTCTGCCCCAAAAACTTGAACGGCTGCCCGTTTCCATCGGTGAACCTGCGAGTCTTGCGAAAGGATACAGAAGATGCAGCTTCCGCATTCGGCCCCACAACTTCTTTCAACTTCAAAAATCGGCAGATCAAACTACCGGGTTGATACACTCTTCGGATAAAGCTGCTTTTCTTTAGCAGCAAGCGAAAGAGACTAAGGGGTCTAAACCCAGCAATTATAATGCCTAAAATTTAGCCCAAAAATGTTTTTGCTTGAACCTATCCATAGCAGCCTATTATTAAACAAAATATTTACCAGGGTAATGTACGGTGAACCGTTTTCAAACAAAATCAATACCCTATCATACTAGTATGGATAGGAAAAACATTTCCACCCGGTTGATGACATCTCCTGATTTTTTTTAACGAATACGCGTCCCGTATTTGATGTTTTTTCCCCCTTAAAAAATTTCCCGTCCTATCCGGAATCCCCCGGTATGCTTGCTTAAGAATCAAACGCGGATGGTATTAATACACCTAGAAAAAAAGCTTAGCTGATGGGCACGGTTGGCAATTTACAATAATGTAAACCCGGCTCAAAACCGCTTGAATCATTGGTTTAATGTCAATAAAGCTCCAAATAAACAGTGTGTTATGGTTTTTTTCGACATGGCCGCCTAAAAAACATGAAATGAATTACATAATCATAAGGTCTTATTTTCACAATGCAGGGATTAGAAGCGGTGATAAGGGGGTCCGTGAGCAGTGATAACTGCAGTGAACAGTGATAACTGCAGTGAACAGTGAGCAGGTAACGGCCAGAGACTGAAATACCAGAGATCGGAGATCGGAGGTCGGAGGTCTGAGACCGAAATACCGGAGATCGGAAATCGGGGGTCGGAGGTCTGAAACTGCCCGATGGGCGATGGACGATGATAACTGCAGTGAGCTGTGAACAGTAAGCAGAAAGACGATAAATCCGAAATCCGTAATTTCTTCTTTTATATGGGGACCATGTCGGTCATTGGTTTTTATTCATCAGTGGGAAGATTGAAAAAGCTCCAGGGTCAGGCCAACTCTTTTGACATAATGAATGTTTAGGGGGAATTCCGGAAGGCTCTTCTGAAATCCGGATCATACCTTGTTCACAGAAATTGATCTTTATTTCTAACCGATCTCGGCTTACTGCTCTCTGGTATTTCGGTCTCTGACCTCCGACATCTGATCTCCGATCTCTGGCCTTAACCTGCTCACTTGCCGTCCATATAGCTCCGCTCCTTGAGTTACAATTCTTCTTCTGCAACTCGTCGAATTGAATGGACTGATTGCTTCGCAATGATGCAATAGTCAACCACTCCGGAATAAACCGGCTATTTACGGTCATGATTCCCCCCCCCAAACAAATTACTGCATGATAACGGGCGGCCACGGGCGGCCTTTTTGCCCGTTACTGTTTGACGAGCAGCTGTCTGCCCCAAAAAATTGGACAGCCGCCCTTTCTGGTGAACCTGAGAGTTCTGCGGGAAGTTCCTGGATATGCCGCTTCCGCATTCGCTCCGACAACCACTTTCAACGTCAAAAACTGCCTGAACAAACCAACTGAAAACCATTTTGGATAAAGCTGATTTTTCGTCAGGCTTAGTAGTACAATCGGTGTCGTATGTCAATGATGGAATGATCGGATGGAATGATCGGTGTGCGAAGATGCGACCTCAAAAATTGGTGCTTTAAGCAGATTAAAAAGCTGTATATCAAAAAAACATGAATAAGCCGAGGACACAGACGAACCCCAATGGACAACTGCAGACAAGCACGGACTTTTGTCCGGGCGACTGGCCCGGACAAAACAGTTTTCAGGGTGAATTATTTCTCCTAATATAGTTGGCGGGGAACCCTGACCCCCTGCCCCCGTGAACCCCTGGACCCCGAAAGTTGAATCATCGAGTTAAACCACTGCCTGATCCACGGCAACTACAACATATTGAGCAAAATGATTATTAGCTTGACAACATGTTGTAGTTGCTGATAGATAGACCCCCGACTGGTAAATTGTTGTTTCTCAATTTTCAGGTCGATGGCGCTTATCATTGCCGGCTCGATAATGGAAGCCCATAAACTTTAGCTTCACCATTTTACAGGAGTATGGATCTTATGGCGGCGGAAAAAAACAAACAACATATGTCAGAGAAACCTTGCTTCTTGATTGTCGATGACGACCATCAGACGGTAACGAGTGTTTCAAGCATGCTTGAGCCCTTCAGCTCAAGGGTCGACGCCGCAAATTGCGGGAGTGCCGCTCTTAATTGTTTGAGTGAGACCCGGTATGATGTCGTGATAACGGATTCGGAAATGCAAGACAGCAGTGGACATGAGCTTGCTCGCCAATTGAAGGACAAATTTCCGAAAATCCGGACGATCGTCATGAGAGCGCAAAACTGTTCGGAGACCGATCATAATATCACGTGCACCATCGCAGATGCCTGTATAACCAAACCATTCAGTATGAACAGTTTAGAGGCGGTTCTAAAATAATATTTGCAAGGCGGATTAATTATAACCTGATCATTTCAGAAAAACCTTTTTAAAAACGATGCGGGTGGCCTTTGATGCCGCTCCAATGTCTCTGCTTTTTGAAAAGAGAAGCGGCAATTTTTCGGTCTCGTTTCTCACTCATTTTTTAACCTCCTTCTTTAGCGGTCTGTTTCTGTGTAATCCCCCTGGTTCGGCTTCGGTCACCACGGCCTGTTCGGGACTTTCACCCCATGGCGTTGCAACATGCCCGGCACACTCATAAAAAGAAGCCGCCAGACCTGGCGGCTTCTTTCATTCCCTCAAAAATGATATTGCGCGAATTGCCTATAATTTTGCACAATTCGCCATGGCCATATCCAGGATATAATGCGAAATAATTAATTACTGAACAAGTATTCCTTTCCGCTTGAGGCCCGATTTGAAGCATGCGGCCAGCTTGATCTTGATTGACTTGAAGCGACAAAACACGTCCCGACCCTTGAGAAACAAACGGCAAAAAATCCGAGAGGTTCCAATTTTCAAGTTAACGACACAGAGGAGGAAATCAAAATGTATGAATTCAATAGAAGAAGTTTCCTTAAACTTGTCGGGCAAGGCACCGCGGTGTTGGGTTTGGGGGTGGGGTTGCCCAATAAAGCGGGAGCCCAGACCACCGGTTCAAAAAAGACGGCGGCCGTAACAAAAAGCTCAGCCGGCAAATATCAGATCTTCCAGCCGGGAGAATACCTGGATTGGGAAAAGGAAATGGTCGAGGAACGGATGGCAATTGTCCGGAAAGGACCCCAGGGCGGAAAGGGAGAAGCCTGCGAGCCGATATCCGAGGATGCCATCATTGAAGCCAACCGAAAGTGGGATCCTTACAACCCCCTGTTCAACGACAAGGAG
>JBECKW010000121.1:0-13659 GCA_040235505.1 Desulfobacterales bacterium
CGCTGGCCGATGGTATCAGCGCCATATTTAAAAGAATTGGCAAAGGTCCGTTGCGTCCGAGAGGCTCTGTGCCGACACCGTCGCCCCAATTGTCACTTTGGTGAAAAAATATTGGGGGAAGTCCTGAACCTTAGCGGGTTTGCAGGGACTTTGCGTAAAAATTTGCGTAAAAAACAGATGGACGTTCAACCCCGCCGTGGCGGGGTTGAACGTTCATTTG
Source organism: Desulfobacterales bacterium (assembly GCA_040235505.1). Classification (GTDB taxonomy): domain Bacteria; phylum Desulfobacterota; class Desulfobacteria; order Desulfobacterales; family JAFDDL01; genus JBECKW01. The sequence continues at coordinate 221 of JBECKW010000121.1, forward strand.
TTAACCGCGACTGTCCCATAGGATACGATTTTATGCTTTTCATTCCGGATTCGGAATGATATCAGCGGATGCATTGAAGCAGTCATTGAAAATGAAAAAATAACCTCGATTATTCTCCGAGAGACCTGAGGAGTTCCTGTGAAATCCCTCCTGCGACTCTATCGATTCATACGCCCCTACCGCGTTCGGGCGATCATCGCCCTGCTGCTGCTTTTTGCGATGGTGGCGGCGGATCTGGTGGTTCCCTATCTGACCGAGCGGGTCATCGATCAGGGAATTGAACAAAAAAACCTGCATATCATATTCACCACGGCCCTTGCCATGGGGGGGGCTTCGGTACTTTCCGCGATTTTCGCTCTGATCAACAACTATTTGTCCGTCAGCGTTTCCATGAGGGTTGCCACGGATATTCGAAGCGTCCTGATGCGCCGGGTGCAGTCCTTCTCCTTCGGGAACCTGGACAGTCTTCAGACCGGGAATCTCATCGTCCGCTCCACCAGCGACATCAATCGCGTACAGATGGTCGTGATGCTCTCCCTGCGCATTTTGACCCGGGCCCCCATCTGGGCGGTGGGGGCGATTGTGCTGCTGGTGTTCACGAGTGTCCGCCTGGCGCTGATGATGGCGGTGTTCGTGCCGCTTATCGCCCTTCTGGTCTGGTGGTTTTCCCGCAAGGCCCACGCCATGTTCCTGGCGATGCAGCAGCGGCTGGACCGGCTCAACACCGTGCTCCAGGAGAATCTGGCCGGCGTGCGGGTGGTGAAGGCCTTTGTCCGGGCCGCTCACGAGATGACCCGGTTCGGGGAGACCAACGACGCGCTCATGGATCAGACCATCCAGGCCTCCCAGCTCATGGCGATTTTCATTCCCTTCATGCTGCTCATTTTAAACCTGGCCGTGGTGAGCGCCGTATGGATTGGCGGCTGGGCGGAGCTGTCGGGGCAGATGACCGTCGGGGAGGTGGTGGCGTCCATCAACTATTTGTCCTTTGCGCTTTTCCCGATTCTCATGATGGGGGGGATGATCGGCCCCATCGCCGCCGCAGATGCCTCCGCCGGCCGTATTCTGGAAATCCTGGACGCCGAGCCCCAGGTACGGGCCGGTGATCGCGGCAAAAAGCTTTCAGATCCCCGGGGGCGGATCGTTTTCGAAAACGTTTTTTTCAGCTATCCCGGAAACGGTGCCGAACCGGTGCTCTCAAATATTTCATTTGCCGTGGAACCGGGGGAGACCCTTGCCATCCTGGGGGCCACGGGATGCGGAAAATCCACTCTCATTCATCTCATTCCCCGGTTTTACGATGTGAGCGCCGGCCGCATCACCTTTGACGATACGGACGTTCGGGAGCTGGATCTCGGATCCCTTCGAAATGCCGTGGGCATGGTCCTCCAGGAAGCGGTCCTTTTCAGCGGCACTGTTCGAGACAATATCCGATACGGCCGAAAGACGGCCACCGACGAGGAGGTGACGGCTGCAGCCCGGGCCGCCCAGGCCGAACCATTCATTTCAGAGCTCCCCGATGGATACGACACGGTTCTCGGCCAGCGGGGGGTGACGCTTTCCGGTGGCCAGCGCCAACGGATGTCCATTGCCCGGGCGCTTCTGGTCAAGCCGAAGGTCCTCATCCTGGATGATGCCACCAGCTCCCTGGACATCGAGACGGAGATACGGCTCCAGGATGCCCTGGACAAGATGATTGCGGAGTCTAAAAATGCCACCACCCGCATCATCGTGGCCCAGCGGATCAGCACGGTGCTTCTGGCCGACCGGATCCTGCTGCTGGACCAGGGACGGATCACCGCCGTGGGGACCCATCGGGAGCTTTTGAAAACCAGCGCCATGTACCGGGATATATATAGCTCCCAACTCGGAGGGGGAGCGGCGGGAGAGGCGGTGGGCCATGGCTGATAAATCTTCAAAACAGGGGACTCCCAGGGCCATTGGCGGCATACCGGGACCCGGCGGCCGGGGCGGCCCCCACAATCGGACGGTTGAACGGGCCAAGGACGCCCAGGGTGCATTGCGCCGCCTGATGCGCTATCTTCATCCCCACCGGCGCCCGCTGGTACTGGTGTTTCTGGTGGCCTCCCTCGGAACCTTGCTGGCCCTGGCGGCTCCCATCCTGTTGGGCCGGGCCATCGATCAACTGAAAAAAGGCGACCTGTCGGGCCTGATCCATCTGACGGTACTGATGGGTGTGGCGTATCTCCTTGCATTCGGGGCGGATCTTCTGCAGGGCGTTCTGATGGTCCGGATTTCCCAGAAGGCCATGCGAACCCTGCGCGGGGCACTTTTTGATCACATGCAAACCCTGTCCCTCAGGTTTTTCGATTCCCGGGCCCAGGGGGAACTTATGAGCCGCCTTACCAACGACATGGACACCATCAGCCAGGTGCTGACGAACAATGCCGCCCAACTGTTTACCTACCTACTGACGCTGGCAGGCATCCTGATCATCATTTTTATGCTGAGCCCCTGGCTTGCCCTCGGATCGATGATTGTGTTTCCCATGATGATCGCTCTAGTGGGACTGGTGGGGAAAAAAACCCGGAATTTGTTTCGAGGCTACCAGGCGCGATTGGGGGACCTCAATGCTGTTCTCGAAGAGACCTACAGCGGGCAACGGGTGGTTCTGGCCTTCGGGCAGGAGCAAGCCGTTCTGTCCCGGTTCGACGAGGCCAATGAATCAGTGCGCTTTAGCGGTACCCGGGCCATGATCCTGGCGCTGGTGGTGATGCCGATGATGGGGATTCTCTCGAACCTCAACGTGGCGATTCTATGCGGCCTGGGGGGGTGGCTGGCAGTCAATGGGCTGGCAACCATCGGCACCATCGTGACGTTTATTTTATATTCCCGGCGGTTTGCCGAGCCCCTTCGAATGCTCGGGAATCTCTACAACCAGGTTCAGAGCGGGTTGGCCGGAGTAGAGCGGGTCTTCGAGATCCTGGACACGGTCCCGGACCTCACCGATGCCCCCGGGGCTCTGAAACTGACCCGGGTGGCAGGGGGGGTGACCTTCGAGCATGTGACCTTCTCCTATGTGCCCGGCGTCCCGGTCCTTAAAGATGTTTCCATCCATGCACGGGCCGGGGAGCGTATCGCCCTGGTGGGCCACACTGGGGCAGGGAAAACGACGCTGGTGAACCTACTGTCCCGTTTCTACGATGTGGAATCGGGGGGCATCCTGATCGACGGCGTCGATATCCGCACCGCCACCCGGGAGAGCCTGCGGCGGCAGCTCGGCGTGGTGCTTCAACAATCGTTTCTCTTCAACGAATCCGTGATGGAAAACATTCGCTACGGTCGCCTGAAGGCAAGCGATGCAGAGGTGACGGAGGCGGCAAAAATGGCCCATGCCGACGGGTTCATCCGGCGTCTTCCCCATGGCTATCATACGGTCCTGTCGGAGCGGGGAGAGAGCCTTTCGGAAGGGCAGCGTCAGCTTATCGCCATTGCCCGGGCGATTCTGGCCGATCCGGCCATTCTCATCCTGGATGAGGCCACCAGTTCCGTGGACACCCGGACCGAACTGGCAATTCAAAAAGCCTTGGGAGAGCTGATGAAGGGTCGCACGAGTTTCGTCATCGCCCACCGGCTCTCGACCATCGTGAGCGCCGACCAGGTGGTTGTCATTGACGGCGGACGGGTAGTGGAGCAGGGGACCCATGAGTCGCTGCTGGCGGCCGAGGGGGCGTATCACCGGCTGTTTATGAGTCAGTTCAGGGACGGGGCTGCCGAAGAGCGGAAGTGAGGAAGAGCGGAAGAGCAGAGGTGGGGAAGAGCAGAAGGGCGGAAGTGACGAGGGGGGTAAGAATAATTTTATAAGAGGTTTCCCCGACAACGGGATCTTCAAAAGTTAGGAAGTACCGATGAAAACAGGAGGCCATGCCCAGAATTTTCATTCTTAGGAGTTTCAGACAAAGACATTTCCCACCACAGAGAGCACAGAGGACACAGAGAAAGATGTCTGACATTGGCTCCTTTTTTCTCTGTGTCCTCTGTGCCCTCTGTGGTGAAATCATTTTTTTAAACTGCTCATCTTGATCAAATTGAACTTGACACGCCCGGCAGAGACTTGTTAAATATGCAAAACCGGCTGGTCGGTATTGACAGCCAGTCGATCGGCCCGCTTGAGATAAGCAGGGCCGTTTAATTTTTAAAATTTGCATCCGAAGGATAGCCATGCAGGTGCACGACGAAGAAAAACGATTGAAAATACTGGCCGCCGCGGCCCGGCTGTTCGCCACCCAGCCTTTTCACAAAGTGCTGCTGAGCGATGTGGCGGAAGTGGCCGGGGTGGGGAAGGGGACCCTCTACACCTATTTCCAGAGCAAGGAAGACCTTTATTTTTCCGTTCTCCACAGTGGGTTCAGCGATCTGGTGGCCCGGCTTCGGGTTCAGATCGATGAGGAAAGCCACAGCTCTCTGGAAAACCTGGAGGCGGTGATTCGGGAAATTGTGGGACACGCCTATCAGGCCCCCTATCATTTCGAGCTTATGCGTACGGTGTCGGAATTTCATGCCCGAACAAATTGCACCAAGTGGGATTCAGCACGCAGAGAATTGAAGCGGCTCATCGAATCCGTGATTCGCAGAGGAAACAATGAGGGCGTATTCGAAGATCCGCATCCCGAGCTGCCCGCGCGCTTTATTCCGGGATGTGTCCGGTCCGTGATGATCGACGGGATTCAAACCGTGGATGCTTCGACCCTGACGGCCCATATTCTCCGGTTTGTCCTGGCGTCGATTCAAACCCGGAAGGAGGGGCGGTCATGAAGCGTTTTAATGCGATATGGATAACGGCAATGTTTTTAACGATTTTTTTGGGCGGATGTGCCGTCAACCAGGAGCGTGAGGTGGCCACCTACCGGCAGGTGATAGACGAAGGGCAACCGTCCCCTGGCACGCCCTTTCAACCGAACGATGCTTTGAGTCTTGCCCGGGCATTGACGGTGGCCAATGCCAACAGCGAAACCATCGCCATTTCCGGCGAGAATTACCTCCAGGCCCTGATTGAAAAGGACCGGGCCTTTGCCAGGTTTCTTCCGACCATTGCCCTTACGCCCTCCTACATGCGGCAGGAAAAAACATCCCTGGGAATCGACAGCCCGTTGATCAGCCAGTTTATCAGGGACAAAAGCGTGGACGTGCCGGTGACAGGCGGATTGGATATCTCCCCGGTAACGGATCTGGCCAACCTGGGTGCCGCCGACCTGAATGCCACCCGACAGCGGGCCCTGCTGCTGGACCAGCGAGCCGTGGTCTTGCTGGATGTCGCCCAGACCTATTACCAGGTCCTGGGCGCCCAGTCCGAGGCCGACGTCCTTGCTCACTCGGTGGAGGTCCAGACCCGGCGGGTGTCGGATATGCGGGTCCGGAGAGACGCCGGTGTGGCCCGCAGCCTGGATGTGGCCCAGGCCGAAGCACAACTGGCTGAAACCAAAGCCACCCGGATCCGGGCGGAAAACGATGCCGCCAATGGGCGGGCCATGCTGGCGATGCTGATGGGGGTATCGTCCGTCGACGGGGTCCTGACGGACGCCTTTAACGTCCCGGTCGCCGATTTTTCGATGGAAGCGCTCACGGCCCAAGCCGGGAACCGACGCCAGGATCTGAAGGCGTCCAAGGCCCGGCTTGAAGCCGCTTCCAAACAGCTTCAATCGGCCTGGGGGGAATATTTCCCGTCGGTTTCCCTGAACCTGACCCGGTATCTTTCCCGGGAGAGTTTTCCAAGCGATGTGGACTGGACGGGGCTTCTGGCGGTCCGGGTGCCGATCTTCACGGCGGGCCTGGCCCATGCCGATGTGCGCACCGCCTATTCCAGGTTGCGTCAGGCCGGCCTCGCCGATTCCCTGCTCCGTCGTCAGATTCTCAAGGATATTCGTTCGGCCCGGGAGGATCTCATGGATGTAGATAAGCGGATTGAACAGATAGAGATCCAGGTGACGGCCTCCAGGGAAGCCATGCGCCAGGCGGATGCGGCCTACAGTTCGGGGCTTGCCACGAACCTCTCGCGCATCACGGCCCAGGACCAGCTCCTTAGGGCCGAACTTTCGGAAACCCGGGCCCGGTACGAACGAAATGTCGCCTACCTGCGGCTTCTTCGGGCAACCGGCGGCCTTGATGCAACCCTGTCCCTGTCGCCGGTGGCCTCTATAGAGAATGCGACTGCGACCGCTCAAACGAAATAATTTAAATTTTTCATATAGGTATTAAGGAAAGTATTTTTATGGCACATGAAACCAGCGAATCCAATGAATCTAAATCAGATCCCAAATCCGCAGGCTCATCCGAAAAGAACGCCGAAAGCAACGGCCGTCGCCGCCGCATCGTTCTCATTGTCAGCGCCGTAGTGTTGATTATCGTTCTGGCTTTCGGGATTCCCCTCGTGCACCATGCACTTACCCATGAGTCCACCGACGATGCCTTTGTGGAGGGAATCGTGATCTCCATAAGTCCGCGGATCAGCGGCTATGTGGCGGAAGTGACCGTCGACGATAACCAGTGGGTCAAGCCGGGCGATGTCCTGGTCAAGCTGGACCCTGCCGATTTTTCGGCCAGGCGGGATGCCGCCGGTGCTGCTCTCGAAGCGGCCCGGGCGGCCGCCGCCGAGGCCTCGGCCCAGGTGAAAACTGCCGAAGCCCAGGCCGCAGCCTCCGCAAGCCTCCGGGATCAGGCCGAGGCCCAGCTGTCCCTGGCCAAAGCGACATTGTCTCAGGTCAAAGCTCAATTGGTCTCAAAAGCGGCGGAGCATGACCGGGATGCCGCGGATCTCAAACGGGTCAAGGAAATGTCCGAAACCGGGACCATTACCGACCAGGATCTGGACCACGCGGTGGCCGCCGAGCGAATGAGCGCGGCGGAGGAAACGGCGGCCCAAAAAAAGATCGACACCCAGCAAGCCGTGGTTCGGCAGGCCGAGGCGGCGCTCTCCGCGGCCGGGGACAACCTGCGCCAGGCCGCGGCCCTGGTGGATGCCCGTAAGGCACAGGAGGTCCGGGCACGGGCCGATATCGACCAGGCGGATGCGCAGCTGAAGCAAACTCAGCTCAATCTTTCCTATACGAACATCGTTGCCCCGGCGGACGGCTATGTCACTAAGAGAACCATCGAGAAGGGCACCTTTGTTCAAGCGGGGCAGGCCCTCATGGCCATTGTGCGTCCCGATGTATGGGTGACGGCCAACTTCAAGGAAACCCAGCTCAATCACATGCGGCCGGGGCAGCCGGTCACCATTACCGTTGACAGTTTCCCGGATGCCGACATCACCGGTCATGTGGATAGCATCCAGCACGGCACCGGGAGCCGGTTCAGCCTGCTTCCGCCGGAAAACGCCACGGGCAACTTCATTAAGGTGGTACAGCGGGTGCCGGTGAAAATTATTATGGATCCAAACGACCTGATTCGTCAGCACCTCCTGGTACCGGGGCTTTCGGTCGTACCGGATGTCGATGTTTCCGCCCCGGGGTCTTCGGAAGCTTCTAAGGACGCCTCCGGGGGAGGGTCCCGGAGCACCTCTGAAGGGGCTCCGTCCGCAGGATCTAAAAAATGAGCCGGGCTGCCGACAAACCCGAGCACCGGGACGAGAATCAGGAGTACGCCAATAAATGGCTCATCGCCGTCACCGTGGCCTTCGGCGCTTTCATGGCGGTTATGGACGTAAGTGTGGTCAACGTCTCCCTGCCGCACATGATGGGAAGTTTCGGAGAGGACCTTTCCTCCATCACCTGGGTGGCCACGAGCTACAGCATTGCCGAGATCATCATGGTCACCATGAGCGGCTGGTGGAGCACCCTCATCGGTCGGAAGCGGTTTTACCTCTGGTCCTTCGGGCTGTTCACCTTCGGTTCCATTCTCTGCGCCACGGCCCAGACCTTTCCTCAGATGCTGGCCTACCGGGTGCTCCAGGGAATCGGAGGCGGGGCCCTGATCCCCATTTCCCAGGCCATTCTCCGGGAGAGCTTCCCGGCGGAAGAGCAGGGCATGGCCATGGCCGTCTACGGGATGGGGGTGGTGCTGGCCCCGGCCATGGGGCCCATCGTCGGGGGCTGGCTCACCGATCATTTCGGATGGCCGTGGATTTTTTACATTAATGTGCCGGTGAGTATCCTGGGGATGTTTCTGATCGGGACCTTTGTGAATGATCCGTCCTACCTTCGCCGGGGCATCAAGAAAATCGACTGGGGGGGGATCGGCATCCTGGCCGTGGCCCTTACCGGTATGCAGGTTATCCTGGAACGGGGACAGTCCGAAAACTGGTTCGAATCGAATCTCATCATCACCGGCACCATCATAACGGTCGTGGCCATAATGGCGCTGGTCTGGTGGGAGATGAAAACCGACGAGCCGGTGATAAACTTCCGCCTGCTTCGAAACATACCGCTTACCCTCGGCTCCGTCATGGGGATCATTTTCGGGGTGGCGCTTTTCGGCACCACCTTCATCCTGCCGCAATTCACCCAGCAACTTTTGGGATATCCGGCCTTCGAGGCGGGCCTGGTGCTGGCGCCCCGGGCCGTCATGCTGATGCTTTTCATGCCGATCGCCGGTCGCCTCTACAAGCATCTCGATGCCTCGATCCTCGTCACCATGGGGGTTCTTATCATATTCTGGTCCTATTACGATCTTTCGAACCTTTCCCTGGGAGTGGGGTTCTGGAATCTTGTTCCCATGCTGCTCATCATGGGCATCGGCATGCCGATAATGTTCGTGACCCTGAGTACGATCTCCCTTTCCACTGTCCCGCGGCCGGACATGACCGACGCCTCGAGCCTCTATACGCTGGCTCGCCGGGTGGGGGGCAACATCGGATATGCCCTGGCCGCCACCCTCGTGGACCGGGGTGTGCAGATCCACCGGGCTTATCTGGCCAGCCATGTGACGGCTTACAACCCGGCCGTGGCCATCCGCACCCAGGCCGGCGCCGCAATGCTCTCCCAGTCCGGAATGAACGCCGCCACGGCCTCCAAGGCAAGCATGGGGCTCATCAATATCACGGTCAACAGCCAGGCCACCATGCTGGCCTATAACGACGTGTCGTGGGTTTTCGGGATTCTTTTTATCTGCACCGTCCCCCTGGCGTTTTTTCTTCCCAAACGCTCGACGATCAAGGCATCTATCGAAGCGAGACGGCGGAGATGAGGTTGAACTAAGAGCAATTGTCAAAACCGGCTGGATGCATGAACCCGGAACAGGCGTATACAATGTATCCGAAACTCTTTCAGGGCCTGGATACAAACGATCCGGTCAACTGTTTTTCCCACATGAGACACCTCTCTGAGCAGTCTGTTTATCTCTTTGATATACTTAATAAAAATATGGAATCATCGGAGCTTTCAGAGTGGCATCCGGCTGGCATGGATGATGCTCTATAAGCAAATGAATATGAAACCCCGAGAAAGGAGATGTACCATGAAAACCTCGATTAAACTGGCAGGTATTTTCGTTATGTTTCTTTTCATATCAGCGACCGCATTCGCGTCGACAGGCATTCCGGAAAAATACAATCTCGACAGCCAGCTGAAAAAAGTGGATATGATTACCAACTATAACTTTATGGGTTGGAACAAGGTCGACAATCAGTCCTTTGTCCTGCAAACCAGCCCCAAAGACTATTATCTGATCGTATTGAGCAGTCCGTCGGACAATCTTCCCTTCACCGAGACCCTGAAGATCAATTCGACCAACTCGATGGTGAAACCGGGGTATAACAATGTGATTGTACATGGACCAAATTTCAGGGACAAACTGATCATCAACAGGATCTATAAGTTCGAGGATAGTGCGCAGATGAAGAAGATAACGGAGCAGCTTACCGGAGAGAAGTAGTTGAAGGTTCAAGATTGAAAGTTTTCCAATAGGCCGAGAGCCTTGAAGAGTTTTTTTGTTAGTAGTGGTTTCAACTTAAAGTTTCATGTCGGTTCCATACCGGTTTCGGATGGGCCTTGCCCCGATTCGATTTTGCATGTCAATGCATTCCTCCCCGCCGAATCGTGGGCTGGCCCATCCGGAGAAAAATCGTAACCCCTCCATAATTTATCCACATTTCTGATGTAATTCCAATTGGAAAGGCGGTCTGATCCCTTCTTCATGTTTCAGAAAAACAGCGTGGTGCTGCACCATGAGAAAACGTTTTCGATGGTAGAAGATGTTTTTGACAAGATTGTTTGGTGAAAGAGAAAATCTTAACACATTCAATGGAGGTCGGTTATGAAACAACGTATCAGACATTTGGCAGTTCTGTTCGCAGGCATGGCGGTCGTCCTGTTGGGATTCACCGGCGCGGGCCAGGCGGCTGAAAAAAGGCCGACGATTTCGGCAGGGGAGCGTGCTCTGGACATGTGGGAAGTCCAGAACACCTTCAGCAAGCATGCATTCTATCACCAGGCCGGAAAGCACTGTGAAGAAATCGAGGATATTTGGGTTTCCGAAAACGGCCCCTATGCCAAAACCGCCACCTGGACCCTGTCCGGTAACATCCAGGAAGGCATGGATGTGATCAAGGATGAATATTGCACGAAACATCTGGCCAGCCAGAAGAAGGAGTTGGAAGAGTTGAGCAAGAAAGTTCCGTCAGTGAAAAATATCCCCGCAAACATCGGCGCCGGTGGCGAATACGTGATGCATACCCAGGAGACGCCGGTTATCGAAGTGGCCGGCGACGGGAAAACCGCAAAGGGGCTGTGGTACTCGATCGGCCAGGCGGTTCGGGGATCGGTTGATGCGGATGGCAAAACCTCGGTCAGCACCGGCTGGATGTGGGAAAAATACGGGGTGGACTTTGTCAAGGAAAACGGAAAGTGGAAAATCTGGCATTTTATCAATCTCATGGACCAGGGACCCGTGGAATCACAGGGTAGAGACAACCTTGCGCAAGCCCCCGGCGGCGGACAGGGCGGAGCCCCCCCGAGTGGCGGCGCCGGCGGACAGGGTGCCCCCCCCGACATGCAGGGTGGAGCACCCCCGCAGGGCGGGATGCCTGGCGGCCCCGGCGGCGGGCAGGAAAGTTCGAATTTCAAGAAGGCTCCGGAACACTATAAATACAGCCCGACCGCTGCTCCCAAGATCGATCCCAAGTTCCCGGAACCCTATTATACGTTCAGTGAGACCTTCAGCTACTAACCCGGGTTTCGGGATCCACCCTTCCCTTTAAAATGGAGGCGCCGGAGGAAACATCCCTGGCGCCTCCCTGTTTGCAGCAGTTTCTGGCAATCCGGCGCACTTCAAACCCTTTATCGAAAGCATTCACGGGAAAAAGTTCATCTTTCAGAAAGGTCTTTGCTTTCCGACATCCCGGCTGCCCGGCATTCGGCTTGGCCGGATCAGGCACTCGCCCGAACGGTTTTCTTTACTTCCCCCGCTTCGCCGCCCGAAGGGCCGCTTTCATTTCCTCGATGCGTCGGGGGGAGCCTTCAAACATGTCCATCGGGAATTGATAGTATTTGAGAATGCCCTGAAGAATGTCCGTTGCCACATAGGAATTGACCGACATGCCGGCCAGATATTGCAGCCGCAGGTTGCGGTCCCTGTTGATCTGTGCATGTTCCATCCATCCGCTCATATCCGCGGCGCGGCCGGCATACCGGGCCAGCAGATCGATCTCGGCGTTCCCGTATTCGATCGGCTTCCACGTCGCAGTCCTTGAAACCGCGCCGAACCCGACTTCCATCAGCGACTGCTTCACCTGCGCGTAATCCGGGCTGTTGAGTTTTTCGTGCAGCATGTCCAGGTCGATTCTGGTCGGTTCGACCTGGCCGAGAAGCACCGCATCGAATCCCTGGCCGTCCAGATCGTTGCTGAAGATCATTCCGTTGGGAAAGACTCGGAAAAAGGTCGAGATGACACTCTTGATGGTTTCATTGTCACTCTCGTAAATGGGGATCCAGAGGCTGACCACACCCCCCGGATTCAAGTGTTCCTTGCACATCTGGTAGTATTCCACCGTATTGAGCGCGGCGCACCCCTTGACCCAGGGGTCGATGGGATCGGAGGTGATGACATCGAATTTCTTTTCCTTCGGCAGGGTCCGAATATAGTGGCGTCCGTCGTCGTATACCACCCGGACCTCCTTTCCCGCCACCATGTGCGGATTTTCCTGGTCGATCCCGTCCACGATATGGTAATTCTGGTCGCCGAACATCGGTGTGACGACCTTGGGAACCAGCGGCTCGATATCGCAGATCGTAATCCGCTCGATATTCGGATACGGCACGAAGGATCCCGCCGTCACACCGGCCCCGCAGGCCACCACCAGAACGTCTTTCACATCATCCGGATTCGATCGTGCCAGTACCGACAGGTGTCCCAGCATCCGCTGAAGTCGCATGTCGATCAGGCTGGTGGAGGCCTGAACCTTGCCCGCCCCGTGGAAGTAGAGAAAGCCTGAAGTCGATTTGGTAACGGCAACCGACACATTCATGCCTTCACCGACATAAATGCAGTATCGGGAATAGGAATCGCTGGGATCTCCGACAGGAACATCCTTTGCTTTCACGATGCCAGGCGCGCAATCCGAAATTTTTAGCGGCGCAAGGCGCCCGAAAGCGACGGCAGACCATGGTATGGGCGACACCCGGAATATCAGCCATGAAATGATGGCGAGGGTGATAAACGCCCCTGCCAGTTTCCGGGTCGAGAGCCGAGAGCGAGTCTTCTTCTTATGTTTTTTCTTTGTCTGCCGGGAAGCGGTAAAAAACGGCCAGAAAGCCGCAAGGGAAGCTATGGCGGGCAGGAGAATCAAAAGCCGCTGCCCCCACTGGGTGCCTGCTGCAGGAATCACCAGCATGCTGAAGGCGAGGGAGCCGATGATCGCCCCCACCGTGTTGACGGCATATACACCGCCCACCATCCGTCCCGAATCCTGACCGGGGGCGGCCACGGCGGCCAATGCCAGGGGAAAACTCGCACCCCAAAGGATGGCGGCCGGCAGGACGGCACAGGCTGCGCGGGAAAGATCCAGCAGAAATACATACCATGGACCGGCTTCCCTTGTTGCCTGAAGCACATCGATCGGCCAGTAGGGAATGGAGCGGGTGATCATGAAGGCGCCATACGCCACAGCCCCGGCAATCGCAATCTGGCAGACGCCGAGTGCGACCCGCGCCCTTTTCGCGGAGCGCACCCAGAAGGCGCCGGCACTGCTTCCTAAACCGAGCCCCGCCAGAAACATGGCCAGAATGATCGAAAAGGTATAGACGGTGGCCCCCAGCATGAGCGACAGGAGCCTCGTCCATATGACTTCAGCCCCCAGCGCGCTCAATCCCGACAGACCGATGGCGATATAGACGCCGGCTTTTCCCGGCGCCGTTTCGAGCGGTATTTTGGCGATTTCGTCCTTATCCGCCGGCCGGGGGCTCTTCGATGCCACCGCCCACGCAACCAGCGAAACCGCTGCATTGACGGCCACCGCCACGTAGGTCGCCCTGGGCATGTCGTAGACC
>JBECKW010000128.1:0-17913 GCA_040235505.1 Desulfobacterales bacterium
CTCCTCATCCACGCTTTTTTCATAAAAGACGGAGTGAAACGACTCCTGAACTCAAGGCACTCAAGGCACTCAAGGCACTCCAGGCCTTTAGGCCCGTTCTGTTAAAGGCAAGGGGGGTTGTTTTGCCTGCTGTTCTTGGTCTAAAATCAGAATTTAAACAGGACCGGCAAAAGGGCTGCGCAACATGCTCATTCCCGGGTTGATTTCAACCCCTGTGTTTTTACCCTATGCCCTATGCTCTCTGCCCTTTGCCCTAAGCGGAGCGATTCGATGCCCGTTGCTTATTTCCGGTTTTATGAAGAATTAAACGATTTCCTGCCTTCCGGCAAAAGGAAACGGGTATTCCCGTATCCTTTTCAGGGCGCACCCAGTGTGAAACATGCCATCGAAGCCATTGGGGTGCCGCATCCGGAGGTCGACCTGATTCTGGCAAACGGCCGGTCGGTGGACTTCGGCTATCATTTGGACGCCGGAGATCGCGTGTCGGTTTATCCGGTATTCGAGAGCCTGGATATTTCTCCCGTGCTCCGGCTTCGGCCAGAACCGCTGCGGCGGAGTACTTTCGTCCTTGATGTACACCTTGGAAAGCTGGCGCGGATGATGCGCCTGCTCGGCTTTGACTGCCTGTACCGAAACGATTATTCCGATCCGCAGATTGTCGATATTTCAGTGAGTCAGAACCGGATTATTCTGACCCGGGATCGCCATCTTCTGCAGGCCGGCGTCGTTACCCGCGGGTACTGGGTTCGTTCCGGAAATGTGGAAGTACAACTCAGGGAGGTGCTCAGACGATTTGATCTTTTTTCCCAGATCAGCGCGTTTCGGCGTTGTCTTCTATGCAACGGCGCTATCGAAGGCGTGGCGAAGAAGGACGTACTTGAGCTGCTGGAACCGAAAACAATTCTCTATTATGACACTTTTTTTCAATGCCGCCAATGCGGTCAGGTGTACTGGAAAGGAACGCACTTCGACAAACTGCAGAAAAAAATCGAAAGATGGGTGGGATAGAAGATTAGCGGATTGATTATTATTCGATTTATGGTACATTGACAGAGTTTCGGCGAGATATGCATTGTCGCCGTTCCCCTAAACCCCAAATTTTCTTTGTTTCGATAGAAAGAAATGATGCAGAAACCGCTGACCATTCCGAAAGATGCAAAAATTCTAGTTGTCGATGACGAAAAAGACATCCGGGAAACCCTTCGTCAGGGAATCATTCTGTCGGGATACGAGTGTATTTCGGCAGACAGCGGAGATGCAGCCCTTGATTTGATGCGCGCTCACTCCGTGGATATCGTTATCTCGGATATCAATATGCCGGAGATGGACGGTATTGAACTGCTGCGTCATATCAAGGCGAGATTCGATGCATCCGTGATCATCATGACCGGATACGTAGATGATTTTACTTACGAAGAAATCGTAGGCCTCGGTGCCAGCGATTTTATCCAGAAGCCGGTACGACTGAAGGAAATTGTCGCCCGGTTGCAAAGGGTTTTGCTGGAGCGTCTTGCGCTCCGTGACCGCAACAGCGCCATGGAGGCGCTGCAGAAAAATCTGGATCGATTCCAACGCGCCATGGTGGGCATTGTTCAGGCCATTTCCATGGCCATCGAGCTGCGCGATCCATATACGGCGGGCCATCAGCTAAGGGTTGCGGAACTCGCATGCGCCATAGGGCGTGAACTGAACCTGGATGAAGATGCCATTTACGGGCTTCGGATGGCCAGTGTACTGCACGACCTTGGGAAAATAACGGTACCGGCTGAAATTCTAACCCGGCCGGGACGGCTCAACGATCTGGAATACGGCATCATCAAGAATCATGTGCAGGCGGGGTACGATATCATCAAAAAAATCGAGTTCCCGTGGCCGCTGGCCGAAATTGTCCTGCAGCATCACGAACGGATTGACGGGTCTGGGTATCCCAGGGGGCTTGCCGGAGACGATATCATGTTCGAGGCGAAAATTCTTGCGGTGGCCGATGTCTTCGAAACCATCGCTTCCCACCGGCCATACCGGCCATCCCTTGGAATCAATCGCGCCATCGAGGAACTCAATACGAACAAAGGGATTCTCTACGATGAAAATGTGGCGAAAGCATGTGTTGTTCTCATGGAAGAGAAAGGTTTCGAGTTCGAACCCGCCACGTTAAGGCAAACTGCAGGGCGGGGCGGCACATTGGGGTATCATACCTGAGAGCCATTATCCGCCGGACCGCCTTCTATCCCCGGGGTGTCTTCGGTCCTTCTTCGAAGACAAAGTGACGAATATCCCTTCCCGGACGTTTTTCCGGCGGTCCCTATTTTTCTGCCGGCGGTCCCGGTAACGGCTGTACTTCTGTACCGGCACCACTTTCAGTGAATCATTATTCGATTCGGCTGGCAGCACAGGGCCGACTGTTATTTCCATGATGCTTTCTCCCGGACCGTTTGCACCCGCCCACAACTATAGGTGGTTCAGTTTGCACAGCAGGGCACTGTCCAGCTGCACAAGCCGGGCTGTGTCGTTTCGGGTCCATTGATCGATGGATTCATCGTATTGATAAAAAGCCGGCATCGTCTCTTCGAAATCAGCTTCTTCCGTCATGTTGTCGTGGAGGTGCACTGCAAGTGTCGCCGGTCGCTTGAATACAAGTCCATTGGGGAGCAGTTTAAGGCTCGGCCCCATTCCGAAATCGCAGGAATGATCTCCCATCATGATGGAGATTTTTACCGGTGCGTCAAGGGCTCCCTTCGGTACTGTGAGGGAGGTGCCGAAGATGGGACTGGCAGGATCCGTTACCGCAACCAGACCCCCCTCCGGGCCGATGATCGCAGCTGCATGGCGGTCCCTGACATCGAGGTCGGTGTTCAGAAAATCCGACAGATTATAAAGACCGAAATTTTGCTCCACGAACTGCATATTCCCCTCCAATTTGAGATGTTGTTCAAAAAACATCCTGCCCCTGTTTTTAATTCTCTGCGAAAGTTGTGCCAATGGGAGACGTAGATATAACCTATTGATATAGAATAAGAAATAAGATCGATGGAAGCAGATCCGGCATTTGTTGCTGCATTTTTCCCAATTACCCGGCAAAATATTCTTGGTTTTCGATAAACCTTCCGGGATCTTTTTGTACGCTTGCACTTAACCGTGCTTTCGTAATAAATTTATAAACAACCATTATTCAAAATGCGGCAGATTTAATGAATTCCAAATCAGAGGAGGGAGTCAAGTTGCTGAAATTATTGACTACGGACTTTAGCAAAGAGCAGATGGAAACGTTGGTGGTGCCGGTGTGCGAGGATGCCGTCATTTATGATGACAAGCGACTGGTCGCCCTGGTGAAGACCGCCGCAAAAATGGAGGAGTTCAGCGGGGAAAAAAAGCAGAAAATCGTTTTTTTCAATCCCAAGGGACTCCGGGCGGGACGTGTCATTTTTATCGGGATGGGCCGGAAAGAAAAGTTGGACCGGGAGGGGCTTCGCAGTGCCGCCGGCTGTGGGGTTCAGACGGCCCTGAAAGGGCACCTGAAAAAGATATCTTTTGCCGTACCGTCCGAAAAGCGAACCGGCCTTGCCATGGCGGATATCCTGGAGGCGATCATGGAGGGAGCCTTTCTTGCCAACCATGTGCTGGGCACTTACAAAAAGGAAATGAAAACCGGGCCGCTTACGGAAATCACCCTGCGCGTGCCGGACGGATTCGAGAAGACGTTTGCCGGCCTGCCGCAGCAAGTGGCGGCAGCTTGCGAGGGGACCCTTCTGGCCCGGCAGTGGGTGAACATGCCGGCAAACCTTAAGCCGCCGGAAGTACTTGCAAATGAGATGGTAAGCCATGCCGGAACGCAAAAACTGAAGTCAACTATTCTGGACGAAAAGACCCTTGCGCGTCGTAAGTTCGGCGCCATGCTGGCGGTGGCTGCCGGCAGTGAGAACAAACCGCGGCTGGTGGTTCTCGAATATGCCCCGAAAAAGCCCCGGAAAACCGTAGCGCTGGTGGGCAAGGGCGTCGTCTTCGATTCGGGGGGCATCAACCTGAAACCGGCCGCGTCCATGGACACCATGAAAACCGACATGGCCGGCGCGGCCGCCGTGGCGGCGACGCTGATCGCGGCCGCGCAGCTCCGACCGGATATCAGAATCGTGGGTGTCATGCCGCTGGTGGAGAATATGCCCTCCGGGCATGCTCTTCGGCCGGGGGACATCGTCACTGCCTGCAACGGGAAAACCATCGAGGTGGGCAATACCGATGCCGAAGGCCGTCTCATTTTGGCGGATGCCATGTCCTACGCCGTGAAAACCTTCAAACCGGATATGCTCGTCGACATGGCAACGCTGACGGGCGCCTGCGTGGTGGCCCTGGGAGAAAAAATCGCCGGTGTATTTTCCAAGGACGACGAACTCGTCCGGGCCCTTGTTGCCGCCGGTGAAAAGACCTTCGAGCGCTGCTGGCCCATGCCCCTTCCGGAGGATTACCGGGACCTCATGAAAAGCGAGCTCGCCGATATCAACAACATGAGCAGCACCCGGTATGGCGGCGCCATCACCGCCGCGCTCTTTCTCTCGGAATTTTCGGGAGACATCCCCTGGGCACATATCGATATCGCCGGACCCGCCCGGATCGGCAAGGCCGGGGATTATTGCCCGGTGGGCGGGAGCGGGTTCGGAGTGAGGTTGCTGCTGGAGTGGTTGCGGGGGGTGTGAAAGATGAGTGCCTAAAGTTCGGAAACGCAAGTGCCTAAAGTGCCTAGAGTGCGCTAAAGTGCCTAAAGTTGATGTATTCTTCCTGTTTGTATAAAACCGGATGGAACTCCCCCGGCCTTGCATCGACAGACATTGAAAACTCCTCCATCACGGTTTTTTATAAAAGGCGGAGTGAAACGACTCCTGAACTTTAGGCACTTTAGCGCACTCTAGGCACTTTAGGCACTCGCAGTTATGCCCCTTGAAGCACCTCGATCACCCTATCGATCTGCTCGGGCATATTATAGACGTGGGGTGAGAAACGGATGCGGCCGAGGCGTTCGGCGGCGATAATGCCCTCCCGGGCTAGGAGAGAAAGAAGCTGCGCAGAGGGAGTGCCGGGTTTTTCGCAGACGGTAATGCCCGTGGGGGTTTCCGAGAACTGGTTGGAAAGCACCGTGAAGCCCGTTTCCGAGAGCCGGGAATTCAGGTGCGCGCTCAACTCGAAAATCCGGGCTCTGACGGTTTCAAAGCCGACGGCGTTTAGAAATTCGAGGGTTGACTGGAAATATACCCAGTCGATAATGCCGGCGGTTGAAAAGGTAAAGCGGTCGGCGGTGGGTTTGAACGTTGTTTTGTACGGCAGATATTCCTGATCCCGGATAACCGATTGCGTGCCCATAAAGACCGGTTTCAGGCGGTCCATTTTATCCTTTGAGATGTAGAAGACGCCGAGACCTAAAGGCCCCATCAGCCATTTCCAGGCTGAAAACGACATGAAGTCGATGCCCATGCGCTTCACGTCGATGGGTTGCATGCCGACTCCCTGGGCGCCGTCCACAACGAAGTCGATGCCGCGACGACGGCAAAGCTCGCCGATCCCGGCAAGGGGCAGGGGCATGCCGGTACACCAGTGAACCGCCGACAGTGAAACCAGCCGGGTCCGGGGGGTGAGAAGCCCGATGAGCGACTGAAGAAACATCTCCGGGGTAGGTGACATGGGGGCGAAGATGATGGAGACCCCCTTATCCTGCCAATGCCGCCAGGGATATACGTTGCTCGGGTATTCATTTTCCAGAAGAACGATCTCGTCTCCCGGTTGAAGTTCGATTCCGCGCGAGACAAAATTCATTCCCTCGGCGGTATTGTGGATCAGAGCCAGTTCTTCCAGGCTGCAGTTGATCAGATCCGCAAGGATTGTTTTGATGCGCTTTGCCAGCCCGGGGTAAGTGGCGGTTTGGGTGAGGAGTCCCTTCCGGGAATAGTCTTCCAGAAAGCGGGATACATCCCTGACGGCATGGAGACCCGCCGGGGTGGTGCCGCAGTTGTTGAGCCAGATGTATTCCCGGTTTACCGGAAACGCGTCGTAGATTTTTTGCCAGTCCAAGGGGCCTCCAGGAAAAAGGTAATGGGTTATGGGTAATGGGTTATAGGTTATGGGTTAGGGGGTGAAGGTTGGGGCGGTCTGCGGAGAGATTGCTTCTCCAATCGCCCATCGCCGATCGCTTCTAACCTGTCTTTTATCACAAATGCATCTTGCTGCAAAATGTATGGGGTGATAAGGGTTGCTTCTTATGGAGAACAGCACGGAAAAACGGGGGGGGATGAACCGGAGGGTATTTGTCACCCTTTTTTTCTGCAGTTTCGCAAGCATCACCGGTGTGGGCATCGTTGTACCCCTGCTGCCCGTGTACGCCGACAGCCTCGGGGCCAGCGGGATTTACATCGGGCTCATCTATGGTTCCTACTCGCTCTCCAGATCGCTTCTGCTGCCTTTTTTCGGCAGACGTTCCGATACGATCGGACGCAAACCTTTCATCGTGGCAGGGCTTCTCGGGTATACGCTGGTTTCCCTGGCATTTGTCTATTTCAAGTCCGTCAACGAACTGATCGTCATACGGTTTTTCCAGGGGATCGCTTCGGCCATGATCATGCCGGTGGTCCAGGCGTACGTCGGCGATGTCACCCCCGAAGGCGGGGAAGGCTTCAACATGGGCATGTTCAACATGTCCGTATTCATCGGCCTGAGCATCGGACCGATTCTGGGCGGGGTCATCAAGGACAGGTTCAGCCTCGACATGGCGTTCTGGTGCATGGGGGGGCTTGCGATGGTTGCCTTTTTTCTGAGCCTGACCATGCTGCCGGCAGTGGCCCTCGAGAAAGGGGCGGCCCGGGAGTGCATGCCGATTCCCTGGAGGCGTCTTCTATCCGACCGGATGATTCTCGGTCTGTTTGTCTTCAGATTTTCCTATACCACCTGCATCGGCATCATCTGGAGCTTCCTGCCGGTGTATGCCCATGACGCATTTTCCATCTCCAGCAGCCGGATCGGGGTTCTGGTGGTCCTAGCAATATTCATTTCCGGCCTGCTCCAGATGCCCATGGGGGCGCTTGCGGACCGGCGGAATAAAACCGCCATGATCTTCACCGGAGGCTTGACCGTAGCCGTTGCCATCGGTTCGCTGAGATGGGCGGATGGATTTACCGGTATTTTTCTCGCAAATTGCCTGTTCGGCCTTGGTGGAGGAATCTGCTCTCCGACCCATATAGCTCTTACGGTCATTTCGGGAAACCGGACCCGCGCCATGGGATCGGTCATGGCCCTGATGACTCTGGCCCACAGCCTCGGAATGTTGAATGGAGCACTGCTGGCGGGGCTTGTCATGGACATTTCATCCATCCGGAACGTGTTCCCGCTGGGTTCGGTCATCATGGCGGCGGGGGTGATTTTCTGCGGTATCAGTATTATGAGGAGCAGGGGACTGCAGGAAGAGCAGAAGGTAAGAAGAGCGGAATGAAAGTGCCTAGAGTGCCTAAAGTGCACTAGAGTGCCTAAAGTTCAGGAGTCGTTTCACTCCACTATTTAAAATGATAACCCTTGGTGACTGAAAATTATTAATAATGTGGCCGGCAGACCGTGCGTCAATCTGCCCCCATATAAAAGTCAGAATACATCAACTTTAGGCACTTTAGCGCACTTTAGGCACTTTAGTCACTCAACTCCGCTCTTCCCGCCGTTACTTAAGCTTCCATGTAGTGTGGCCGGTTCGCATGACAACATATTCTTCCTCGATTTGCATAACGGTATTCCCGTCGATGCTTCCGCCTTCATGAAGAAGCCGACCGCTGATCACCGCAAAACGGGCCTCCGGCTGTTCGGACCAGACCAGGGCCTGCAGGGATAAGCCGCTTGCTTCTTCGGGCGGCGGGTCAAAGGTCCTGGGAATGTATGTTTTAGATGTTTGGGTGGTCGTGGCAGAGGCCTGGGTCGGTGGCGTAGACTGAGCCGGAGCAGTGGGCGCACCAGAAGACGAGGCGGCGGATTCAGGCGCGGTTTCGGGCGTGGCTTCAGGAACAATCCCGGACGATGTGATTGTGACCTCTGACGTGGTCTCAGGCTCGTTCTGGGTCGGTTCTGGAGCTTCAGGGGGGGCTTCCCGGGCCGACTGCACGATCGGTACTGAAGTGACGGGGGGAGAAGTGGCAACGGATTTTGTTTTCTCCACGGATTTTTCTGGCAGTGAGGTCGTCGCGGTCGGAACGCTTTTCGATACGCTGCTTTCGACGGCGGGGTGTTTTCCTGGATAGAGTTTTCCCGCCAGGGCAAGTGCACCTATAAGAATCAGGATGCCCAGTATTTTCTGGAAGTTCCGGGAACGACGGATGCGGCTGTCCATGTGCTCGACACTGCTGAATCGGTTCCACCATGAAGGGAGGTGCCTTTCAACTTTTCGGCCTTCGACTTTCTTTAACGCTTTCAGGATCGAACTCAATCGGTCACCTTCCAGAATCTCATAAAAATTGCATTTTGTCAGTCAACCTCAAACCGGATGCAATGTTTCAAAAGGCAGTTCACGGATTTGGGCTGTCTTCAGGGGTTTCGGATGTTTGTTTTTTTCCCGATGAAGGATTTTCCTTCCCGGCGGCCTTTCTCTCTAACATGGTTTGTCTTTTAAGTGATGTCAGCTTCTTGTATTCGGATTCGGAAGCCTCCACCCCCGTCGAAGCTTTTTCCGGCGTCGGGGGATTGGTGTCGATCTGAACCAATGGCGGGGCGGCTGCTGTTGCCGGCGCCGTCTCGGTCCCGGAAGCTCCTGCGGGTTTGTTTTCAGGTGCCGGGGCGGAAGCGGCCGGCTTTGAACCATCCGTCTGCTCAGATGGGGTTTCCGCACTGGGAGGCCGAATTTTGTAGATTTTGGCCGGTTCCACCTTCGATGTCTTTGTCGGCGCCACCTTCGGTTTAACTTTTGAATTCATTGGCTTGATGATAAAAAACAGAAGCACCACAATGCATAAAAGGCCTGCAAGCGCTAAGGTTTTTTTTGATTCGAAGGCCCTCAGACGGTGTATATCCTGCTGGGGGGGAGTTAATTCCCGGATTGCGACATCCACAATGTCGCCGGTAATTTTTTCGCTGTTTGCAACAAAGGCGGTGAGCAACGCCCTGTCGCAGACGATATGAATCAGCCTGGGGATTCCCCTGGAAAAGGTGTGGATTTTTCGCAGGGCCGGACCGGTAAATGAAACCCCCTCCCTTCTCGAGGCGATTCGAATACGATGCTGAATATACTTCACCGACTCTTCGTATGTCAGGGGGATCAGTCGACAGCTCAAAGCGATGCGCTGATTTAATTGCCGAAGTTCATAGCTTCCCAGCAGGTCGTCCAACTCCGGCTGGCCCACCAGGACGATCTGGAGCAGTTTTTCCTTATTGGTTTCCAGATTGGATAGGAGTCTGACTTGTTCCAGTACTTCGCGGCTGAGGTTCTGGGCTTCGTCGATAATCAGCATGACATGCTTGCCCTCGACCCTTTTTCCCAGCAGAAAGCCATTGAAAGCGTCGAACAGGTCCTTGTTGGTGTAGCCACTCGGCAAATTGATGCCGAATTCATCGCATATGGTTTTCAGCAGTTCGGCGGAGGTAAGTTTCGGATTGAAAATATAAGCGACTTCGCTGTGATCGTCCAGGTTTTCGATAAATGCCCTGCAGATGGTTGTTTTTCCGGTGCCGGTCTCGCCGGTGATGGCGATGAACCCATCGCCTTGCGAAACGGCATAGGACAGGTGGGCCAGGGCTTCTTCGTGGCTGGGGCTGATATATAAATAGGCAGGATTTGGCACGAGTTGAAACGGCCGTTCCTTGAATCCAAAGTATTTTTTGTACATGCCAGGGATGTTCCTTCCGAAATCAATTCCTGAGGTGTCAAGTAGGTTAAAAAATATATAAAAGCCGGGGGGATGTGTCAAGGGTGTTGCCGCATGGCAATCGCATGTAGGATGTGATGATGCAATCGGGGTCGGAATCGCTGTCGGTATCGGGATCGAAAAAGGCTCGATAGCGATTCCGATACCGATAGCGATCCCGATCATGACATCATCAGATTTTACATGCGATGCTAAGCGCTCATTGCTCAGTACTCAGGACTCCCCGGCATCGGGGCTTAGACATCGCATTCGGTTTCGGTATTCAGATCGGGGGCAATAATTTTTGATATTTAAGTTAACTTACTGTAAATATTTGGTTAATAATCGTTTAAAAAATAACCGGGCGTCTCTTTTTTATGGCATCGAGATGCCTGATGACTGTTCCCGTTGCTTTATATTGAACTGATATAACAAAATAAAATTGACTTACATCCCCCCGGGGGTGTATCTTGTTTATCCTCTTGAGCCCATGTTGATTTCACGATTGTACGTGGTATACTGACAGTGTTGATTTCGAATAGAATCTTTAACTGGCTGTTTTTACAGCGATTGGGAATCCGCAGGCGACGGGTGCGGGATTTCCCAAAATTGGTGTTAAGTTTTTATTGAATCCGGTCGAAGAAGTAGATAAAGATTTGCCTTTCAAGGTAAAGCCTGCATGTTGCCGACTTTCCTTCAGCAAATATACAAGAAGGCTTCCAATTAAATGAGCACTAACAGAATAGCGTTTGAGAAACCGGCCCTGGGTGAATTGGGGCTTTTTCATACCGTGGTGGATATGCACATTCATACGCGGTATTCGGACGGATTAAACAGCTCCCATGCAATCGCCAAAAGGGCCATGGCGTTGGGAATCGGGGTCGCCGTCACGGACCACAACGAAATTCAGGGGGCCATCGAAATCGATAAGGCCTCCCATATCCTCAGCATCCCCGGAATTGAAATCACCTCCCGGGAGGGAAGTCATCTCCTGGTATATTTTTACGAAACGGAAAGCCTCAAGCGGTTTTACCGGGTCGATGTGGTACCTTTTATGGGCGGCGGTGTGATGAGTTCGCTTTCCCTCAGCATGGAGGAAATCATCCAGCGGGCAAGGGGATATCGGACCGTGGTGGTTTTCGCCCATCCTTACTGTGCCGCTTATACCGGTGTGTGCAACCTCCATTTTCCAAAGGAACGCCTGGACAATCTGATGTTGTCCGTGGACGGTGTGGAGGTGATCAACGCCGGAAACCTCAACAAGTGGAATCTTCAGTGTGCCGTGCTGGGCTTTAATCTGAACAAAGCGGTGACCGGCGGCAGTGATGCCCATTCCCTCAACCACATCGGCAGAGCGGTGACCTATTTGCCGGGAGAGGCAAGCAGGGAAGCTTTCCTCGATGCAGTGAAGCAATGCCGGGTGAAGGTGATCGGAAAGGAACTCAACATCTTTCGAAAGATGACCTCCCACAGCTCCAAGCTTCGCAGCAACCTGAAAAACTATCCGGACCTGGTGGAGAGAAACCTTCGATACGGCGCCACCTACCTGAACACCAAATCCAAACAGCTGAAAGAGAACATGCGCCGGAGCATTATTGGGAAGGCGTGAGAAAAGTGCCTAAAGTGACTAAAGTGCGCTAAAGTGCCTAAAGTTGATGTATTCTGCCTTTTATATAAAAAACAGATTGATGCATGGTCTGCCTACCATTTTATAGGGATATTTTAAAATTTTCGTTCACTAAGGTTTTATTTGAAATGGTGGAGTGAAACGACTCCTGAACTTTAGGCACTTTAGGGCACTCTAGTGCACTTTAGGCACTGCTGTTATGCAGTTAATATCCCCACCACCGCCCCCGTCATACACGTGGCCAGGGTCCCCGCGAGGATCGACCGGGCGCCGAGGCCGACGATTTCAGTCCGCCGGTCAGGGGCCATGGCACCCAGTCCTCCGAGCATGATTCCCAGGGAACCGGGGTTTGCAAACCCGCACATGGCGTAGGTGAGAATCAGGCGGGAGCGCTCCGAGAGCACACCGGGCCCGAGGCCGGCCATCTGCAGGTATGCCAGGAATTCGTTGAGAACGGTTTTGGTCCCCATGAGACCGCCGGCGGTGATGCATTCGTTCCAGGGGATTCCCACGAGCCACATGACCGGCGCCATGACAAACCCCAGAAGCCGCTGAAGGGTGACGGGAGCGCCCCCCATATCCGGAAGAAGGCCGAGACCGATGTTTACCAGTCCCACCAGGGCGACCAGCACCACCAGCATGGCGATGATGTTGATCAGCAGCTTGACGCCTTCCACCGTGCCATTGGTGAGGGCTTCCATGGCGCTTCCGGCGGGGGTGGGGGCGGCGGACGTTGCGTCGGTTTCCTCTCCGGCCACTGTGGGAACCATGATTCGGGCCATGGCGATGGCCGCCGGGGCGCTGATGATGGACGCCACCAGCAGGTGGCCCAGGGCATCCGGGATGACCGGTTTCAGGACACCGGCATAGAGCACCATCACCGTGCCGGCAATGGTGGCCATGCCGCAGGTCATAATGGAAAAAAGCTCTCCCCGGGTTACTTTGGACATGTAGGGCCGGATAAACAGCGGGGCTTCCACCATGCCGATAAAAATATTGGCGGCGTTTGCGAGGCCTTCGGCCCCCCCAACGCCCAGGGTCCGTCGGAGCAGCCAGGCAACCCCCCGGACGATTCGGGGCAGGATGCCCCAGTAGAACAACAGGGAACTCAACGCGCTGGCCAGAAGCACCATGGGAAGCCCCCGGAAGGCAAAGATGTAGGTGCTGGCCCCGGTTTCGCTAAAGGGAAGCGGGCCGCCGCCCAGGTAGCCGAAGACCATGGTGGTGCCTTCCTGAAGGGCCTGCTCCAGGGCGCTCACCAGGGAATTGAGAAATATAAACAGATGCCGGACGGCCGGCACCTTCAGGAGAAGAACCGCCAGCAGCAATTGCACCCCCACGGCGTATCCGACGGTTTTCCAGGGAATCTTTTTCCGGTTTTCGGAAAATATCCATGCCACGGCCATCAGCACCAGCAATCCGAATATGCCTTGAACGGTCGCCATTCCAATACCTTTCCAAAAGATCTATGTGTTAACGACACCGAAAAGACAATAAACAC
The DNA here is from genome assembly GCA_040235505.1 of Desulfobacterales bacterium. Classification (GTDB taxonomy): domain Bacteria; phylum Desulfobacterota; class Desulfobacteria; order Desulfobacterales; family JAFDDL01; genus JBECKW01. The sequence goes on from JBECKW010000128.1 coordinate 12,980, forward strand.
GGGACAGACGGATTTTAAAAAACCAACGGAAGGATGTCCACGAAAAACACGAAAAACACGAAATTGTATTCGCTTTTCATTGTACAGGCCTTGATTTTTATAAGTCGTTTCGTGTAATATCCAAGCGCTTGTTTTGCCGTGACTTACTGGAATACGTTGGCGGATTTGATTTTTGCGTTGAATGGATTTCGAAAGCCGCCTAAAAAGCAGCCATAACAATGGCGATGTTTCCATTTCTCTTTTCCAGGCGAATAAGGGCGTTGATGAAACGATTCATTTCATCCATCATGGGCACATCCGGGTACCGGCTGTCCGCAACATACGCCCGACCGTTTTGCATCCCTCGACAACCAACCCATCATACCAACGGAGAAGAATATGAATACGAGCGAACCGATAGATCGTCTGCATTCATGGGACCAGCGCGCCTTGGAAGGCGGGGGCGCGGATCGTTTGGAACGGCAGCGGGCCGGGGGCCGTATGACGGCCAGGGAACGCATTGAACGGCTCCTGGATCCCGACAGCTTCGAGGAAGTGGACCGCTTTAAAACGCACCGCTGTCATGACTTCGGAATGGAAAAGAAAAAAATTCCCGGGGACGGCGTGATTACCGGCTACGGTACGATACACGGAAGACAGGTGTTCCTTTTCGCCCAGGATTTTACCTCGTTCGGGGGATCCCTTTCCCTGGCCCATTCGGAAAAAATCTGCAAGATCATGAAACTGGCCATGAAAACCGGTTCCCCCGTCATCGGCCTGTGTGATTCCGGCGGCGCCAGAATCCAGGAAGGCGTCATGAGCCTGGCAGGCTACGGCGACATTTTTCTCCTCAATGTAATGGCATCCGGCGTGGTTCCCCAGATTACCGCCGTCATGGGACCGTCGGCAGGCGGCGCGGTGTATTCACCGGCATTGACGGACTGGATTTTCATGGTGGAGCGAACCAGCCACATGTTCATCACCGGTCCCGAAGTCATCAAGGCGGTCACCCGGGAAACGGTCACCAAGGAGGACCTCGGGGGGGCCATGGCCCACAATGCCAAAAGCGGGGTGGCTCACTTTGCCACCTCGAACGACGCGGCATGCCTGGAAAAGATTCGGGAACTGATGGCGTTTCTGCCCCGCAACAACATGGAGGACCCGCTGCACATTCCCTGCGATGATGATCCCGAACGCCGGGACGAAACCCTGCGGAGCATGGTTCCGGCGGACCCCAACCAGCCGTATGATATCCGCGGCATCATCCGGTCCAATGTCGACAACCAATATTTCTTCGAGGTTCACGAACACTGGGCCCCGAACATTGTGGTGGGGTTCGCCCGTTTCGATGGAAGACCTGTGGGGATCGTGGCAAACCAGCCGTCGGTGATGGCGGGCTGCCTGGATATCAATGCATCGGAAAAAGCGGCGCGTTTCGTGCGCTTCTGTGACGCCTTCAATATTCCGCTCCTGGTGTATGAAGACGTGCCGGGGTTTCTCCCGGGCACTCACCAGGAGCACGGCGGCATCATCAAACACGGCGCCAAGCTGATCTATGCCTTCTGTGAGGCCACGGTGCCGCGTATCACCATCATCACCCGGAAGGCCTACGGCGGGGCCTATATCGTGATGAGTTCAAAGCATGTGCGCGGAGACATCAACCTGGCCTATCCCACCGCCGAAATCGCCGTGATGGGAGCCGAGGGCGCCGTGAACATCATCAGCCGGGGAGAAATCGAAAAGGCCGAAGATCCCGAAGCGGCCAGAAAGCAGCTCATCGACGACTACCGGGAGAAATTCGCCAATCCGTATCGTGCCGCCGAACTGGGATATATCGACGGGGTGATCGATCCGGCGGATACACGTCCTCAGATTATCCGTGCCCTAAGGATGCTGAAAACCAAGCGGGATTCAAACCCGCCCAAAAAGCACGGCAACATCCCCCTCTAACTCTCAAAAGGAGCTACCATGTCCTGGGCGTACGTATTTGAGCTGATTAAAAACATCCTGGTCACCCAGACCGGGATTCCGAACCTGACCTTCGGGCAGGTGTTCATGATGCTCGTCGCTTTTTTCTTCCTGTACCTGGCGGTGGCCAAGCGCTATGAACCGCTGCTGCTGCTGCCCATCGGCTTCGGCATCTTTCTGGTGAACTTTCCGCTGGTGCCCCTCATGGGGTTCACCGAGCACGGAGCCCCTGAATTGATCCGCGCCTTTTACAAGTACGGCGTGCAATGGGAGATCATTCCCTGTGTCATTTTTCTTGGATTGGGGGCCATGACCGATTTCGGTCCTCTCATCGCCAATCCGAAAACACTGATTATCGGGGCCGGGGCCCAGTTGGGGGTCTTCATCACCTATATCGGGGTTCTTTTTTTCGGCTTCAGCCTCAAGGAAGCGGCCTCGGTGGGCATTATCGGCGGCGCCGACGGTCCCACCACCATTTACCTTACGGCAAAGCTCGCGCCGCATCTGTTGGGCGCCAATGCGCTGGCCGCGTACTCCTACATGGCCATGGTGCCCCTGATCCAGCCCCCCATCATGCGCCTGATGACCACCCCGGAGCAGCGTAAAATCCGCATGCGCCAGCTTCGGGTCGTATCGGCCCGCGAAAAGCTCCTGTTCCCCCTGATTGCGTCCGTCCTGATCATCCTGATCATTCCGGCCGTGGCGCCGCTCATGGGGATGTTCATGTTCGGCAATTTCATGCGCGAAAGCGGGGTCGTCAAACGGCTATCGGATACCGCGCAACACTCCCTGATGAATATCGTCACTATTTTTCTGGGGCTGTCGGTGGGGGCCACCATGCAGGCGGATGTGTTCCTGAGCTGGAAACCGCTTCTCATTTTCACCTTCGGACTGCTCGACTTCGTGGTCTGTACGTTCGGAGGGATTCTGACCGTCCACATCATGAACCGGTTCCTGAAGGAGAAGATCAATCCGCTGATCGGTTCGGCGGGAGTTTCCGCGGTTCCCATGTCCGCCCGGGTCTCCCAAGTGGAAGGACTTAAATACGATCCCGACAACTGGCTGCTCATGCACGCCATGGGGCCCAATCTGGCGGGGGTTATCGGTTCCGCAGCGGCGGCCGGGATGTTTATCGCCATGTTTAAATAATCGAGGTGAATCATGCGAACTTTCGTGGCAGTTCTTTTAATCTTGGGCCTTATGTCGATGACCCTTTCCACCACCTCTGCATGGGCCGCCGACGGGGACGACGCGGATGTATCTCGTCCCGACTTTTCCCGGGAAGGCGGCTCCATCATCGCTTCGCTCATTCCCCAGGGGAAAAATACGAAGATCGATATCCGTTTCACCGTTTCCCCCGGAACGCTTTCGAGCGTCGAGGGCATGGACGTCGATGAAACCGCTTCCGACGAGATCGACAAGAAGGATTTTCGTTCCGCCCTGTTTGTCATAGAGGTAAAGGGCCTGTCCCCGGGCGGTGAGGCGAAGATATCCGCTGCGTCCAACTATTTCACCAGCGCAACCGAGTATTGGGTTTTCAGGTCGGCCGGCTCTCCGGAGTGGTCGAACTCGATGGCGGAGAACATTGCCCTCCCGGACGGCGCCAATGAACTTGTGGTCCATGTGACCGACGGGGGGCCCATGGACAGTGACGGCCTTGTCAACGGGAGTATTCGCATGGTGGGGGGCCCCCGCGATTCTTTCTGGGGGTATGCCCTGGGGACCCTGTTTATCCGGTTTTTCGGCATTTTCCTGATGTTGCTTATCCTGATGGTCGGTTTGATGCTTTCGAGCAGGATCTTCAGCTATTTTGAAGGAAAGAAGAAGAACAAACCGTATCTTCCCCTGACGGAAGAACCGGAAAAAAACCTGACCGAAGAATCGGACGAAACACCGGCGCCGGTCTCTCCCGAAACGGCGGCGGCCATCGGATTGGCATGGCACCTGCACCTGAAAGGGCAAAATCGTTCGTCTTCACCGATTATGGAAACCGAAGCATCCGAATGGATCATTCACGGCCGGGCGCTTTCCCTGAACAGCCGGCAGGGTATTTTTGACCGATCCCACTGCATTTCGAAGGAGACTGGAGAAAAATGAAATATAAACTGACGATCCAGGAGCAGACATTTGATATCGAAATCGGCGCCATCACGGGAGATGTCGCCGAGGTGACCGTGGACCACAAACCTTACAAGGTCCGGATTGAAGGCTCTCCGGCCGCCACGTTCCATCCGGCGGCTGCGGCGCCCAAACCCGTTGCCGCCCCAGCCGTAACCGCCACGCCCGCGGCTGCACCGGCGCGACAGGTATCGACACCTGACGGCGCTGATAAGATTACGGCGCCGATTCCGGGCGTCATCCTCAGTATCGATGTCCAGGTGGGGGATCGGGTCGCCCCCGGGCAGGTGGTTGCAATCATGGAGGCGATGAAAATGGAGAACAATATGGTCAGCCACATCGCCGGAACCGTCACGAAAATACTCCTGGCCAAGGGAGCCGAGGTCGCCACCGGCGATGTAATCATGGTGATCGAATAAGAGGTTTCCCCGGCGACGGGGCAACCTGCAACCCGTACCTGCAACCATGGGCAGATATTAAAACAAGAGAAGCCGGTTCCGGCCGGGATTGGTTTCCCACCATTTGATTTGTTTGAGATCCGACTCGAAAACAGTGGTGTCGCCGACAATCGGTGTGGACACCGGCACGCCTGCAGCCTCCGCCGCCGCGGTCAGGCGCTTCATCGGTTCGTACCAGGGATGCATCGCCAGGTTGAAGGTCCCCCAGTGGATCGGGTGGAGGACCTTTCCCTTCAGGTCCAGGTGCGCCTGAACGGTCTCTTCGGGAAACATATGCAGTTTCCGCCACATATCGCTGTAGGCGCCGCACTCGATAAACGTCATGTCGAAGGGACCGAGGGTATCGCCGATTTTTTTAAACCCATCGAAATATCCGGAATCGCCGCTGAAGAAGATATTATGACGGGGGCC
>JBECKW010000153.1:0-2870 GCA_040235505.1 Desulfobacterales bacterium
TTGCCCGGCCAAAAATAGTCAGCCGTCCTGGCAATGAAACAGTGTGTGCGGGGATATTGAAAATCCGTCGATGATGACGGGTTATACATTTGCATTAGGCCGAATAGGTTCAGCCACCTGAAGGGTCCCCAATTTTTGTACGAACAGGTCGTTCGAACAAACGTCTGTGTCTGTCCGTGTGGGTCTGTGGCCAATTATAATTTTTCAGTTTCTGTTCATAAGCAATTGTACGAGTATGCGTTATCGTGATGAACCTAAATTTATTTTTCGTGTTCTTCGTGCCCTCGTGGTGACAAGTCTTTAATTTTTTTTGTGATTATCTGAATACGCCTTATCGTGATGAATCCGACCTTTCTTGTCCTTCGGCCCGGAAAGCCTCGATTTCCGGGGTCCTAAAAATCCTCGAAGTCATCACTGTCCAGGGGCAGGATCTTCTCAGGAGATATTTCTCTGGTCTTTGCCGGGCGCGGCCCCTGGCGGGTTTTCGAGAGGGGATTCTCTTTGGTGGCGGCTTGTCCCGAGTGCCTGGGGGCGGTGGCCACCGCGGAGGCGTCGGTTTGCATGTCGATCATCGCTTCACTGCCGGAGACGATGGCAGCCAGCATCGCCACATATTGTTTCATTTTTTCAGCCCACTCACTCATTTCCCTGGATGCCCCCACATTTTCCTCGGAGCCTGCGGCATTTGTCTGGATCACTTTATCTATTTCCGAAACCGCCTTGTTGATTTGCTCGATGCCGGTTGCCTGTTCACTGGAAGAAGCGGCGATTTCTACCAGAAGTTGCGCCACCTGTGCGCCGCCTTTCGTCATATTGTCAAAAGTAGTGCTGGTTTTGGACACAAGCTCCACGCCCTTTTCCACCTTTCCCAGCGTATCTTCCAGCATTTGGGAGGTGGTTTTGGCCGCTTCCGCTGCCCGCATCGCCAGGTTCCTGACCTCGTCGGCCACCACGGCAAAACCTGCCCCGGCCTCGCCGGCCCGGGCAGCTTCCACCGCGGCGTTCAAGGCAAGCAGGTTGGTCTGGAATGCGATCTCGTCGATGGTTTTGATTATTTTGGACGTCTCTTCGCTGGCCATTGAGATTTCTCTCATGGAATCCTTGAGTTCGCCCATAAATACGAGGGATTTCTTCGCATACACCTCCGATTCCCTCATCTTAGTGTCCGCCTCCCGGATGTTTTCCGCATTTTGCTGGGTCATGGCCGCCATCTCCTCAAGGGAGGAAGATGTTTCCTCAACGGCTGCCGCCTGGGTTGTGGAACCTTGCGCCACGGAAAAACTCGACTCGGTCAGGCGTGTGGCCGCCAGAAGGCTATGCTCGGCGCCCTCATAAAGCTCCGATACTGTTTGAATCATTGGGCCGATAATTTTCCCCGAAAAAAATATGGATGCCAAAACCACCACCACCAGTATGACGCCGCCGGCAAGAAGAAATAAGTAATTATTGTTCTGCATCGCCACAAGAAAACTGAGGCATAGCGACATCAGGGTAACCACCGCGACAAAGACGACAAACCTGAAACGAAGACTCATTTGTTTCATTTTACACGACCTTTTTTCGTATTGTTCATCATGAGGCTATTAGAAACCCGCTATCCATTGACCCGGACTCGCCTCCGGAATGCATCGTTTGTTTCCGCTTGGAACAGAGGGCGATTCGGGAAAAACGTACAAGCACTCATCCTTCATTCGGCAGCCGGCACCAATTTCTTTAGACATTATTATGATCCCGAAAGGCGGCTCCATCCGCAACTATTGGATATTATAAATATACACCAAGGTTTCGTTTACCTATCGTTTCATGGCATCGCTGTCAATGTGCACGGTCTTTTTTTTCCAAGATTGAAGAGAACCACTGAGCGCAGGGAAAAGATCGATGCGGCATACGAAGAAAAACTGGACTCTTTTTCGGGATAAACTCGAAGAGGAAAAACTGCGCATGCAAAATTGAACACTACATCAGAAGACGAAGGGCGAGCGGACACATAAATACCTGCGAGTGTTTGTGTTGAAGCAAAACCGAAATCCCATTGTCAAACGCTTAAGCCCTTCCCTGGGCATTTTTGCATAACCATGGGCGACAGGGGACGCTCTCAACTTCTAAACTTTTTTCAGAAAGCCTGAATGTTTAAATGTCAAGAATGTCCCCTCCATTTTTCCGCCCGGAATATCGGCTGTTTTTTATTTCAAGAAAACCTATCTCGGGCTCCGGTCATAAGGCTTGCGCCCTTGTCTGTTGAAGCCAAGAACGATCACCTTATTGACCAGCCGGAGCGCCGCCACCCGGAGCACCGCCATTTGGCGCACCACCACCCGGAGCACCGCCGCCAGACATGGATTTATCGAACTCTATAAATTCTTCCACCGTGAGTTTTCCGTCCCCATTGATATCGATACCGGCAGGCGCGGCATTCTCTTCATAGTCTTTCTGCGTTACATATCCGCGTCCCTTTTCAAACATATTGAAGGATGACATGGGAAGCCCCTTGGCGGTCCACTCTTCAAGGCTCATTTTGCCATCGTGATTGGTATCGACAGCCTCGGTTACCGGTGAAAAATCCGGGTTGCCGGACACATCGCCACTCTGGGCCGGCGCGTCGCCGCTCTTGGCCGGCGCATCGCCACCCTGGGCCCATACTGTCGTATAGGCGCAAAGAGCAGCCCCCAAAACAATGGCCAGTAACAATCGGTTCAATTTCATCTTTTTTCCTTTCGTAGATAAAAGTATTGTCAATAACAGCCACCGAATTTATATGATAACCCGGTTGGTATCTTAATATTATAAAGTCAAACTGTGGAGAAAATGTGGAAATATTTTTGGATTATATCAATTCAAGCTTTTTTTGTCCCCTTTTTTATCACCGATTC
>JBECKW010000215.1:0-5191 GCA_040235505.1 Desulfobacterales bacterium
GGCACAGAGGCACAGAGGCACAAAGGGGAAAAAACACAGGAGCACCTTCGGGGGTGGTGGAGTCCTTGGACCAGGTTCGAGAGGATCTGGGGGAGTGCCGCCGGTGCGAACTTGCCGATACTCGGACCCATCTCGTGTTCGGCGTGGGAAATCCCCGGGCGCGACTGGTGTTTGTGGGGGAGGCACCCGGCTACGATGAAGATGTTCAGGGAGAGCCTTTTGTGGGGGCGGCGGGAAAGCTTCTCACCCGAATTATTCAGGCCATGGGGATAGCCCGGGACGAAGTTTATATCTGCAATATCCTGAAGTGCCGGCCCCCCGGGAATCGGAACCCCCTGCCGGATGAGATCCAGGTCTGCAAGCCGTTTCTGGACCGGCAGCTTGCCGCCATTTCACCGGCGTGCATTTGTGCGCTGGGAAAGTTCGCCGCCCAGACCCTTCTGGAAACCCAGGCGCCCATCTCCAAGCTTCGGGGGCGCTTTTTCGAGTATCACGGCATCCCGGTGATGCCAACCTACCATCCGGCCTATCTTTTAAGAAACCCGGACGGCAAGCGGGATGTCTGGAACGATGTCCAGAAAATAATGGAAGTCCTGAATCTAAAGGCACCCGGCAAATGACCATGAAACATGCGCTATTATATCTGGCAGCTCTGGCGACGGTGGTGCTGGGAGCGGCGACCGTATCCCCGGCCGACGGGGGAGACATTTACGTGGCGACCCTGTCCGGCAGTATCAATCCCGGCACATCATACTTTGTAAAAGACAGTATCCGGACAGCAGAGAATGCGGGCGGCGCCTGCCTTGTGATCGAACTGGACACCCCCGGAGGCCTTTCCGAATCCATGCGGGAGATCGTTCAGGCGATCCTCGGGGCCAAGATTCCTGTGATTGTGTACGTCTATCCCTCCGGCGCGCGGGCGGCTTCGGCGGGGGTAATGATTACCCTGGCGGCGGATATCGCGGCCATGGCCCCGGGTACCAATATCGGGGCGGCGCACCCGGTGACCACCGGCGGAAAAGACATCGAAGAGACCATGAATGAAAAGGTGGTCAACGACATGGTGGCCCAGGCCAGGAGCATTGCCGAAAAGCGCGGACGAAACGCCCAATGGGTTGAAAAGGCTATCCGGGAGAGCGTGTCCATCACCGAAACCGAAGCCCTTAAAGAGAATATCATCGATGTGGTGGCAAAGGACCTGCCGGACCTCATCTCACAGATAAACGGACGCGATCTCGGGGAAAAGGGGATCCTTTCCCTTGATCCCGGCCGGATCAGGCCCATCCAGGAGGGGCTCAGGACCCGGATTCTGCGTGTGATCGGGGACCCGAATATCGCCTACATCTTATTAATGATCGGCCTGGCGGGGCTCTACTTCGAACTGGCCCACCCCGGAGCGGTGCTGCCGGGAGTGGTGGGGGCCCTGTGTCTAATCCTTTCCTTTTTTGCATTTCAGACCCTTCCGGTCAATTATGCCGGCATTCTGCTGATTCTTCTCGCCCTGATTTTTTTCTTCCTGGAACTCAAGGTGACCAGCTACGGGATGCTGACCGTTGCGGGGGTGATCTCGATGCTGCTGGGCTCCATGATGCTGTTTGAAAGCGGGAGCAGCGGTATCGCGATTTCCATGGGGGTGCTTCTGACAACAGTGGGGACTGTATCTGTTTTTTTCATTGTGGTGGCCAGCCTCGTGGTACGGGCCCAGGTCTCCCGCCCGAAAACCGGTTTAGAGGGTCTCATCGGCGAGGAAGGGGTTGTGAAAGTGCCTCTGGCGCCTGAGGGGAAGGTGTTCGTTCATGGAGAGTTGTGGCGGGCGGTTTCGGGCAGTCCGGTCGAGGTCGGCACGCGGGTGAAGGTGGTGGGGGTCCGGGGGCTGCTGCTGGAGGTGGAGGCGGCGGAGGTCAGAGATCAGAGGCCAGAGGTCTGAGGCCAGAGGCCAGAGATCAGAAAAAAAACTGCACACTTCAAACGATAGATAACTATACCTGGTGAAAGGATTCTTCCGTTTCCGTAAGATTAAAAATCAATGAGGTCGCAAAGAACCGTCAGAGGCGGCGAACCAACCTGACCTCTGATTTCTGACCTCTGACCTCTAACGCAATTAGAAGGAGGCGATCATGCTCATCAACTTTATTCCAGTAATAATTGTTGTCCTGCTGTTTTTGTGGTCCGCCATCAAGGTGCTCAACGAGTATGAGCGGGGTGTCATTTTCAGGCTCGGGCGCGTCATTCAGGCCAAAGGGCCGGGGTTGATCATTCTGATTCCGATTATTGATAAGATGGTGAAAGTGAGTCTCCGTCTGGTTGCGCTGGATGTGGATCCCCAGGATGTTATTACCCGGGACAACGTATCGGTGAAGGTCAATGCCGTGATCTATTTCAGGGTGGTGGAACCGATCAAGGCGATCATCGAGGTCGAAAATTTCAGTTACGCCATGAGCCAGTTGGCCCAGACGACGCTCCGGAGCGTTTGCGGTCAGGCGGATCTGGACGAGCTGCTTTCCGCCAGGGAAAAGATCAATGCCGAACTCCAGGAAATTCTGGATACCCATACAGACCCGTGGGGCATCAAGGTGACGACCGTGGAGCTGAAGCACATCGATCTTCCCCAGGAATTGCAGCGGGCCATGGCCCGGCAGGCGGAGGCCGAAAGGGAGCGGCGGGCGAAGGTGATCAATGCGGAAGGCGAATACCAGGCCTCGACGAAACTGGCGGAGGCCGCCACCGTGATCCGGGATCATCCCATGGCCCTTCAGCTTCGTTATCTCCAGACCATGCGTGAGATGGCCGCCGAAAATAATTCCACCACCATTTTCCCGTTCCCCTTGGATCTGTTCAAACCCTTTTTGAGATTCTTAGATGAGAAGGATGAAAAAGGTTGAAGGGTGAAAAAGGTTGAAGGTAGAAGGCTGAAGGTTGAAGGGATAAGGGACGGCGGTTCCGCCGTACCGTTTTCGTTGTTCACTTCAGCCTTCAGTCTTCAGCCTAAACCCCTTATTTGCCTAAACCCCTTACCCTTACCCATTGACATGGCTGCTTTAAATTGTTTATGACCTGCATAGCTGAACGGTACTTTTTTAAGGCATTGAAACCCTTCCGGGGGCAACTGTTGAGAGAAAGGAGATCTGAGCGAAGATGAGCGATAAAAAAGAGGCGACAGAAAAACCGTTGGATAAGATGACTGTCAAGGAACTTCGCGAAGTTGCCAGCGAAATGCCGGAAGTTACCGGTGTTCATGGAATGAAAAAGGACGAGCTGCTCGACGCGATAAAAAAGGCCAAGGGCATGGTGGAAGAAGCTCCTAAACCAAAACCCAAACCCAAAGCCAAAGTTGCCGCCGCCGGCCCGCCGATGAACCTGAAGGAGAAGATCCGGCATTTCAAGGGTCAGAAAATGGATGCGCTTGCATCCGGCGATCGTAAGGCAGCAAAGATTTTAAGGCGCCGCATCAACCGGCTGAAGAAAAAAACCAGGCGTGCGGCATAATTCTTTTTCCGAAGAGCCTGTTTCAAAACGTTTCATTTAGGCCAATTGAAATTGGTTCCGAATAACGCGGAATATATACAGACGCGGAATACCGAGCGGTGAGCACTGGAAATACGGCTCACCGCTTTCTGCTTCCGTCCCCGGAACATGACGCGGACCCAGGGCGCGGCATAATGACGTCACAAAGATGCTGAAGAACTCCATGATCAATCCGGCAACCCTAGCATTTGATTTTGATGGTGTAATCGCCGACACCATGGCCCTGTTCCTCGACATCGCCCGGAGCGAGTATCGAATACAAGGCATCGGTTACAGTGATATTACCAGCTATTCCCTTAAGGATTGCCTGAATATCGATCCGGAGATATTGAAGGAAATCAGCTGCAGGATTGTGGATGGAGACTATCGCCATCCGCTGAAAATCATCGACGGTGCCTTTGAAGTTCTGAACCGGCTTGCGGAATGCCACAGTCCGGTTCTGTTTGTTACGGCCCGGCCCTGCTTGGGACCTGTGGGGGACTGGGTACGTGAAAACATATTCCAGGACGCCGGGTTGGTGGAAATGGTGGCGACCGGGTCTTTCGATGAAAAAGCGTCGGTGCTGCTGGACAAAAGAATGACCTATTTTGTGGAAGATCGCCTGGAGACATGCTTCGTTCTCCAGGAGGCGGGGATTGTCCCCATTTTATTCAAGCAACCCTGGAACCGGCAACCCCATCGGTTCACAGAGGTGAACAGTTGGGCCGAACTCGCCCGGCTGATTGATTTTTCCGGGTGAGGAATCGACGGGTATGGCCACCTGTGACGCGCTTTTGTCCATGTTTCTGGAATATCTGGCTTCGGAACGGGGATATTCTGAAAACACATGTCGCGGTTATCGGCACGACCTCAATGAATTCATTCATATCGTCGCCCGGAAGGGACCGGGCATCGACACACCGCCGGAAACACCCGGGGCGCTGCGGCCGGACCGGATTGACGCCCTGATGATCCGGGCGTATCTGACCGTTCTTCACAAAAAAAACGGCAAGTCGACCATCGCCCGGAAACTTTCGGCGGTTCGGTCGTTTTTTAAATATCTGGTGAAACACGGCTTTCTCACCCACAGCCCGGCGGAACTGGTGATGACGCCAAAACAGCCGCGTCATATCCCGGTCTATCTGTCCGTGGACGACATGCTTCGCATGCTGGACGGGATTTCCGGGGATACGGTGGCGGACCTGAGAAACCGTGCCATGTTCGAAACGATCTATTCGAGCGGGCTTCGGGTTTCTGAACTTGCGGGGATGAATATCGCCGATGTCGATTTCCCCGGCCGCACGATTCGGGTGGTGGGGAAGGGCAACAAGGAACGACGGGTCCCCATCGGCCGGCATGCATTGTCGGCTATCGAAGCTTACCGGCGCAGGCTTCGCCGGGAGTCCGGCATCGGGATGGACGCCGGTGAACCGCTTTTTCTCAATAAGTTCGGAAAACGGCTTACGACCCGGTCCATGGCCCGCATTTTGGAAAAAATCGCCCGTCAGTGCGGAATTCAGGTGCCGGTATCGCCCCACGCGCTCCGGCATTCGTTCGCCACGCACATGCTGGATGCCGGGGCCGATTTGAAGGTGGTGCAGGAACTTCTGGGACACGAAAGCCTGGCCACCACCCAGCGGTATACGCATGTAAGCATCAGCAGGCTGATGGAGGCGTATGATAAGGC
>JBECKW010000028.1:0-5043 GCA_040235505.1 Desulfobacterales bacterium
CAAAATCCATTCGGTTTTGATTTCAAAGCCCCGGAAAAAATGTTGAAACTTTTTTAGACCTGATTCGTAACCTGTAAATAGCTGTTCAAACGTTTTCTGGCTAGTACCCTGTGACAATTTGATTGATGAGGCGAAGAATCCAGTGTGTCGATGCACATTGTTTTTCTTCGTGCTCACAGTTCATCCCGGCGTCGGGTTGCCCTTCGTGGGGTATCCGGCTTTTGCAAGAGCATTTTTTGTTCGGGAATGGGAGCTTATTATGGATCGAAGCGTTCAAATTTTTACCGGTGTCGGCGTTCATCGTGGGTTGCGCTTACTGCTGGGCCTGGTGACCATCTGTTTTCTTGCCGGCTGCGGTGCCGTCGGGCCGGACTATGTGCGTCCCGATATGCCGGTGCCCGATGCGTGGCATCAAAATGCCGATTCCATGCAGGCTGAGGGCTCGAATGATCATGGGCTGGCAACCTGGTGGCAAACCCTGAATGATCCGGTTTTAGACACCCTGATGGATCGGGCGGTTAAGAACAACCTGGATCTTCACTCGGCACTCTCCAGTGTTCGTCAGGCACGAATCCGGCGGGGGATTTCCGGTGCCGACCTGTATCCATCGGTGAATGCGAGCGGATCGGCCGGAAGAACTTATCAAAACGATATTCACGGTGATTTTTCTTCGACCGATACCTTCAGCACCGGTCTGGATGCAAGCTGGGAACTGGATATTTTCGGCGGCGTTCGGCGAACCCTGGAGGCATCGGACGCGCAGATTCAGGTCTCGGAAGATTCCTACCGGGATGTCCTGGTGTCTCTCCTTGCCGAGGTGGCGACTGACTATGTGCAGCTGAGGTCCTACCAGTCAAGGCTTTCGGTGGCCGAAGCCAATCTCGCCTCCCAGGAAGAGACGCTGAAGATCACCCGATGGCGATACCAGGCGGGACTCACTACGCAGCTTGATGTCCAGAAAGCCAAATCCAACCTGGAACAGACACGTTCCAGCATCCCTTCGCTTCATTCCGACATTAAGCAAACCCTCAACGCTCTTTCGGTGCTGCTGGGCGGGTTTCCGGGAACGCTCGATACCGAGCTTTCGACCTATCGCCCGATTCCGACGCCGCCGGATAAAATAACCGTGGGAATTCCGGCGGATCTTCTTCGCAGGCGGCCGGATCTTCGGAAGGCGGAACGGGAACTGGAGGCCCAGACTGCCCAGATCGGGGTTGCCAAGGCAAAGCTATACCCCAGTTTGTCTTTATCCGGCTCCATCGGACTCGATGCGCTTTCCGCAGGAGACCTTCTGGATTCCGACAGCTTGCATGCGGGGACCAACGCGCTTATTTCCTGGCCCGTTTATAAAGCCGGCGCCATTATGAGAAACGTAAAACTTCAATATGAGCTTCAGGAACAGAACCTGATCGCCTATCGAAAAGCACTCCTGGTCGCCCTCAAGGACGTTGAAAACGGTCTCACGTCCTATGCATATGAAAAGGACAGCCGGGCGTCTCTTCTGGCCGCCTACCAGGCGGCGGAGCAGGCGGCCAAAATATCGAAAGACCAATATGCTTCGGGCCTCGTTGATTTCACCACGGTGCTGGATTCGGAAAGGACGCTTCTAACGCTCCAGGATCAGCTTACCCAGAGTGATGCCAGGATTATAGAAGATATTGTCACAATCTATAAGGCGGTCGGCGGCGGGTGGGACAGCAGCCATACTGAAGGAAGCTGAGAAGCTGAGAAGCTGAGAAGATCAAAATTCCTATAGCCTATCGCCAATAGCCTACAGCCTCCCCGCTTGCGGGGGTAAGGAGATGAGGGATGAAAACAAAAGATACAGATGCGCAGGCCGAAATCATTGAGACCCTGGGGATCGGTTCGTCCGGCGGACGAAAGAAAAAATGGAAATGGATCATCGGGATTCTGGTGCTGATGGTGGCGGGTACCGTGATATTTTCGTTTGCGAAGAAAAAAAAGTTGGACCCAAAGGATTACTTTAAAACCGAAGCGGTCAAAAAAGGTCCCCTGACCGTCACCGTTACCGCCACCGGTTCTCTGCAGCCCACGAACCAGGTAAATGTTGGCAGCGAGCAGTCAGGTATCGTGGAAAGTGTGGCGGTAACGTTCAACGATCATGTGGAGGTGGGGCAGGTATTGGCAAAGCTGGATCCTTCCAGGTTGGAGGCCCAGGTGATGCAATCCAAGGCCAGCCTGCAGTCGGCAAAGGCGCAGCTGCTTCAATCCCAGGCGGCTCTCGAGGAGGCCCAGAAAAAGCTGAACCGGCTTCAGGATGTCTGGCAGCGCAGCGATAAAAAGGTGCCGTCACAGGAGGAGCTCGAGGTGGCGGAGACAACCCTTCAAAAGGCCCAGGCAGCGGAGGCGGCGTCAAAGGCCCAGGTATCCGTTGCCAAGGCGGCTCTGGATACCAACGAGACAGACTTTTCGAAGCTGATCATTTATTCTCCAGTCAAAGGGATTGTACTGAGCCGCGACGTGGAGCCGGGCCAGACGGTCCAGGCGAACTTTCAGGCGGTGACTCTCTTCAAGCTGGCGGAAGATTTGAGCCGAATGGAGCTTCATGTGGATGTGGACGAGGCGGATGTGGGGCTGGTGAAGGCGGGGCAGACAGCCACCTTCACCGTGGATGCTTACCCGGACCGGACCTTTAACGCCAAGGTGCTGAAAGTCCGCTATGGCTCTAAAACCGAACAGGGAGTGGTCACCTACGAGACCGTGCTCTCCGCCGACAACAGCGAGCTGCTGCTCAGGCCAGGTATGACCGCCACGGCGGAAATCGTTGTGAATAAGATCAGTGATGCGCTTCTGATTCCCAACGCGGCGCTTCGGTTTTCGCCGACACCGAAGGACCTGGCAAGGTTTACCGAAAAGCCGAAAGCAGGAGCGAAAGCCCCTCCCGTCGCGGAGCCCGAGAAGAAGGAAACCGGAACCGCCAAAATCAACCAGCAGATGGTCTGGACCCTCCGGGAGGGCGAGCTGGTTCAAGTGCCGATTGTCATCGGCGAGACCGATCTGGACCATACCGAAGTCAAAAGCGGGGAGCTGAAGGAAGGTGATCTTTTGATCATCAACACCGGTGGGACTGGCGGAACCACCATTTCGGTGGGAGTGGGATGATGAGCCACAACACGGAAGCCATGACGAAAAACAATATCCTGATCGGCTTTGCAGGCATCACGAAGGTATACGGCAGCGGCCATGCCGCCGTGGTCGCCCTGGACCATGTCGATTTTTCCGTGAACCAGGGGGAATTCGTGGCCGTGATGGGGCCGAGCGGGTCGGGGAAATCCACCTGCATGAATATCCTGGGATGCCTCGATTCCCCGACGGCAGGAGATTTCTTCTTCGGGGGAGTCAACGTGTCGAAATTGACTCGACGGCAGCGGGCCCTGCTGCGGCGCCATTATATCGGGTTCGTGTTCCAGGGCTATAACCTGCTGAATCGGACGACGGCCCTGGAGAATGTGGAGCTTCCCCTGTTCTATCGCGGCGTGCATATCCGGGAGCGAAAAAAAATGGCCAGAAGTGCCCTGGAGGCCGTGGGTCTTCTCCAATGGGAGCGCCATACCCAGGCTGAGCTTTCCGGCGGACAACAGCAGCGGGTGGCCATTGCACGGGCCCTTGTCTCCGACCCGAAGGTTTTGCTCGCGGATGAGCCCACCGGAAATCTCGATTCGGCCAAAAGCCGCGAAATCATGAATCTCCTTACAGACCTGAACCGGGAAAGGGGGATCACCGTCGTCATGGTGACCCACGAAGAGGAGGCCGCGGCCTATGCCGGCCGGGTCATACACTTCCTGGACGGACATATCGTAGCCGATGCGTCCAATGGAGGGCCCCGATAATGTTCTGGCAGACGATTCTGATGTCCATTCGGGAAATCCGGCGAAACCTCATGCGTTCGTCCCTGACCATTCTGGGGATCGTGATCGGAGTGGCGTCGGTGATCATCATGGTGACCCTCGGTTTAGGTGCCAGGGCAAAGGTGACTTCCGAGATTTCCACATTGGGGAGCAACCTGATCTGGGTGCAGCCGTCCAATGCGGCCATCCAGGGCGGCGCCCGCATCGAGAGCGTCCTGTTCGATTATTCGGACTGCACGGCCATCGAGCGGGAGGTGGATAATATCTACGCCCTCGCGCCCTATACCGGCAGATCCGCCCAGCTCATTTACGGAAACCAGAACATGAACGCCCAGATTATCGGAAGCACCAACGGATTCATAAAAGCCCAGGACTGGGAAATTGACATCGGAAGGTCGTTCACCGACGGGGAATCCGGATCCGGAAAAGCGGTTTGCGTTATAGGGTCAACGGTGCGCGAAAAGCTGTTTGGCGCCCAGAATCCCGTCGGTGCGTCGATTCGTCTGAAAAATATCTCCTTTCAGGTGATCGGTGTGTTCAAGGCCAAGGAACTGGTGGCTTTCGGCATGGAGGATCCGAACAGTTTTGTCCTGTTACCCCTTCGGGCGTTTCAGAGACGCATCGCGGGTAACAAATTTATTAACGTGATCATCGTTTCCGCCCAGGACGGCGCTTCAACCGGGAAGGTCAAAGAAGACATTACGAAGCTGCTTCGCCAGCGCCGCCGCATTCCAGTCGGAAAGGAAGATACCTTCAACATTTCAGATCAGGCGGGTATATCGAGCGCCGTCAACAAGGTTATCCTGATCCTCACCGCGGTTCTCGGGGCCATCGCTGCCGTGAGCCTGCTGGTAGGCGGCATCGGCATCATGAACATCATGCTGGTATCGGTGACGGAAAGAACCCGGGAGATCGGTATTCGGCTGGCCATCGGCGCATTGGAGAAAAACGTGCTGACCCAGTTTCTGGTGGAAGCCATTGTGCTTTCCTCCTTCGGCGGGTTTGTCGGGGTGGTGATCGGACTTCTGGCAACCTATTTCATATGCAAACCGCTGAAGCTTCTCTTTATTGTCAGCCCGGGGGTTATTCTCTTCGCCTTTGCCTTTTCCGCGGCGGTAGGTGTGGTGTTCGGCTTTTTCCCGGCCCGGAAAGCCGCCCGGCTGGATCCCATCGA
>JBECKW010000087.1:0-8424 GCA_040235505.1 Desulfobacterales bacterium
TCCTCTGGATGGCGGCGGAGATGCTTCACGCGGTGGCGCCTGAAATAGGCGGCCTTTTTGGAAACGTCCTGATCGGATTCGTGATTTGCCGCGTCTTGCTTGGCCTGGGCGAAGGCGCGGTTTCTCCTGCAATCATCAAGGCCATCGCCGAATGGTTTCCAAAGAAGGAACGGGCGTTGGCGACCGGCGTTGCAACCGGCGCTTCCAGTATCGGCGCCGTGTTGGTGCCGTGGCTGCTGCCCTATCTCCTGATACTGTTCACCGTTTGGACCATCGGCGGCAAGGCCCTGGGCTGGCGCGGCGTCTTTCTCATCACCGGCGCCCTTGACCTTGTCCGGGTCATCATCTGGATCCAATACTACCGGAAACCGGAAAAGCATCGCAGCGTAAGCAAAGCGGAACTCGCGCATATTCAGAGCGACCCCGGGGCGGCGGACGAGCCCACCGTGAAGATTCCATGGCGAAAGCTCATACCGCACCGGCAGACATGGTCCTTCATCTGCGCGAAATCACTGACGGACGGTTTCTGGTGGTTTTATCTGTTCGGCTCACCGGATTTTTTCGCCAGAAAATTCGATCTCGGGCCCGATGAACGAAAATACCTGCTCGTGTGCATCTACCTCATCTCGGCCCTGGGTGCCGTTGGGGGCGGCTGGCTGTCGAAAATATTCATGGACCGCGGGTGGACCCTCAATCGGGCGCGCAAGATGGCGATGCTGGTTTGCGCCCTGGCGACGGTGCCGGTGTTTTGTGCCGCATTGACCACCAGCAAATGGGTCGCCGCCATATTGATCACGATGGCAGGGGCGGGACATCAGGCATGGGGGTCGAATATCTTCTGCCTCGCGAGCGATATGTTTCCCAAACGCACGGTGGCCTCGGTCGTCGGGATCGCGGGCGTGTGCAGCACCGGCGCCACCATGGTGCTGATGTTTGCGATCGGGCAGATCGTGGAACACAGCGGCGGTTATTTCCCGATCTTCTTCATGGCCAGCGGGGCCTATGTGGTGGCGCTTTTTCTGTCTCATCTTCTGGCGCCGCGACTTACGCCCGCAAACGTGGAAGTCTCCACGGCACCAAAAATCGAGCCGGTCCGATAGGCGCCAACCCGGCTGGATAAATTTTATCGGGATCTGAAGCCAAAAAATAGGAGAAACAGGGCCGATGCCGATGGCCCTGAAATAACAACCCCAAAGGAGAAAGAAAATGATTTACACCGAGAAACCAGAACTGCTTCCAGGAGAAGAGAAACTCTCAATGGCGAAATATTATGATTTGCCGTTGCACTCGCCTGCCCCCTTACAGCAGCAGATCCTTGACGCGGGCCCCATGGATCCGAAGCTGGCAATCAGGGCCGAGAACTGGCTCGATCTGCTCAAACCCTTTGACTACGAGCCCATTGAATACGGTTACTGCATGATGGATGACGGCTCGGGATACATCGCCATGTACAGCCTATACCCGAACAGCTGCGAACCCAAAATGCTGGCCTGGTATTTTCACTGGCTGAATGTTCCTCCGAAAAGTCAGCCGCTGGGCCCCACCGGGCTGGACAATGTCAAATATAAAATCTGGTGCCCGCCTGATCATATTGGCCACGGTTACGTCAACGGGAGGGACAGACAGGACGGAATCTGGACATATGAATCCCTCGACCTCGGGCAGGGAGACGAAAAAATTTATACGATTCGTCACCCCATTAATTTGAAGGAATACGGGCTGACGGATGAGCTGGAAAAAGAACTCAAGGCGGCCGGTTGCTGGGTCGACAGTGCCTACAAAACGTTCCACACCGCGGATCCGGAGCACAAGCGTCTTCCCGGCTCCCATATAGCCCTGACGCTTTCCCGCCCTTGCCCGTTGGGAGGTATGGAGAAAATCAGTCGCGAATGGATCGGCTATGGCGTAAAAGACGGCGAGGTCTTCTTTGACGAAACCACTCCGGAAAACATGCTTTGCAATGAATTTCTTAAAAAGGTCATGGTCCACTGCACCATCGAAGCACAGCAGCTGGCTAAATTTCTGCCGGATCTCTACACCGAATACTCCGGCAAGCCGGATGATGTGGATTAGCCGCCACAATCGACAAAAGGGTGCATGAAGCCGGATGAACCTTATTTTTCTATAACCGCATACATATTCTTCACTTCTTGGATAATCAGCTTGTCGGCTCCCGGCTTGCAGCGGGAAGCATTTGCGGAGAACGTCCTCTTGGCATAACCGTCATCGTCACTTATATAAGAGACTGAACCATTGCACTGCGTGACGCAGAGGGCATTGGCGCAGCCAACCCCCGTCAGTGTTTTTTTAATATCCAGGCCGATGCTGGTGACGACTTCGGCAGGAAGGCCTACAAAGGCGACATTATCGATCATTAGAAGACCGAGCCGCAGTTCTACAGGATCCCCGTCCTCCCAGGTATAATCCTTCGGCAGGGCGTAAGGCTCACCGTGCCATTTCTTTTTCCCAGGTACAGTGATGTTATTGGTTGTTCCTGAAATTGCAATCTTCGAAGTAAAATCTCTCATCTGAGAACCGACGCGCAGGACTTCCGTGCCCAGCGCCATTGCCTGCAAGTCAACCAGCGTCCATCCTGCGGCATTGGCATCCACGGTGGTATAATTCCCCTGGGCGTCAAAAACATTATAAAGGGCTATATACTTGGGCATCGTATCGCCGGAGCATGATATCGTAAACAGCGCCACACAGTTCTTCCCGCTTCTGTCCTCCACATACCTGGAGGTATAACCGGCGATGTCGCCGGATATTTCCATTCCCCCGTCCTTATTTTTGGAACGAAACATGACGAAAGGATGTATGGAATAATTCATAAAGTAGGCAATCGGTTGTCCGGACATATCTGCAAACTTCATGACCGCAACCGTTTTATCGCATATCCCATGGGGATTTTGACTGGTATAGTATGGGGTTGTTATGGTTTTTGAGTTGCCTGTATTTTTGTAATCACTGTTGACGTTAATATCGGATTCTCCGGTTGCGTAACAAACTTTTGCCGGCTGCATATTTTTTATGGACATCTGTAATGCTTCCGAGAGGGCATCCCACGTATTGTCGGCAAAAAGTTTGCTCTTTCCCACATCCTGCAATGCCGGTTCGGGGTAAGACTCGCTAACAAACGGCGCGCTATGGGTATGCGTTGCAGTCAAAAAGATATTGCATTCGGGGACACCGGAGATCTTGGCTATTTCAGGTAGCCATTGATCATTCACATCGCCGGTCTCAATGGAAATCAGAAGAGCCTTCGTTCCCATATTTTCGATCATGATGGCACGAACATAAATATCGTCATGAATACCGGTAAAATGCCGTGGACCCCACGAAGTATATGGGAAAAAGTTGTTCGGAAACTTAATTTTGACTTTTGCCGCTCCGACGCGAAGGGTGCTGACCCCACTGGTGGCCGAAGTGCCGGCAGCTGAATCACTGACGATTTCAGTGTTGTTAACGGGTGCTGGGGCGGCGTTGGCGGTTGGCGTCCATCCTGCCAATATAAACATGAAACCCGAAAATATTCCCAATACCGATAATAGGATTCTTCTCATACATTTACCTCCTGAATTGTTGCAGGAAAGATATGATGCATGTTCTTACTATAGGTACTTGGGAATATGCTAAAATACGCCAAAGTGTCAAGGCATATCGAGCCGGCGGCCAGGGCGATCGCATGGAAAATCGGGTGATGTGATTATCGGGGTCGGAATCGTTATCGGTATCGGGATCGAAAAAGGCTCAATAACGATACCGATAGCGATAGCGATTCCGACCCCGATTACATCGTCACATCCTACATGCGATCGCCCCGGGCCGGCGGTTATTTCTTGACAATCTATCGGATATTTTGACATATATTTATCTCCGACAAGCAAATTCCTGTCTTTTTTTGGCTTATGCTCGCTTTCAGAGAGCAAGTTCCTGTCTTTCAATAAAAGGGGAGTGAAAATGAAAAAATTCCTGAACAAACCCGAGAATTTTGTTGACGAGATGATCGAGGGCATTCTTGCCGCTCACCCGGACCAGCTTAGTTACGTTGAAAATGATCTGCGGTGTATCGTTAAAGGCGGCGAAAAAAAACAGGGCAAGGTCGGACTGGCCACCGGCGGAGGGTCGGGACATCTGCCATTGTTTCTGGGCTACGTGGGCGAAGGCATGTTGGATGGTTGCTCGGTGGGCGGGGTATTTCAATCTCCCGGTGCCGAACAGATGCTGAACGTCACAAAAGCCATCGATGCCGGTGCCGGTGTCCTGTACATCTATGGCAATTACGGCGGTGACATTCTAAATTTTGATATGGCCGCCGAAATGGCCGAAGTGGAAGACATTAAAGTGATGTCGTTGGTGGGGATGGACGATGTCGCCTCGGCCTCAAAAGGAGAGGAACAGAAGCGCAGAGGAGTGGCGGGCATTTTCTTCGTGTACAAGGTTGCCGGCGCGAAAGCCGACGAGTTGGCGCCCATTGAGGAAGTCAAGCGGGTTGCCGAAAAAACCGTTGCCAATGTCAGGACGATGGGCGTGGCGCTGACGCCGTGTATCGTACCGGAAGTGGGCAAGCCCGGATTCACGATCGGCGACGATGAAATGGAAATCGGCATGGGGATTCACGGAGAGCCTGGCATCCATCGGGGGAAGCTCCAGCAGGCGGATCAGGTGGTGGACACGATGATGACGGCAATCCTGGAAGATCTGCCTTTTCGGAAAGCCGAGGAAGTAGCGGTGCTCATCAATGGTCTCGGCGCCACCCCCAAGGAGGAGATGTATATTGTTTATCGCCGAATCAACCAGGTGTTGAAGCAAAAAGGCATTTCCGTTTTTCATGTGTACGTGGGGGAGTTCGCAACCTCCATGGAGATGGCCGGTTTTTCGATTTCGCTGTTAAAGCTCGATGATGAACTGAAGCGGCTGTTGGCCAGGCCGGCCCGAACGCCTTTTTTCGAGCAGGCGCAGCTGAGCGTATGACATTCACAAGATGCGGGCAGGTGGATGGGGAGAAAATTTATAATGGGTTCACTCGATAAAAATGACATCCTGAAAATCCTGAAAAACCTGAAAGTGCTTTTTAACGACCGGAAGGATTTTCTGGTGGAACTCGATGGCCGAATGGGGGACGGCGATCTGGGCCTTACCATGTCCAAGGCCTTTACGGCCGCCTTTGATGAACTGAGGGATACGGCCGAGACCGATATCGGCAAAATATTTATGAGGGCCGGCATGCAGATGGCCAAAGCCGCCCCCTCGACCATGGGCACTTTGATGGGAACCGGATTTATGCGGGGCGGCAAAGCCGTGGCCGGTAAGGACGAGCTGACGAGCGCGGATCTGGCTGATTTTTTTCAGGCTTTCGTGACAGGTATTATGGAACGGGGCAAAGCAAGACCGGGAGACAAGACCATCATCGACGCACTGAAACCGGCTGCCGACGCCCTCAGCCAAAATAACGCCGAGGCCCCTGACAAAGCCTTATCGATGGCACTGGCAGCGGCCGAAAAGGGCCTCGAAGCAACTAAAAATATGATCGCTCAGCACGGCCGGATTGCCTATTACAGGGAGCAGTCCAAAGGGCTGGAAGATCCGGGCGCCACTGCCGGTGTAATTTTACTGAAAGGGTTTATCCTTTCATAGCGTTTCCATATGTTATCGTTGACCTGTCAACAGATGGGATGTTTTGAAATTGGCTCTATTCGGTTTCTATCAAACCTATGTCCTTTCTGTAGTTTCCGGAGGTGCCGGCTGAAAAATGAAAAATGGGCCGATCGACACGCCGGATAATCATCGGGCTATGCTTGAGGCCTTTCGGAATGTACACGGAACAGCTCCGGGAGAGAATATGTTTTTCACTGTCCAGCCATAATTCGACCTCTCCGCATAGGTCCATCGGGTCTTCCGGATTCGATCCGAAAAATGAGAGGACCTCGTCAAATTCGTGAACGTGGGGCGGGGGTGAGCGTTTGGTGGGTTTCCAGAACCAGGAACACTCAACGTAGAAAGCCCCTTTGATGATTCTGTCATCGATATAGGTGACGGGTGTCATGACATCGGCGCCGTCTTTAGGGGGATCTCCTTCGCCTGCGGGCTTCGGGGTTGTGATAATGTATTTGCCGTATTTGCTCATTGTTTCATCCATCGATTGCTCCGGTTATGGTTGTTTGATAAACGTGCCTTTTCGATATTCGTCAAAGGCGATTCGAAGTTCCTCCTGGGTGTTCATCACAATCGGTCCCTGCCAGGCAACAGGCTCTCCCAGGGGACGGCCGGAGATGAGGAGAAATCGGACCGGCTCACTTTCGGTGTTCACCGTAATCCTGTCCCCATCCCCGAAAAGAATGAGGGTTTCGTTTCCCAGTAAAGCGTCCCGGGTTATATCGAAATAGCTGTTGCCTTCGACTTCATAGGTAAAGGGTTTTCTCTCCTCGCAGAAAAAGGCCCGGCCACCGATCACATAGGCGAACACCGTATGCCCCGGTTTGGTGGGGTGGGCGTAAGTGGCGCGCGGGGGAATCGATATGTCGAGGTACTCGGGGTCGATCACGATATCCCGAACAGGTCCTCTCACCCCCCCCACCTCGCCGCTGATGATTTTTATTTCAATACCGTTGTGCCACTCGATGGAAGGAATCCGATCGGCCTTCACGTCGCGATACCGGGGCGCCATCATCTTGTGGGAAGCGGGAAGGTTGGCCCAGAGCTGAAACCCTTCCAGCCGCCCGCGGGAATTGCCCCGGGGCATCTCCTGATGGATAATGCCGCTGCCGGCCGTCATCCACTGGACATCTCCGGCGGTAATATTGCCGCGGTTGCCCATGGAGTCCCCGTGTTCGACATTTCCGGCCAGAACATACGTAATGGTTTCAATGCCGCGGTGGGGATGCCATGGAAATCCCTTCAGGTAATGTTCCGGTTCGCTCGATCGAAAATCATCCAGCAGCAAAAAGGGGTCAAACATCGGAACATGCGGAAAACCGATGGCTCTTTTCAAGTGGACTCCTGCGCCCTCGATCACCGGGCTGCTCTTGAAGACTTTCTGAATTCTTCTTCTCGTTCCCATCGTCCTCGCCCCCATTATGTTGACACCGTTTAGCACAAAAGACCTGTTACAACAGAAAATATTCTCACCACGAAGGGCACGAAGAGTACGAAGAAAAGAAAAACGCACTTAAATATATTTTAATCTTCGTGTTCTTCATGGCGAAATTTTTGTTCATGACCCGATGAAACGCCGTCGCTGGGAAAGACTCCAGATGCCGGGAATTTCGGTCTTGCATTTCTTGCAGTGCCCATTCTCAAATTCCACCAGCGTCGTCTCGTATCCGATCCTGCGAATCACCAACGCTTCGCATTTCGGGCAATACGTGCTTTCGGCGGGATTGCCGTAGACATTTCCAATATAGACATAGTGAAGCCCGGCGTCCCTGGCCGTCTTCCTCGCCGTCTCCAGCGTTGCCACAGGGGTCGGCTGAACGCCTTTCAATTTGTACATGGGGTAGAATTTGGAAAAATGAAGTGGAACATCCGGCCCCAGTTCTTTAAAAATCCAGTCGCACATGGCCCGAACGGTTTTCATATCGTCATTTCGGCCGGGAATAATCAGGTTGACGAGTTCGGTGTGAATTCCTTTAGCCCGGAGGGTCTTGATTGTCTCGAGGACCGGCGCCAGAGAGCCTTCGGTCATGTCCCGGTAGTATTCTTCGGTAAAGCCTTTGAGGTCGATGCAGGCGGCATCCAGAACCTCGCATAAATCCGCCAGGGGCTTCTGCGCGATAAAACCGTTGGAATGCATGACCTTGAGGATCGGATTTTTCTGCGCGAGTTTTCCGATATCGATCATGTATTCCATGAAAATGCTGGGCTCCACATAGGTGGAAGCGATGGAGCGACAGTCGGATTGACGCGCCAGGGAGATCGCATCGTCGGGACTCAAATCATAGTTTTGGGTATCCTCGGGCCGGGCTTGGGAGATGGACCAGTTCTGGCAGAATTTGCAGTCGAAGTTGCAACCGGCGGTGGCAATGGAAAGGGAAGTGGTGCCGGGCAGCACATGAAAAAGCGGCTTTTTTTCGATGGGATCCACGTGGATGGCGCAGGGGTTTGCATACACCAGGGAGTAATACTTCCCTTTGATGTTTTCCCTGACCTCGCAAATCCCCCGATCGCCGGGCTCCACCTCGCAGTGGTGAGGACAAAGTTCGCAACGGATCGCGTCGTCTTCGAGGGGCGTATAATAGGGGGAAAGCTTTTTCCGGATGTAGCCCTTCTGAAGTGTCAATGCATGGGCCGGGCGGGGTGAGAAAACCACCGGCAGCATGGTGCACCCCGCACAAATGAGCGCCGCGCGCCCGCAATTACCAAGAAATTCGCGACGATTGATGATATTCATGGCGAAATCTCCAAAAGGGTTCGAGAGGTCAAGGA
>JBECKW010000104.1:0-17460 GCA_040235505.1 Desulfobacterales bacterium
GCGTATTGCCACGATTCGGTCGTCCCGTCCTTGGCATTGAAAAACTGGACATAGAGCCCTGGACAAAGCACGGCC
Source organism: Desulfobacterales bacterium (assembly GCA_040235505.1). Classification (GTDB taxonomy): domain Bacteria; phylum Desulfobacterota; class Desulfobacteria; order Desulfobacterales; family JAFDDL01; genus JBECKW01. The sequence continues at coordinate 76 of JBECKW010000104.1, forward strand.
TTGGCGCGAAGGGTATGGCGCAGCCGGCGAACGGAAAACCGGGGGGAATCGAAATATTTTTCATCCGGCCAGAAGCGGATGCCGGTTCCGGTATTTCGGCGCCCCACGGTCCCGACCTCCTCGAGCTCCCGGCTGATCTCTCCCCCCTGGAATTCGATTCGATACTGTTTGCCATCCCGCTTGATGGTGGCCTCCAGTCGTTTGGACAGGGCGTTTGTCACCGACACCCCCACCCCGTGAAGCCCCCCCGAGAACTGATAGCTCTTGTTCGAAAACTTGGCGCCGGCATGCAGCCGCGTCATGATCAGCACCACGCCGGGAATTTTTTCTTCCGGATGAAGATCCACCGGCATGCCCCTGCCATTGTCCTGGACTTCCAAAGAATCATCCGCGTGCAGCGTAACCTCGATCCGGTCCGCAAACCCTGCGATCGCTTCGTCCACGCTGTTGTCGACCACCTCATGGGCCAGGTGATTCGGCCGGGTGGTTTCTGTATACATCCCCGGCCTGCGCCTGACCGGCTCCAGGCCACTGAGCACCTCGATGGCTTCCGCCGTATAACTACCATTACTCATTTAAGAAACTCCACTCCAATGTCAGCATATCCTTATGTAATTTGGTTTCATTATGTTTTATTTTTTTCTGTCTCCAGCTCCCGGCTCCGCATCACCCAGGCACGGATGACCGCCTGTACGAGGGTGGCCAGGGGGATGGCGAACAGGACGCCCCAGAAGCCCCAGAGCCCGCCGAAGACCAGCACCGCCGTCACAATGGCGATGGGGTGCAGGTCCACCACTTCGGAAAGAAACAGGGGGGCGAGCAAGTTCCCGTCCAGAAGCTGGATCACCGCATAGGCGATTAAAAGATAAAGCAGCTCCCGGCTGACACCCCATTGGGAAAATCCCATCAGCGCAACCGGGAAAGTAATTACCGTGGCTCCGACGTAAGGCACCAGCACCGACAATCCCACCAGAAGCCCGAGAAGCATGGACGCCTTGAGCCCCAGCAGGTAAAAGGTGATAAAACTGGCCGCCCAGACGATCAGTACCTCCCAGAACTTGCCCCGGACGTAGTTGCCGAACTGCAGGTTGACCTCGTGCCAGACCTGGCGGCTCATGGTCCTGTTTTCAGGGAGAAATATCAGAAACCAGTTGAAGATTTTCACCTTGTCCTTGAGAAAGAAAAATACCATCAGGGGCATCAACACCAGATACACCAGAAAGGTCACCGCCCCCCGGACCGATGCAACGCTCGCGGATAAAAGCCCCTGGCCGTAGCGCCCCATTTCCGATTGCAGGGCATCGATCAACGCCACCACCTGTTTTTCGGAAATAAGTTCCGGATAGCGGCTTGGCAAATGCATGAGCAGTTCCTTGCCCTGGGCGAACATCACGGGAAGATCCCGCATAAATTGTCCCACCTGGGAGGAGAGGGCCGGCAGAAGCCCGAAAAGAAGGATTACCAGCACCGCCATAAAAATCAGAAAAACCAGAATAACCGCCGGCAGTCTGGGAACATGGGTGCGCTCCATGCTGACCACAACCCCGTCGAGAAGGTAGGCGATGAGCACGCTTGCCAGAATCGGCGCCAGGATTTTTCCCACGGTCAGAATCACCACGGCGCAGAGCACCAGCAGCACCACCATGCTGACAATCTGTGGATCCGCCAGGTACCTTTTAAACCAGTCTCGAAGTATATTCATGGTATAGTCCTTATCCCTTCACCGGTGACAGTGCCTGAAAAGGAGATAATAACCCGGAAAAATTTCAATCATTCCGGTTCTTGTCAATAGAAAACTTTTTAAATTAGGTCGCCATCCATCCATCGGAGTCTTCGCTTACCTGGACGTCGGACGTTGAACGTCCGATGTTCAATGTTCATCTTTTTTCTTAAGCCGTTGCCTCAACCGGGTATAGCGTTTCTCCGTCTTATCATTCCGAATGCCGATGGCAAGCGCCTTTCGGGTTCCCACCAGGACCACCAGACGACGTCCCCGGGTCACCGCGGTGTAAATGAGGTTTCGCTGAAGCAGCAGGTAATGCTGAACCATCACCGGAATAATCACCACCGGAAACTCCGATCCCTGGGCCTTGTGAACGGAAACGGCGTACGAAAGAACGATGTCGTCAAGTTCCGAAAAGTCGTAGGTCACCGGTCTGCCGTCATAGGAGACGGTGAGATTCTGGCACTCCATATCGATCCGCGATATGCGCCCCATATCCCCGTTATAAACATCCTTATCGTAGTTATTCCGAATCTGCATCACCTTATCGCTTTTCCGAAACAGCCGGCTTCCGCGCATCAGACCGCCGGCCCCCGGATTCAGCGCCTCCTGCAGACGGGAATTCAGATTGGCGGCCCCCACCACCCCCCGATGCATGGGGGTAAGCACTTGAATGTCCTCCACGGAATCAAAACTGCCCCATTCGGGGATTCGGCGCCGTGCAAGATCCAGAATCGTTTCCACGGCCGTTTCCGGGTCTTCTTCCTGGATGAAAAAAAAATCGCTGTTTTTTTGATTTCCCTTGAAATCAGGAAGCTGCCCGCTATTGATCCGGTGTGCGTTGACGATGATCCGGCTTTGCCTCGCCTGACGGAAAATTTCATTGAGGATCACCACCGGTACCGCGCCGGAGTCAATCAGGTCCTTCAAGATATTTCCGGCGCCCACCGATGGCAACTGGTGCACGTCCCCCACCAGAATCATGGTGGCGGTCCGGGGCACCGCCTTCAACAGGTGATGCATCAGAATGGTGTCGATCATGGACGCTTCGTCCACCACCAGCAGTTCACAGTCCAGGGGATGGGTCTCGTCCTTTTGAAATCCCCCCTTCTGCAGGCTGTATTCCAGGAGCCGGTGAATGGTTTTCGCCTCATGGCCCGTGGCCTCGCTCATACGTTTGGCTGCTCTTCCGGTGGGCGCCGCCAGTTGGACGGCGACGTTCATGCGCGAAAATATTTTCAGAATGCCGTGAATGAGGGTGGTTTTCCCGGTCCCCGGCCCCCCGGTGATGACCATGAGCTTTTCCGAAAGCGCCGTGCGAATCGCGTGCTTCTGGCTCAGTGCAAGGGAGATGGGAAGCTCTCCCTGTAGCCATGCCAGGGCCCGGTCCGGATCAACGGGACGAATGGATTTGGGTAGGGCCTGGAGCATCCGGATCTGCCGGGCGATGCTGGTTTCGCATAGATGGTATTTGGCAAGGTACACCGGCCTCGAAAGCGCCTCGTCGTCTTTTCCGGTTTCGGCCGGCGGTTCAATCACAATCCGCTTTTCGGCTTCAACCGCCGCCAGTGCCAGGACCACCGGGTCTCGCGGCACTTCGAGAACTTCCATGCATTTGTCCAGGAGACCCTCTTCGGGATAATAAACATGGCCGCTGTCCGTAAGCTGGTGAAGCACGTAAAGGACACCCGCCTGAAGCCGGACATGCGATTCTTTCTCAAACCCGAGTTTCCGGGCGATCCGGTCCGCCGTGACAAAGCCGATGCCGAAAATGTCCATGGCCATCCGGTAGGGATTCTCGGTCACCACCGCGATGGATTGGCTCCCATACTGCTTGAAAATTTTGGTGGCATATCCGGAGCTTACATCGTGCCCATGGAGAAAGAGCATGACCTCCCGGATCTCTTTCTGCTCCTGCCAGGCCGTGGTGATCATGTCCACGCGCTTTTTCCCGATACCCGCTACGGCCAGCAGCTTCCCGGGCGTCTGCTCGATCACCTCCAGGGTTTCTTTGCCGAAATGTTTTACCAGCCGTTTGGCCATCACCGGGCCGATGCCTTTGATAAGGCCGGAACCGAGGTATTTCTGAATTCCGAATACCGTTGCGGGCACTTTGGTTTGATAAGAGGCAACTTTGAATTGTTCACCGAATTTCGGATGATGGGTCCATTCCCCCTGAAGGATCAGAATTTCTCCGGCGGTGGGGGCCATGATCGGGCCCACGATCGTAACCAGATCGCTTCGGCCGTAGACTTTCAGCTTGGCAATGGTGTAGCCGTTTTCTTCGTTGGAATAGGTAATCCGCTCTATCTGGCCCTGAAGCGCTTCCGGAAAGTGATGGGAGGCGGTGGTCATGGAAGGATCGTTTCTGTCTCGTCTATTTTGAACCAAAATAGTAGTTAGATGCCTCAGCCGCCCGAAGCCTTGCAGGCAGGGGGCTTGAATCCACCGCCGCCGGTGGGAATGCCTTGGGGCCGAATCGCGCCGGCACTCAAAAGTTTTTTCACTCCATCGTGCCCGCATTCAGGGCAAACGGGGGACGGCTCTTCGGATGAAAACATCAGAGACTCAAACACATGGCCACATCCCTCGCATTGATATTCGTAAATCGGCATAAAACCTCCTACAAACAACCCGACGATATCATAATTTGAAATAATTTTTAGTCAATAGCGTAATTGGACAACACGCCCTCCAAATACAAAGCGGCTTTGCCGGAAATACGGACCCGATCTCCGCAATCACGACCATACACTTCACCGCCTCTTTCTGAAACCTGCAGGGCGTAAACATCCTTTTTCCCCAAAACGCTCGCCCAATAGGGAATTAACACGCAATGGGCCGAACCTGTCACAGGATCTTCCGGCACCCCTACCCATGGCGCAAAAAAACGGGATACAAAGTCCGTACGATCGCCCTTGGCGGTCACAATCACGCCCCGGCATTCGACACGGCCCAGTGCCGCCATGTCAGGGGCAAGCTCCCGGACGCTTCTTTCGCTGTCTAGAACCACCATAAGATCTTCGGCGGAACCATAGGCTTGGCCCGTCGACACCCCCAGCGCGGCCCGAAGTCCCGGTGGCGGCTCGATACCGTGGGCCGGCCGTGCCGGAAAATCCATGTCATATAGATCACCGCTTCGAGTAACCACCAGTTCTCCGCTATGGCGCGTCTGAAACCGGACGGCATCGTCAGCCCACCCCCGACAGTTGAAAAGAACAAAAGCGCTTGCCAAGGTGGCATGCCCACAGAGCGCCACCTCCACCACCGGCGTAAACCACCTGAGATCAAAACCGGTGTCGTTTTTCACCAGAAACGCCGTCTCGGACAGGTTGTTTTCCGCGGCGATGGCCTGGAGCGTCTGGTCATCCAGCCAGTCCTCCAGAATGCACACAGCAGCAGGGTTTCCCGAAAACACCTTCGAAGCGAAGGCATCCACCTGGTAAAATGGAATTTTCACGGTCTTTTCCTTTCGATTGTATGTCTATTCTGGTTTTTAATACCATTGGACTTGCCAAAGGTTCAAGACCCCGGGGACCAGGACAATCGCATGCAGGAGGTCGCGAAGTCATCGGGGTCGGAATCGCTATCGGTATCGGGATCGAAAAAGAATCGATAGCGATTCCGATACCGATAGCGACCCCGAAAATGACATCATCCGATTTTACATGCGATCGCCCTGGCCCCGACCCGGGATGTAACGCAGAAAAAAACTCCAGGATGTCGAAAAGGATGCCGTTGCACTTTTGGCGGCCCCGGTTTATATAGTGTTGAAAATAATCCGGCTTTCGCTTTTTCTGATGCCCGCCCGAAAATGATACCGGCGGGGTCAGAACACCCCTCCAAAAGATGCAGGGAGCGAGCATGCAATGAATCTGAAGGAAGAACTTGAACGTCTTTTTCAAAGCGGTGATGCCTCCGTCGGAAACCGCAGTCCTGCAACGCCGCTGTTCAGCTCAAAGGGCGTCCCGGTAGAAATCCTGATCGATATTGTCCAGAACGGGGGGGAAGTCAAAACCGGCATCGATATTTTTAATAAGAACGGCGTGCTGCTTCTGGAAAAAAGCGCCTTGATACGCGATCCGAAACCGCTTCTGGTCATTCGCCAAAACGGGATCTTCCAGGTTCCCATCAGTTTGAAAAACCAGGGAGGTCTTTGGGATAAAACCGGCCGACCCATCGATCTGACGCTCGATGAGGAAATGGCCGAAAAACCACTGGAAGTATTGCCCGACGATTTTCCGCCACCGCCGACGTTTCCGACCCTTGAGGCCCGGATCCAGGAAATCAGCGACACCAAAGCCGAAGCCGCCGAAAAATATCAAAAAGCAAAGGAAAACATCCGGAAAACCGTTGCACATATCAAAAGGTCGGCCGGTATTTTCGACGTGAACCTGGTTCAGCAGACCGTGACCGAATTGACGGATTTTCTGAAGGAGAAAGAAAATGCGTTTTCTTTCCTGGCCCGGGAAATCTTTCGGGCCGGAGATTTTCTTTTCAACCACGCCATCAATGTCTGCACCATCGGCGCGGTGGTTCTGAAACATTTCAATGCCGAATTCAGTCAAAGCATCAGCGGGCATCTGAACAAGTTTCTTCCCGGAACCGGCCCCCAGGGCGTCTCTCCGGGCGGGTCATTTATTTACTACTCCCAAAAAGAAATTCAGGACATGGCCATCGGTTATTTTCTTCACGATATCGGAAAGACGGCCATTCCGGAAAACATTATCAACAAACCGGCTCGTCTGACCGAGCATGAGCTTAAAATTGCAAAGACCCATTCTTTTCAGAAAGGCACGGCAATCCTGGAAAGAAACAACATCACCAACCCGTTTATTGACAATATCGTCAAATACCATCATGCATCCCTCTACCCCGAGGAACGGGGAGGGTATCCCCATATCAATGCGCCCAACGAAATTCCACCATATGTCAAAATCTGCAAGATTGCCGATATCTATGACGCCATGACATCCAAACGCGCCTATGAGGAGGCCCTGAACCCCATCCGGGTGGTCACCACCATCATCCGGACCTATGCAAACAAGGACCCGATGCTCCAATTCATTCTTCATGCGTTTGTCGGCACCGTGGGCATCTGGCCGCCGGGCAGTATTGTCTATCTGACCAACCGACAGATGGCCTATGTCATCGACAGCAGGGGTCCCATCGTTATTCCCTTCACGGATACGCATGGCCACACCCTGAAGAGAAAATCGGATTTTATCGATTTCGGAAATACCACCGGAACGGGCATCGACCTGGCCGTCGATTCCAGGGACCCGGTCATCACCCCGAAAGAGGCCTATAATCTTCTGCCGTCATTTTTGAAAGACAGTCTGTTTGGCTTCACCACGTCTGAACCCGCAAAATAATACCCATGACCACGTTCATCTGCCCGCAATGCCATAATCGGATGGCCTTGAGACAGGAGCTGCCCATCCGACCCGCGCTGTAAACGCATTCTCAGGCGCCCAGGCATTTTTGGACCATCTGGATGAAATCGGAAATCCGGGAGTTCCTGAATTGGATGTAGCCCCCATTCATAAGCCCGACGGCGCCGTAAGAGGATTTGCCCGCCGGCAGCCGTTAAAGGCCTGAAAAAGAGCGCCGGGGTCGTGAAGGACCAGCAGATTGCCGATGCCGACTTGGTGCAGGGGCCGGTCGATGCCGATATACCGGCCGTTTATTCGCGTGTCTTAACTTAACTTCACAGATCCATAAAATTCTTTACAAAAATTGCTGCCCGTGTTAAGTTGCCAAGAAATCATTACCTTATTAAAATTCATCAATAAAAAGCCAGATTCGTAATTAGAAACGCTTGCGACTCCGCGTTTCCAGCGTCACGTGACCAGATCGATTAATTTTTATCTGTTTCACACCCTATTGCGCTGCAGGTCGGTCCCGAAGGCGTGTTCCTCATTGGTATGGCCTTTTGGCGCACCGATGAAAACACAAGGCGTCAACATACAATAACAAATTGCAAGGGAGGGAAATCTGATGAAAAAACCGATTGTTCTATTTTTAATGGTGGTTTTTGGCCTCGGCCTTGTCTTCGGAAGCACAGCGTCGACAAATGCCGAGGAGAATGTGTTCACCCTTGAGGAGGTCACGGTAACGGCCGATAAGCGTGAACAGAATGTTCAGAAGGTGGCGATCCCCGTGCAGACCATCTCCGGCTATGAGCTCACCGAGAACGGCATAGTGGATCTCGAGGATGCGCTTAAAAATGTTTCAAATGCCTTGGTGTCGCCCGCGGGAGAAGAAATGACGGTCATCATTCGGGGGATGGACAACGATTCCATGCCCGGTGACTCCTTTTCCCAGGTGGCGGTGACGGTGGACGGCTCCTTCAGCAACAGCTGGGGCGTAGGCACCACCGGCATCTATGATATGCAGCGCATCGAGGTGCTCACGGGACCCCAGGGCACCCTCTACAGCCGAAACTCCTCCGGCGGTGTCGTCAACATGATTTCCAACGACCCCACCTCCGAAAAGTTCGAGGCCTCGGGCTCGGTTGAGAAGGGCAATTACAATCTCCTCAATGTCCAGGGCATGATCAATGCGCCCGTCAATGATGAGTTGGCCATCCGCGCCGCCTTTATTTCCACGGTGCACGACGGCTATTCCACCAACGGCCTCAGTGACGCCGACGACAGGTCCATGCGGCTCAAACTCGGGTACAAGCCCTCGGAAGACTTCTCCGGCGTGCTGACGTATGAGTACAGCAAAATCGGCGGTAAAAGCCAGGGGGACGGGTATGTCGCGTTTGAAGACGAAGATGATGTGGATAACCCGTGGACCGGCAAATCCGACGGCGATCTCTTCACATCCAACACCCGCACCGACCGGTTTTATGCGAACCTGGTGTGGAATACGGCCATCGGGGAACTGACCTTCCTGCCCTCCTATTCGAAAACGTTCCGGCACAACATCCAGGCGGGCTGGCTTTGGAGCGACGGCAGTTTTGGTTTTATGTCCCAGGACCCCTTTGCCGTCCATGTAACGCAGGCCGGGGAGCATTTTGTCAGCCCCCAGAAAGAGCAGTCCTACGAGCTTCGAATGGCATCCCATGAAGATTTCTTTATGAAATGGATCGTCGGCCTCTACTATTATGAAAGAACCTGGAGAGATAAAATTTTTCATAAAGACGTATGGGGACCGGCGGGACTCACGGCGAGTACGGAAGATACGGCCATCTGGGGAATTAGAAACAATCCGTCCTGGGCGGCTTTCACCAACATTACGTATCCGTTGGTGGAGACCTTTCGCGTGACCCTTGGCGGGCGCTATACCGAGGACAAGGAAAACATTACAGGCGCGAGCGGACCTCCGGGCTCCGGTGGGCCCATCGTAACCAACAGGTATAAATCAGACCATTTCGACTACAAGCTTGGATTGGAATATGATCTGGGAGAGAATTCCATGCTCTGGATCGATCATTCCACGGGATACAAACATGTGATGGCAAATCGTGCTTCCCAGGAACTCAAGTCCTATCAGGTGGGAATCAAGAACCGGTTCATGAACAACCGTCTGCAGCTCAATGCCACCGCCTTTTATTACGATTATTCAAATTTCGACATCGGACGGGTGAATTCCGAATACGATTATGACGAGGAAGGAAACGTCTATGAATACAGTGGTCAGGGCATCGGTGACGCAAACCTATATGGCCTCGATGTATCGTCGGACCTGATCCTTTCCGAAGCGGACCGCCTCAATCTGTCCCTTTCGTATTTGAGCGCCGAAGTGGACGAAGTGGTGATCACCTATTCCTACCAGGGGGTGGAATCGCCGAAGTTTCCGCCCGATATCGTGGATAAGGGGAAGACCCTCAACAACGCGCCGGAGTGGTCCATTGTCGGCCAATATGAACATCGGTTTACTCTGCCCGGAGGTAACAGTATCACGCCCAACGTCAGTGTCCACTACACGAGCAAATACTTTTGCGAGTTCTATCCCAACGCACGAGATGTACCCCCAGGGATGGATGCGGAGAAGGCGAACACGGAACCCGGTCACTACATGGCCGATGCCTCTTTGAATTTCCGCCATTCCAGCGGAAAATGGAATATCAACGCCTATGTTAAAAACATTACGAACCATGCGGAAAAGAACGGGTTCATGCGGGGCGATCTTCGACTCGCACCGCCCCGGACCTGGGGCGCGGTTCTCTCGGTCCGGTACTGATCCGGAGAATATCGATTCGTAAGCCGGACGCATGGGCGGTACCGGTGGTTTCGACACGGCACCGCCCGGCCGGCGAATTAGAAAGGGGTTGCGCACACTCGTCTGCAACCCCTTTTATTTTCTGGTAGGCACGGGGAGATTTGAACTCCCGACTTCTACCGTGTCAGGGTAGCGCTCTCCCCCTGAGCTACGTGCCTTTATTTGATGCGTGAGTCGATACCATCTATCCGCCGGAGCTGTCAAGCGAAATGAAAACGATCGGGCGAGTGCCTAATCCGCCAAATGCGGAAGCTTATAACAATTAGCTCTTAGCTGATAGCTGAAACCTTTCACCTGTTTTTTTCTTTAAGATTTTCCAGGTATGCATCCCATTCCATGGGCAGCAGGTGTTTTTTTTGGGTGTTGCATTCTTTGCAACAGGCCACCACGTTTCCCTTGGTGCTTCGCCCGCCCCGGACAAGGGGCACCACATGATCCATGGTCAGCTCCCGGGGCGGGGTGGATCGGCCGCAGTAATGACAGACGCCTTTGGCCAGCTTTCGTTTCCACCACTGGGACTGTCGAAGTTCCCGGGCCTTGGTCCGCTCCCTTCGAATATCGTCGTCATTCCAGTCAAAAGAAGATGGGGACATGGTAAACCCATAGTGCTGAGTGCCGAGAGGTTTTTATCCGTTACTCAGCACTCAGCACTTAGCACTCAGCACTTCGTTTTTCAGTATCCGAACTTGTCCAACGCCTTGGTATCCCGGCTCCAGTTTTTCTGAACCCGAACAAACAGCTTCAGAAACACCTTGGTGCCGAGAAGTCGCTCGAGATCCTTCCGGGCGGCGGTGCCGATTTCCTTCAGTTTGGCTCCTTGCTTTCCGATGATGATGCCCTTCTGGGATTCCCGCTCCACATGGATCGTGGCGTGAATGGTGATCATCTTCTCCCGCGCTTCTTCGGAAAACGAATCGACGGTCACGGCCGAAGAATAAGGGATCTCCTCGCCGGTAAGCCGAAAAACCTTTTCCCGGATCATTTCACCGGCCAGAAAGCGCTCCGGCACGTCGGTGAGCGCGTCTTCCGGAAAAAACGGCGGGTTTTCCGGCAGCAGCTTTTCCATCTCCATGATCAGGTGATCCACCTGGGAGCCTTTTCGGGCGGAAATGGGAATCATGTCCGAAAAATCGTGTTCGTTTTTCCAGAGGTCCAGTTGGAGTAAAAGGGTTTCTTTGGAAATAAGGTCCGTTTTGTTCAATGCCAGCAGCACCGGCGTATTCACGGTTTTTATTTTTTGCAGCAGCAACGTTTCCGCCGCCGGCATGGGCGCGGAAGCATCCACCATGAACAGCACCAGGTCACAGTCCCCAATGGTCCCCATGGCCTGATCCACGATCCGGACATTGAGCGGACGGCTGGCGGCGTGAATGCCCGGGGTGTCGATAAAGATCAGCTGCGAACCGGGCCGATGAAGAATCCCCAGGATTCGGTTCCGGGTGGTCTGGGGCTTTTTGCTGGTGATGGAAATTTTCATCCCCAGCACCCGGTTGAGCAGGGTGGATTTGCCGGCATTGGGCGGCCCCACAATCGCGATAAAGCCGGATCTGAATGTCGTTTCTTTCTTTTCCATAGGTTTTTCTTTTAACATGAAGACAAACTGGTTGAAAATGCAAAAAACTTTACTGCGATGTTTTTAATCGATCCCCATCCTCCCGTTGGACGTTGGAGGTTGGATGTTGAACGTTGGATGTTCATCTGTGGAAATTTCCGTTTCCAGAAGCGTATTCACCGCCGCCCAGACGGCATCCTTTCCCTGGCGCGATTTTGCGGAAAACAGGATCAGATGATCGGGTGCCATCCCCAGGGCGCCGGCAATGAGCCGACGCCGGTCCTGCTGCCGGGCCCTTGAAAATTTATCCGCCTTGGTGAGCACCGGAAGGCTCCGGACATGGTGAAACCGAAGCCATTCGAAAAGATTCAATTCCTCAACGCCCGGTGAGCGACGCACGTCCATCAATACCACCACCCCCTTGAGACTCTCCCGGGAGGAAAGGTAGGTCTCGATCATGGGGCCCCATTTCTTCTGAACCGCCACGGGGACCTTGGCATATCCGTATCCCGGAAGGTCCACAAATGATACCGCCCGGTTGATCAGAAAAAAATTGATCAGCTGGGTTCTTCCCGGTGTCCGGCTGGTTTTCACCAGGCTTTTCCGGTTGACCAGCGTATTGATCAGAGACGATTTACCCACATTGGAGCGGCCCGCAAAGGCGATCTCCGGAAACTCCGGCGGCGGATACTGTCCCGGCTTAACGGCACTGGTAACAAAGTCGGCAGACGATACGATCATAGACCCCTTTACCGAATTAAATGCCTATCGTTCACTGAAAGGAGGGCTATATGTTTTTTCATCCTTCAGCCTTCATCCTTCGATTCCAAAAACCCCTCAATTCGGTTCATCCCCTCTTTGATGTTTTCAAGGGAATTGGCATAGGAAAACCGAATATACCCCTCGCCGTTTTCGCCGAAGGCAATACCGGGGGTGCAGGCCACATGTGCCTGTTCCAGAATGTCCATGGAAAGCCGCCGGGAATCCGGATCGATGTGTCTTGCATTGGCAAACACGTAAAACGCGCCGGTCGGGGGAACCCGAATTCCAAAGCCCATGGCCGACAACCGTTCGAGCATGTATTTTCTGCGCTCATTGTAGGTGTTCAACATGCGCTCCGTATCCTTCCGGGCTCCGGTGAGCGCGGCGATACCGGCGTACTGGGCAGGCGCTGCGGCGGAAATAAAAAAATTCTGCTGAATCTTCTGAAGCGCCCGCATGAACGGCCGGGGGGCGATCACGTACCCGAGCCGAAGGCCCGTCATGGCATGGAGCTTGGAAAAACCGTTGAGGACAAAGGCCCGGTCCGTAAATTCCAGAATCGAACGGGCCCCCCCTTCATAAACGAGCCCATGGTAAATCTCGTCCGAAATGATATGGGGCGAAAACTCGGAAATAGCCTTCATTCGCTCCGGTGAAAGAAGGTTCCCGGTGGGGTTCGACGGCGAATTGATCACAATGCCCCGGGTCCGGGACGAGATCTTCCTGGATATCTCCCGGGCCCGGTACTGAAATCCGTCCTCTTCAAACACCGGCACCGTAACCGGCACCCCCCCCATGAAATTGATAAAGTTGGGGTAGCAGCAGTAATGGGGATCGGAGATAATCACCTCGTCCCCGGCATCCAAAAGCGCCGAGAGGATGAGAAAAAAGCCGGGGGAGGTGCCGCTGGTCACCAGCACCTGGTCCGGATGAACCACGGCGCCGTAAGTGTCGGCGTAGTGCCGGCAGACGGCCTCCCGAAGTTCGATAATCCCCAGGCTGTGCGTATAGTGGGTGTGACCGTCGGCCACCGCCCGGGCAAGCGCCCCGGCCACGCAGGCCGGCACATCGAAATCCGGCTCTCCCACCTCCAGGTGAACGACGGAGAGTCCGCTTCGCTCCATCTCCTGCGCCTTTTCAAGGACATCCATCACCACAAACGGCGGAATCTCCCGGGCGCGCCTGCTGATCCTTGCGTCATTCACAATGTCGCCACTCTCATAAAAATCGGCAGAATACCACAACTCTAGGCACTTTAGGCACTCTATGAACTCTAGGCACTTCGCCCTTCTAAACCACCTTGTTCAGCGGGTACTCGATGATACCTTCCGCTCCGCTGCTGAGAAGATCCGGGATGAGATCCCGCACGACGTCCGATCCAACCACCGACTCCACTGCAAACCACTCGCTCTGGTACAGGGAAGAGACGGTCGGTGCGTTCAGACTCGGCAGCAGTGCCACCACCTTTTCCAGATTCGCCTTGGACACGTTCATTTTAAGCCCCACCAGCTTGTCACCCAAAAGCGCCCCTTTGAGCAGCAAGGCGATTTGCTCGATTTTTTTCCGCTTTTTCGGATCCTTCCAACTCTCATGATTGGCAATGAGCTGGGTATTGCTCTGCATCAGCTCATGGATAATCCGAAGACCGTGAGCCTTGATGGTACTGCCGGTTTCGGTAACCTCCACGATGGCATCCGCCAGGCCGGAAACCACTTTGGCCTCGGTGGCTCCCCACGAGAACTCCACGGTGACATCGATGTTGCGGCTTTCAAAATAGCGTTTGGTGAATCCCACCAATTCGGTGGCGACCTTCTTCCCGTTGAGATCTTCCAGATTTTTAATGGGTGAATCGTAGGGAACCGCCAGAACCCACCGGGTCGGACGGGCGCTGACCTTGGAGTAAACCAGGTCGGCGACCACATGGATATCCGAGTTGTTTTCCGCAATCCAGTCCTTTCCGGTCAGGCCTGCGTCAAAGGTACCGTTTTCGACATAGCGGCTCATCTCCTGGGCTCGACATAGCGCGCAATCCAGGTCATCATCGTTGATGTCGGGGAAATAGCTTCGGCTGGAAATACTGATTTTCCAGCCCGAGCGTTTGAACAGATCAACGGTTGCATTCTGGAGGCTTCCCTTGGGAAGACCCAGTTTCAGTTTTTCGTTCATTTTTTATAAACCTCCTTGGGATCGAAAAGGGGTTCGCCCATCACTGTCACCGTCCCGTCCGTTTCCAGCCGGTTGAAAAAACAACTTCTATGACCGGTGTGACAGGCAGCGCCGCCGATTTGTTCAACCTTTAAAAGCACGGTGTCGTTGTCGCAGTCGAAACGGATCTCCTTCACCATCTGGACGTTCCCGGAGGTACTCCCCTTGGTCCACAGGGTATCCCGGGTTCGGCTGTAAAAAGTCGCCTTCCCGGTCTCGAGGGTTTTTTCCCAGGCCGCTTCATTCATAAACGCGAGCATGAGTACTTCCCCCGATTGATGGTCCTGAACGATGGCGGGAAGAAGCCCCCCCATTTTATTGAAATCAAGTGTTACCATGATCTTTCCTCTCCTGCAAAAGTCAATTTATTTTTCCAGGCGAATCGATAGCATGGATCGACCGAGACTGCAATTCTTGCATTGCTGTCGCAATTTTGCTAATCTCGGCCAACTGTTACAGAGGATGTTACATCATATGCCAAAACAAAAGAAAAAGTCGACGATTATAAAAAAACGAGCAAAACGCCCGTCATCCGGATTTTTCATGAAAGTCTTCAAGTGGTTTCTATGGCTCGTGCTGGCCTGTTTTGTAACCGGAACCGTGGCGGCGTTCCTCATTTATTTACATCTCAGCAAAGATCTTCCGAAAATCTCGACCCTGTCGGATTATCACCCGCCCATCATCACCACCGTCTACTCGGATGACAACCGGAAAATCGCCGAGTTTTGCAAGGAACGGCGGATCGTCATTCCGCTTTCCGAAATGCCGAAAACGCTCATTCAGGCCTTCATCTCGGCGGAAGACGACCGCTTCTATGTCCACAAAGGGGTGGATCTCGTCAGCATCGTACGGGCCTTTTTTAAGAATATCGAAGCCGGCGCCATCGTGCAGGGCGGCAGCACCATCACCCAACAGGTCACCAAATCCCTGCTGCTGACCCCGGAAAAAAGTTACAAAAGAAAAATCAAGGAAGCCATCCTGGCCTATAGAATCGATAAGACGCTGAAAAAAGATGATATCCTATATCTTTACCTGAATCAGATATACCTCGGTCACGGCGCATACGGGGTGGAGGCGGCAGCCGAAAGCTACTTCGGCAAATCGGCAAAAGATCTCAACCTGGCCGAATGTGCCATGCTGGCCGGTCTTCCCCAGGCCCCCAGCCGGTATTCCCCCTTCAAGCATCCGGAACTCGCCCGACAGCGTCAGATTTACGTGCTTAACCGCATGGTTGACGAGGGATATATCACCAACCTTCAGGCCACCGAGGCCATCAACACCGAGCTGGACATCAAACCCAGGAAGAACTGGTACATTGAAGAGGTTCCCTATTTCACGGAGTATGTGCGGCAATACATCGAAAGCACATACGGCGAAGATGCACTCTATACCCAGGGCCTTGAAATTCATACCTCCGTCAACATCGAAATGCAGAAAATCGCCAGGGAGCAGATCCAAATAGGACTGCGCGCCCTCGACAAACGTCAGGGATACCGGGGCCCCCTGAAGCAGCTACCGCCCACCGAGATCGAAGCCTATCTCACCCAATTGAAGGACGCTTCCGACCAGACGGAACCGGGGGCCGGCAGCATTGTGGAAGGGGTGGTCGTCGCCGTTGACAATCAGGAAAAAACCGTCGCCGTCCGAACGGCAACGGTCCAGGGGATCATCCCCCTGGAAAATATGCGCTGGGCGCGCATTCCGAACCCCGAGTTGTTTTTATACGAAGACCCGGTAACCCGCCCCGGGGATGTTTTGTCGGTGGGGGACGTAATTCTCGTCAAACTGATCGGCCCCATGAAAGATCAGGGGGACATCTGGGAGCTTTCCCTGGAACAGACGCCGGCGGTTCAGGGTGCCCTTCTGTGTCTCGAAGCCGGTACCGGCCAGGTCAAGGCCATGGTCGGGGGCCGGGATTTTACCGACAGCCAGTTCAACCGGGCGGTCCAGTCCCGCCGTCAGCCCGGCTCGGCTTTCAAACCGATTATTTATACCGAGGCGCTGCTCAAGGGCTACACACCGGCATCCATGCTCATCGATTCGGCCATCGTTTATAAGGATGCGGAAACGAATTTTAAATGGAAACCGGACAATTACGAAAAAACATTTCATGGTCCGACACTGCTTCGGGATGCCCTGGCCCAGTCCCGCAATATTATCTCCATTAAGCTGCTGATGGATGTGGGAATCGATGATACCATCTCCCTGGCACAGAAACTCGGCATCACAGCGCCCCTCAACCACAATCTTTCCATTGCCCTGGGCTCCTCCGGGATCTCGCTTCTGGATTTGGTGACCGCATATTCCGTCTTCGACAACGAAGGAAATCTGATAGAGCCTATTTTCATCACCAAAATCCTGGATCGAAACGGCAAGGTCATCGAAATGCGGGAGCCCGAAAAAAAGCGGGTTCTGGACAAAGCCACCGCCTATATCATGACGGACATGCTGAAAAGCGTGGTACAAAGCGGCACCGGCCGCAGGGTGCGTGCCCTGGGACGACCGACCGCGGGAAAAACCGGCACCACCAACAATCTCTTCGATGCATGGTTCATCGGATATACCCCGAGCTACATCACCGGTACCTGGGTGGGCTTTGACGATGAGAGATCCCTTGGCAGGGGAGAAACCGGCTCCCGGGCCGCCAGCCCCATATGGCTTGGATTCATGGAAGAGGTGCTCAAAGACAAACCGGTGCTTGAATTTCCGATTCCCGAAAGCGTGATGTTCTCCCAGATCGACGCGGAAACGGGCCTCCTGCCCGGTCCCGATTCGAAAAAAACCCGCTTTGAAGTATTCAAGGAAGGCACCGCCCCCACGGAAACCTCCAAGCCGACGGATAAGGTGGTGGGGCAGGATGAGTTTTTCAAGCAGGGGCTTTGAAGGCAGAAGCCAGAGGCCAGAAGTCAGA
>JBECKW010000123.1:0-9392 GCA_040235505.1 Desulfobacterales bacterium
CGAAACGGAAGCCGCTGCCGCGACGCCTGAAGTGGAAAAAGCTGAAACCGTCGAGGTAAAAGGCAAGAAAACAAAAGAGAAGAAGAAAACCAAGAAAGATACCCCTGCAAAGATCATTCAATTGCCTGAAAAGCCGGTGCCATCTCCCCGCGGCAGGAAAGAGGAGATGCCGGAGGCCGATTTGTCGGAGATCGAAATTCCGCTGGAAAAGGAAACTCCCGGCGCTGCAGAGGCGGTGCCGTTGCCCGGAAAAGAAAAGAAAAAGGGCAAACGCGGCAAAAAGGAAGAAGAAGAGGCAATTCAGGACAAAAGGTTTTTCAAAAAGAAGGTCGCATTTCGGCGCAAGGAAATCGTCGAGGGAGATGCCCTGTATACGGGAATACGTGCCGGAAAGGGACGCAAGAAAGGAAAAGCCAAACAGCCGTTGGGCCAGAAAACCCAGATTACCGTTGCCAAGGCCATCAAGCGGCGAATTAAAATCGATGACACCATTGTGCTCTCCGATCTTGCCAAACGCATGGGAATCAAGGCCGGTGATATGATTCGAACCCTCATGGGGATGGGCGTCATGGCCACAGTGAACCAGACGATCGATTATGATACGGCGATCCTGGTGGCGGCGGAGTTCAACTACGAAGTGGAACGGGCCGGGTTCGAAGAGGAGACCATCATCAACGTCGTGTCGGATGATCCGGAAAAATTGGTGCATCGTCCGCCGGTGGTCACCATCATGGGACATGTGGATCATGGGAAGACCTCCCTTCTGGATGTGATTCGAAAGACCCGGGTAACCGATTTCGAAGCCGGCGGCATTACCCAGCACATCGGTGCCTACCACGTGACCACCGACAAGGGTCAGATTGTCTTTCTCGATACGCCGGGCCATGAGGCGTTTACCGCCATGCGAGCCCGGGGCGCCAAGGTAACGGACCTGGTGGTGCTGGTGGTGGCCGCCGATGACGGGGTGATGCCCCAGACCGTTGAGGCCATCAACCACTCCAAGGCCTCGGGGGTTCCCATCGTGGTGGCGGTGAACAAGATCGACAAAGCCGGGGCCGATCCGGAGCGCGTGCAGCGCCAGCTCTCGGAATTGGGGCTGGTATCCGAGGAGTGGGGCGGGGATACAATTTTTGTGAAGGTGTCCGCCAAGCAGAATACAGGCATCGACGGCCTGCTGGAGATGATTCTGCTCCAGGCCGAAATGCTGGAACTCAAGGCGAACCCGGACCGGCTCGCCGTCGGGTATGTGGTGGAAGCCAAACTCGATGCCGGCAGGGGGCCCGTGGCCACCGTTCTGGTTCAGAAAGGAACCTTGAAAGCCGGCGATTCTGTGGTTTGCGGCGTGCATTATGGAAAGGTACGGGCCATGCTGGACGATCTGGGGAAGCAGGTGACGTCGGCAGGCCCTTCCATCCCGGTGGAGGTGATCGGCCTTTCCGGTGTGCCGGTGGCGGGTGATGAACTCATTGCCCTGAAAGATGAAAAGAACGCCAAGCAGATCAGCGAGCACCGGCTCCAGAAACAGCGGGCCGCCGAACTTGCCAAGAGCAGCCGCATGAGCCTTGAAAAGCTTTTCGAAAAAATGAAAGAAGGCGAAGTCAAGGACCTCAACATCATTCTCAAGGCGGACGTGGACGGCTCCATCGAAGCGCTCAAGGATTCCCTGATCAAACTCTCGAACGAAGAAGTCCAGATCAACGTGATTCACGCGGCCACCGGTACCATTACCGAATCGGATGTGTCCCTGGCTGCGGTATCCAACGCCATCATCATCGGCTTTAACGTACGGCCCAATGCCAAGGTGGCGGACCTGGCCAGTGAAGAAAACGTGGACATGCGCTTCCACAACGTTATCTATGATGTGATCAAGGAGATGAAGGATGCTATTGTGGGTATGATGGCCTCCACCTTCGAAGAGCGTCATATTGGTCGGGCCGAGGTCAGAGAAGTATTTCATGTGCCGAAGATCGGCGCTATTGCCGGTAGTTATGTGCTGGACGGCAAAATCGAGCGTGGCCAGAAGGTCCGCCTGTTGCGGGACGGTGTGATCCAATACGAAGGTGTGGTCTCTTCCCTGCGCCGGTTCAAGGACGATGTGAAAGAGGTTCAAAACGGATACGAATGCGGCATCGGTGTCTCCAATTACAATGATATAAAGGTCGGGGACGTGCTCGAATGCTATTTCATGGAGGAGATTCGGCCTGAATTAGGCTAGCTGCATGATGGTGGTTGGATTGGGACACATAGCCCTCAGGCTTCACGGGTGCCGGTCTCTCAAGGAGAAGCGGCAGGTTGTCAAGACCGTCATCCATCGGCTGCAGGACAAGTTTGGTGTATCGGCTGCCGAAGTGGGGGCGAACGACATGCACCAGCGGGCGGAAATCGGGTTGGCCCTGGTGGGAAACGACCGACTTCTGATCAATTCGATGCTGGACAAGATATTTAATTTTGTCGATAATCTGGGGCTTGCCGAGGTGATCGACACTGAGATGGAGATTTTAAATATATGAAGTCGTTTCCGAGGGCCGATCGTGTGGCCGCGCAGATTCACAAGGTCCTCTCGGAGGTGCTCAGAAAGAAGATCAAGGACCCGCGTCTTGATATGGCGGTTATCACGGGGGTGAAGCTGTCCCGGGATATCAAGACGGCGGTGATTTATTACACCGTTTCCGGTGGCAGCCAGGCGAAGGATGCGGCGGCGAAGGGGTTTCAGGATGCCCGCGGATATATCAAGCGGGCGCTTGCAAGCCGGCTGGGGCTTCGGTATATGCCGGAGATTGATTTTTTTTATGATACGTCAATTGAATACGGCGCGCATATTGATAACCTGATCAGGTCGATACATTCGGATGATGGAACAAGTCATAACACAATTGAAGAAGAGTAAGCGGGTACTGCTTGCCTCCCATGCCAACCCGGATGGAGACGCGGTTTCGTCACTCCTGGCAATGGGGCTTGCGCTGGAGTCGCTGGGAAAACAAACGAGTCTCTATAACGAGAGCCCGATGCCGGCGGTGTACCGATTTTTGCCTGCGGTGGATCGCATCCAGCACCTTCTGAAAACGGCGGATCAATACGATACGGCGGTGATCCTCGATTGCGGCGACCTGTCGCGCATCGGCGCAGCCGCCGACATCGTCCGGCAGATTCCGGTGATCATCAACATCGATCATCATTATACCAACAGCGGATTCGGCCACTATCATCATATCGCACCTTCGGCCTGTGCCACGGCGGAGATTGTCTACGGGCTGATCACCGCCATGGGGGTGTCCATTGATTCGGATATCGCAGCCTGTATTTACACCGGAATTCTGACCGATACGGGCTCGTTCCGGTTTTCCAATACCAACCGGTCCGCGTTTATCATCTGCGAGGAGATGATCGGACTGGGGGTCAAACCGGGTCTGATTGCCCAGCACGTCTATGGAACCTATAGCCTGGGGCGCATCAAACTGCTCAACCTGGCCCTGGATTCCATTGAGATCAGTCCGAACGGTGAACTTGCGCTGATGGTGGTCACCCGGAACATGATGAACGAAACCGGAACGTTTCCCTGCGATGCCGACGGGCTTATCAACTATGCCAGAAGCATCGAAACGGTGAAACTCGCGGCCATGGTGCAGGAGCCAAAAGCAAAGGAATCCGATCCCGTGCCGCCCAAAGGGTTTCATGTCAGCCTCAGATCCAACGGGACGGTGGACGCCGCCGCCATTGCCGGCATGTTTGGCGGGGGCGGGCATTTTTCAGCCGCCGGGTTCCAGTTGGATCTGCCCCTTGCCGATGTGAAAAAACGGCTCTTTGAAATCGGCAGGGAACTGAAGCGGTGGGAACCCAAGGCGTGCAAGCTTCCTGAACGTGAAGCGTTCATGGCGGCCAACTGGCATCGGTAAGCGCGGAGTTCCGGGAGTCTTTAAGGATGACAGAGACAGGGCGGAACCAAGCGCCTGTGCAGCCCAGCGGCATTTTTGTCGTTGACAAACCCGGGGGGCTTTCGTCGGCCGGGTTGGTGGCGGCCGTAAAAAAAATATTGGGCGTCCGGAAAATCGGACACGCAGGCACCCTGGACCCGCTGGCAACGGGAGTCATGGTATGTTGCGTGAACCAGGCGACGAGGCTGGCGCGGTTTTTTCTGGGGGGTGACAAACGCTACGAGGCAATGCTTTGCCTGGGTGTTGAGACCGATACCCAGGATGCCACCGGCAGCGTGACCACCACATGCGAGGTGCCCGATATTTCGAAAGGGAAGATTGCGGATGTGCTTACGCAGTTCTCCGGTGATATCGAACAGATGCCGCCGATCTATTCCGCGCTGAAGCAAGGCGGGGTCCGGTTGTACCGCCTGGCACGCCAGGGGCGACCGGTTCAAAAGCCCCCGCGCCGGGTTCATATCTCCTCGATTCGGCTCCTTGGCGTGGCGCTTCCGGAGGTGCGGTTTGAGGTGACCTGTAGTGCCGGAACCTATGTCCGGACGCTTTGCGCGGATATCGGTTCGCGGCTCGGATGTGGCGGGCATTTGAAATCTTTAAGGAGAACGATGGCCTGCGGATTTCATATTGACCGCGCCATAACGGTGGACGAACTCAAGGCGCTTGCAGGATCCGGAAAGGGGTTTGACCCCATGGTTCCCATGGCCGAGGCGCTTACGGGGGTTCCGGAGGTGGTGGTGGGACCGGATATGGCCGCCGAGATTCAATATGGCCGGCCCATAGAAAAACAGATGCTGGATTTTAACGGCGGAAGCCGAAAAAAATATATCAAAGTTGTTGACAGGGATCGACGTCTGCTTGCAGTATTATCAGCAAGTGACGGAAAAAACACGTATGATTATGAGTGCGTTTTTGCGTAAGCGGTGATACCTTGAATTGGTTTTATAACGGTTTGATAAAGGAGGCATAAAGAAAGTGGCTTACACGACTGAGGACAAAAAAACATTGATCGATCAATATAAACTTCATGAATCGGATACCGGCTCACCGGAGGTTCAAATCGGACTGCTGACCCACCGGATTGCCTACCTTACCGATCATTTGAAGATTCATAAGAAAGATCACCATTCCAGGAGGGGCTTGCTGATTCTGGTCGGCAGACGCCGCCGGCTTCTCAATTATGTAAAAAGCAAGGATATCAAAAGGTATCGCTCGATTATCGATACACTTGGACTGAGAAGATAGCCGATTGCCGGGAAAACCCGTTCCTTCCGATAATCTGTGCGGCATGAAAGCGCAATTGTCGGTCTGTGCCCCGAGCGATGGTGCCTTTTGCGGCGCCGCCAGCCTCGGCACTCTGGATTGACACCCGTGCCCCGGCGGCGATGTGAAAAGCAACTGGTTTTTCATTGACCCGGAGCAAGCAAGCGACACGACCGGTGGTGGTGGGTATGGCGACAGCTTCTTCGAGGCCGTAGGATTACAGTTAGGAGAAAAGAAATGGAAATGATAGTTAAAGCGGAAATAGGCGGGAAAACATTAAGTATTCAGACCGGAAAAGTTGCCAAGCAGGCTTCCGGCGCCGTATGGGTTCAATACGGAGAAACCATCGTGCTGGTGACGGTTGTGGGCTCTCCAGAAGAAAGGGATACGGATTTTCTGCCGCTGACGGTGGAGTATCAGGAAAAAATATATGCGGCGGGGCGAATCCCCGGCAACTATTTCAGAAGAGAGATCGGCAGACCCAGCGAGAAGGAAACCCTGACGGCCCGGCTGATCGACCGGCCTATCAGACCCCTTTTCCCGAAAGGTTACCGGTATGAGACCCAGGTCATTGCCACGGTGCTTTCCATGGATCAGGAAAATGATCCGGACATGCTGGCAATGGTGGGTGCCTCGGCGGCCCTCGAGATCTCGAATATTCCCTTTGCCGGCCCCATCGCGGCAGTCCGGGTGGGACGCCTGGACGGCCGGCTGATCGCCAATCCAACCCTCCAGGAGCTTGAAAAGTGCGATATCAACCTGTTTGTCGCAGGCTCAAAAACAGGTGTTGTCATGGTGGAGGGCGGCGGCAACGAAGTACCGGAATCCGATATGCTGGAAGCCATTTTCTTTGCCCATGAAGCCATGCAGCCGGCCATTGACATTCAGGCCCAGCTGAAAGAGGCGGTGGGCGTTGAAAAGCGTTCCCTCACCGTCAAGGAAAAAGACGAAGCCCTCGTCGCCAGGCTGGAAGAACTCGCCGCTGCCCGTCTCCGGGAAGTTCTGGACGAGCCGGACAAAAAGAAACGCCAGATTGCCCATCGAAATGCCAGGGAAGCGGTTTTTGAGCTGTTGGGCGAAGAATACGCCGATCGGGCCGGGGAAGTGGCCGGCATTCTGGATGAAATATACAAACGCGTGAGCCGGGATCTTATCCTGAAAGAGGGAAAACGAATCGGCGGCCGCAGGTTCGACGAGGTTCGGCCCATTACCTGCGAGGTGGGGCTGCTGCCGCGTCCCCACGGTTCTGCGCTGTTTACCCGGGGAGAGACCCAGGTGCTGGGGATTCTGACCCTGGGATCCAGTCTGGACGAGCAGCGGGTGGAGACGTTGAGCGGGGAAGAATCCCGTCAGTTCATGCTCCATTACAATTTCCCGCCCTATTCGGTGGGGGAAGTGAAGCGCCTGGGCGGTCCGAGCCGTCGGGATATCGGCCATGGCGGTCTTTCCACCCGGGCCATTGAAAAGATTCTGCCCGCCAAAGAAAATTTCGATTATACGATCCGCCTGGTGTCGGAAGTGCTGGAGTCAAACGGCTCTTCCTCCATGGGAACGGTCTGTTCCGGCACCATGGCCTTGATGGACGGCGGCGTACCCATTACCTCGCCTGTCTCCGGTATTGCCATGGGGCTGGTGAAGGAAGGCGACCAGGTGGTGATTCTTTCGGATATTCTCGGAGACGAGGACCATACGGGAGACATGGATTTCAAGGTGGCCGGCAGCAAAAACGGCGTCACCGCCCTTCAGATGGACATCAAGATTCACGAGCTTTCCCGGGATATTCTTGAAAAGGCCCTGGACCAGGCAAAGGCCGGCCGGCTTCATATTCTGGAGAAAATGCTCTCCGCCATTCAGAATCCCCGGGAAGATCTGTCTCCCTATGCACCCAAGATCATGACCATCACCATCAATCCGGACAAGATCCGGGATATCATCGGTCCGGGCGGCAAGGTAATCCGCGCAATGCAGAGCGAAACCAACACCCGCATCGAAATCGACGACAGCGGTCTGGTGAAGATCGCCGCCGTGACCAGTGCCGAGGGAGATGCCGCCATCAACCGGATCAAGGAAATCGTGGCGGAACCCGAAGTCGGCGTGACCTATGAGGGAACGGTCGTCAAAATCATGGACTTCGGGGCCTTCGTCCAGATCCTTCCGGGCACCGACGGGCTGGTTCACATTTCCCAGCTGGCGCCCCACCGGGTGAACAAGGTCAGCGATGTGGTCAAGGAAGGCGATACGCTCAAAGTGAAGGTCCTTGAAATTTCAAGGGACGGAAAGATCCGGCTGAGCCACAAGGCGGTTCTGGAAGATGAAGAAGCCGCCGACGCGTAAAACCGTCCTCGACAACGGGATCCGGATTCTAACCCACCCGATGCCCCATGCACGCAGCGTGTCCATGGGGATCTGGGTGGATGCCGGGGCCCGGGATGAAGCGCCTTCCGAAAACGGGCTATGCCACTTGATCGAACACATGCTCTTCAAGGGCACCCCGAACCGGACGGCGTTTCAGATCGCCAAGGCCTTCGATGCCATCGGCGGGCAAAGCAACGCATTTACCTCCATGGAAAACACCTGTTGCCATGCCCGGGTGATGGACACCCACCTCACCACCATGGTGGATATCCTGAGCGATATCTTCCTGAATTCAAGCTTTCAGCCGGATGAATACGAAAAAGAGCGTCCCGTCATTCTGCAGGAGATCGGAATGGTGGAGGACAATCCGGATGATTATATTCATGTCCTCCTGGGCCGTGCCTTTTGGGGCGACCAGCCCCTCGGCCAATCGGTGCTGGGAACCCGTGAGAATCTCCTCCGGTTCGACGTTCCCGCCATCAAATCATTCTTCCAGAAATTCAACCAGCCCGATCGAATTGTCATCAGCGCTGCGGGAAACGTGACCCATGACCGGTTCGTGGATCTGGTGGCGCCCGCCTTCGGGTCCATTGCACGGAGCCATGCCCTGCCGGAGAGAAAGGCCGTTTTCGGCACCCGAGAAACGCTGGTGTGCACCCGGGACATCGAACAGGCCCACATCACCATCGGCGTCAGGGGGCTTCCCCTGTCCGACCCCCACCGTTACGGGCTCAACCTTCTGAACACGCTTCTCGGCGGCAATATGAGTTCCTGCCTGTTCCAGGAAATCCGTGAGCGCCGGGGGCTTGCCTATTCCGTATACTCTTTTATCTCATCACACGCCGACACCGGCATGTTCGGCGCCTACGCCGCCGTGGATCCCGGACGGAGCCGTGAGACCATCGAACTCATCGTAAAGGAGATGCGCCGCTTCCGCGAAATGCCGGTGGATGAGGAGGTCGTTCAGGACGCCAAGGAATACGCCAAGGGAAATCTTTTACTGGCATCCGAGAGTGTCGACAATCAGATGGCCCGGCTGGCCCAGAACGAACTGTGCCTGGGGCGATTTGTGCCGCTTTCGGAAATCATGGACGAGATAGACCGGGTCACCCCCGGGGAAATCCGGGAACTGGCCGAAGAGATTTTTCAACCGGCACCGGCGGCATTGGCGGTGCTGGGGCCGGTGGAGGAGGGGGATGGGGTTGAGGGGGCGTTTGAGTTGTAGAGAGAAGAAAGTGCCTGGAGTGCGCTTGAGTTTGTAGAGTGCCTTGAGTTGAGGATTCGTTTCACTCCGCCTTTCTATAAAAAGGTAGAATACATTAACTCCAGGCACTCAAGCGCACTCAAGGCACTCTATGAACTCGCTGTTAGAATAGGAAAAGATTTTAATGACCGAGCAACCCACCCTTGAATTTTTACGGCTTCGGCCCGATGTTGATCAGGATGTGCCCCTGCCGCGGTATATGACGCCGGATGCTTCCGGCATGGATATCCATGCGGCGGTGGATGCCCCGACGGTCCTTGAGCCCGGGGAGATCTCATTGATTCCCACGGGATTCGCCATGGCGATCCCGCCGGGATTCGAGGCCCAGATACGGCCCCGGAGCGGGCTCGCCGTCAAACACGGCATCGGTCTGATCAACTCGCCGGGAACCATCGATTCGGATTACCGGGGGGAGGTCAAGATCGCCATGATCAACCACGGCAAAGTGCCGTTTACCATCGAACGGGGGGACCGGATCGCCCAGATGATCATCGCCCGGTCCTACCAGGTGCGGGTGTCGGTGGTGGAAAAGCTGACGGAAACGGAGCGAAGCGGTGGGGGGTTTGGGCATACGGGGAAAT
>JBECKW010000073.1:0-3348 GCA_040235505.1 Desulfobacterales bacterium
CCGATGGAAATTCCAGCCATTGCGCCAAGCAGCACCGCAAGACCGCTTGGGGGTATCATCATCGCCAACCCACCGCTGCCTAAAATAGGACCTAAGCTCATGGGCTTTTTATATCCACGCCTTTCCATTTCCTCGACTAAAGATGATCCTAACATGGCCACACTCGACATGCTTGAACCGCTTAGAGTGGAAAAAATGGTTCCGCCTGCAACGGACACGAGTCCTAATCTTCCGGGCAGACGGCCCATCCATTTATCGAGTGCATCCATCATATCTTGCGCTATGTTCGATCGGAACATTACTTCGCCCATTAAAATAAACATCGGCAATGGCATCAACGTAAAAGAAGAAATCGAACCGAACAGGCTTCTGGTAAAAATATCCATGCCCTGGTCTCCGCCCCAGAGCAAATACGTTCCAACGGTAACGATGGTTAAAAAACAGAAGGCGACAGGAAACCCTGTTAACATTAAAAAAATCAGGCCACCCATTAACACGGATAATGGCAGCAACCAGTCGACCATTATAACCTCCAGAAATTATAAAGCATTAAAACAAACGTGTCACTCAAGTATGAGTGATCTTTTTTCAACTGGTTTGGAGTTTGCCAATGCGTATCCTCTTGCCAATAATATAAATTCAATGGAACACAGCAGCATGCTTAACGGAATGGCGGCAAACAGCGGCCCCAGGGGGAATTCCAAAGGGGTAACAGTGGTATAACCGTTCAGGAAGTACTTGAATGCAATTTTTGCCGTCTGCCAGGATATGACGATACACAACATGGCCCCGAGGAATGACATTCCTGCATTTAATCTGTTTTGAACCCGATGACTGAACCTGTTGGCGAGGATATCGATATTGGTATGGCCGCCTTGTCTTAACAGCCATGGCGTACCTAAGAAGCAGATGTAGTACAATGAATATTCGCTTAGCTCCACCACCCAGATTTGCGGTAAGCGGAAAAAATACCTCAACAATGCATCGAGTACGACTGAACACAGTATAAAACCAATTAAAAGACAGGCGATATAAAAGAGTATTCTCAGTAGATAATCGTAGTAAATATTGATTCTTTGAGAAATTTTGAGCTTCAATCCTCCCCCCCTTTATTTATATCCGTATGACATGCCGTTTAATAATTTACCCCGATAGTTCACGGCTTGTTTCATATTACCGGGTGGCCGCTGCTTTGAAAAGCTTGTATGTTTCAGGTGGAAGCACCCGCTGAATGTCTTTCCATTTGCTTTCTTTGGCCAAATACAGGAAACGCTCATCATCTTCCTTCGTAAACTTGAGCGGAGTCATCCCGGAATTTTTGCATAAGGTTATTGCATCCGCATACCCCTTCGTAAATGCTTTTAACATTTCCGGTTCTATTTCTTCTGCCATTATATTTATCATCAACCGCTGCAAATCTTTTGGCAGGCTGTTCCATTTTTCGAGGTTCATGATTAATACTTGCGTGCCTGCAGGATATAACGGAATGTCAAGCCAATATTTGGTGACCTCATTAAGTTTATAGGACGCTACCGATTCCCAATCTATTACATAACCTTCAACAACACCTCTTTCCATGCTGGTATATATTTCTGTTGGTTTCGTATTGACGCCGGCGATCCCCATTGCTTTAAAAAAGGGATTATAGGCAGTGGACGTTCTTATTTTCAGTCCCTTTAAATCTTTCGGTCTTTGGATCTTTACGTTAAGACCAATATGACTGATAACGTTTCCATTTACCCTGCCAAGGTAAAAAAGGTTCACTCGTTTATGCGCAGCCACAAATAAATCGTACAGGCCCCCCGGTTTTCTTTCCTCCGAAGGAGACTTCTCGGATGCTCCGGCCACCAAAGCTTCAGGCATCTCTTGGGAATACCATGTCATGGGGGTAACACACAGGTCGACAACACCATCCATCGCTGCTTTGTACTGGTCCGGCTGAGCAATGACCTCAGGCCCGCCCAGGTAATCAATTTGTATTCGTCCATTTGATTCCCTGTTTACTCTATTGAAAAATTCACACCCCCAAACCCCACCCGCGATATTCTGCTGTACAAAAGTAATCGCTTTGAGCTTTATCGGATTTGTTTCGGCAGTTGCGGTCGATGCAACAGTCGCCGCCAATGTTAAGGTGATAACAACGAACCGATAAACAATACTCTTCCTCATTGCGATACCTTCCCCAATATAATGGGCCCCTCCGGTAACATACCGGAAATTCGGATAGCCCTGGACTTTCCCGAAAGGAGCTTGAAAACGTTTTTTTTAGAACGTCATTCTGCCAAATAGGATACTGTGCCGCTTTTGACTTGTCAATAAAATAGTCTCACCATAAAATAGCGGTTCTTCCGGTTTAAGCGTACTTTTTAAAAATCATTTTTAATTCACCATGAAGATCACGAAGAAAAAAATTGATACATAAAAGGTGGATCAATCCCCCCCTTTTTTTCCTGGCATGGTCCGACAATCTTGTCGAACCTTTCGCTGATTGTCGAAACTTCTGCCCCCGGTCACAAATCCAGAAAGCATCCAACTACCCGTAGCTATTGGATATTAACCCAGTTAAAAATTCTGGCATGACTCCTGCTATTCTGAAGTTCAAAACGCTCGAGCAAGGCGACAAACGATTCAGGACAGAACAAAGGAGACACCCAATGAAATCACCCAAAAACATCATCATGGCGATCGTTACGGTTTCGGCGCTTTCACTTCTGGCCGTTCCCGCAATGGCAGGAAATCACTCAGCCGGCCCCCTCGATTCTTCCAACACTTTTTTAACCGGAGCCGGCAGCTCCGTCCCGATGCTTCTGGCTCGTGGCGGCGGCAGCAGCGGTGCCCGAAGCGGTGCCGGACTGGGTTCGGCACGAACAGCCAACCGAATGGGCGGGCAGTCCAGCGGCTTCGGCCCCGGTTACGGGACCAGCAGAAGCGGTGGAACCTACGGACCCGGAGACGGGACCGGCAATGACGGGGTCGGCCCGAAAGACGGCTCTGGTTACGGCAGTGTTGGCGGCGCCGGCAACTCCGGACTTGGCGGCAACGCAGAGAGCGGTAACCACTATGGACCCGGGGATGGGACCGGCAATGACGGCATCGGCCCGAAAGATGGTACGGGCAACGGCGTCGGAGACGGCACCGGTTCCGGACTTGGCGGCAACACAGAGAACGGCAACCACTATGGACCCGGGGATGGGACCGGCAATGGGGGCGATGGCCCTGAAGACTGCACGGGAAACGGCCCCGGAATCGCCGACAGCACAACCACCTGATCAATTTCTTTCCGATTCTCTACTTGATAAAGGAGGGGGCTTCGATCAAAGCCCCCTCCCGTGTTCCCCGAACTGACCT
>JBECKW010000196.1:0-9124 GCA_040235505.1 Desulfobacterales bacterium
CCTTGAGCCTGGCTTCCTTTATTTTCTGGCTCCCCGTAGCATCGCCTTCGGCAAAAAAACTGTCACGTGTATAGTAACGGGCCGCCGCGCGGAGCGCTACCTTTTCGCCGATCGGCACGTTGAGAACGCCGGTCGTATTGACAAGAGCGTTCGATCCGACCTCGGTGGAAAAATTGCCTTCGTAGGTTGCCAGCTTGGGATCCTTGGTGAAGAAGGAAACCACGCCGCCGGTGGCGCTGCGCCCGTACAGGGTGCCCTGGGGCCCTCGCAACACCTCCACACGTTCCAGGTCGTATTCACTGCCGATCCCCTGATAAATGCCGTCCACATAGACCGCGGTAGTGGAGGGAAGGACGGCTTCCAGGCCGGGGCCCCCGGCGGGCGCCTGCATGCGCTGAATCCCGCGGATCGCAATGTTGCCATTGGTGTTACCCGAACCATTCAGGAACGTAACGTTGGGAATGTTGTCGAGAATCTCCTGGGTTGAGATCATGCCCTGGTCGACCAGATCCTTCGCTTGAACTGCAACCACCGAGCTCGGCTGTTGTTGAAGGTTCACGGCGCGTTTTTCCGCCGTCACCGTGATCTCTTCAAGGGTGAATGTGTCCGCGGTGCTCTTGGTGTCCTCCTGTGCCATGGCAATCGGCCCCAAAATGAGACAGAAGACCGCCATTAGTGAAGCTAACCAAAATACTTTTTTCATTCTCTTCCCCTTTCCGGTTATGTGCCGTGGTAAGTGGTACCCGGCAGCTGTGTTGCGAGCAGAAGCGCCTCGTATCAAATCGCACCCCGCTCTATCAAATAGAATGACTGATACAGCATGAAACGAACAACATCGACTTTGGGAATACGCGCATAGGACCAAAACGTATTCCCAAGCGCCCAACAACCAGATAGTATAAATACTATAAAAATCCAGATCGTTAGAAATTAGAACCCGCACCAATTTTTAACGATATGGCTTGCTGCTCATCATGCCCGGTTGAGCCAATTCAAAGTTCGGAAAGGTCTTCTTCTATTCAATATCTGCATAACCTTCCATACTTATGGAAAAATTATGCATAAAAACTCGGCAAATTCCTTGCCGAAGGGATACCCAATTCATCAAAGGCAGGTGTGAAGAAATATCATCTTTTTGTTCAAATATTAAACCAGTTATGGTATCTACGATTCTCCACAAAGGCTTTTTTGCCAAAGACACACATCTATATTTAATCTTGTTTTTCAGAGTGGCGAACCGGTGCCACGCGGGGCGAAATACCAACGGCCCTCAGCAAGACAGCGCCGAGTATATTAAAAATTGCTCATTTCTAAACTATTATTTAGTTCGATTGCTTAATTATAACAGGCATGGAACCTTGTCAAGAAAAAAATTCAGAAAAAAACAACCCCTCCCGGATGCATACGCCGGGAGGGGTTGATGTTTGTTTAACGGTCGATCAGAATTTTACGCCGACCATTACACCGTATGTACGTGGTTCTCCAAGTTGCACAGGAGGTGGATCAGAAATAACATCCGGGATATCGAGTTTGGTCTTGATGTCCTCATCGGTCGCATTTCGCACATAGGCGGTTATTGAATATTTTTCTTGGGGTGAGGACCAAGTAGCCCCCATATTGATAATAACCGTGCTGTCCTGGTGATCATAGGGCAGCAATCCGTATTCCACTTCTGTAAGAGTCCTCTGCTCGACATAATAGCCAGAGGAATAACGCGCTTCTACCCTGGGCACCAGGCTCGAGCCGTTGCCGAGTAGAAAAGTATGGTCGTAAGCAAGAGTGGCTGTCACCTCGGGAATGCCGGGAACACGTTTCAGGTACATTAAATCCCTGGTATTCAGTCCGGCACCGGGAATATCCGGATAATCAGTAATCTCGGCATCCAACCAGCCACCTGAGAATGTCAGCTTGTCACGCTGGCTGATCAGCCATACCATATCCATTTCAAGACCCACCATCTTGACCGGAACTGGCAGCACTATGTATTCGGGAGGTGGCGGCTGGTCCGGTGTAAGGTTGACCGCTTCCTGATATCCTTCGTAATTCAAATAGAATATATCGCCATTGATCTGCAGTTTATTGTCTAGGAACCGATTCTTGCTGCCCACCTCGTATGACGTTAATTTTTCCTGAGAGAATGGCAGCGTAATAAAATTCACCTGTCCTGTGAAGGAGGGAGGGCCACCGCCGGGCCCGAACGCGAAAACAGGTTGGGGAGAAATCTGAGACATGCCCGGAATATAGCCGGTCGCCGTCGTTGCATAGAGCATGTTTTCCGGAGTCAGATCATACTCAAAACGGAGTTTGTAGGTAAGATTGTTAAACGTCGGTTTATTCTCGTCGTAGGGCGATTTCAGCCAAATAGGCGGGTTTAAGGAAGCTCCCCTCCATGAAAGCAGGTTTGCATTAAAGTCGAAAGCCGAGAAACCGTCCACCGTGTTCTTGTCATACCGCAGGCCTGCGGTAATACGCATATCATCCCGCAATTCATAAGTTTCCTCGGTAAAGATCCCATACTCGGTGACGGACCCCTTATATTTCTCGACAAACATCGGCGCCCCATTAACGTTCGGATCGGGGGAACCAGACATATTTATCTGAGTCTGGGCATTATTTATATTGTATGTGTACTTGTAATAGCTGGCGCCTATCAACCACGAGAGTGGGCCCCCCTTATCGGACGCCCAGCGAAATTCATGGGTCAGGGTTTTGCTCGGATCGCCGCTTATCACATTTGCCTTTGTATCGCCACCTTTGACAGTTGGTACACCCGGACCGCGATTGTCCAAGGTATGCAAAGCAGCGATATAGGTAAGCGTGCTGCCGCCAAGGTGATAATTGAGTTCAAGGGAGCCCTGTCTATAGTCTGTAGGGGCGGCCTTACTCGGCTCGAGATAGCTATCGTGTACGATCTTATTCGGGGCTGCAAGTTCCCATGACCATCCGCCGCCATAGTTTTCAGCTCGTTCGGCTGTCAGGCTTAAAAGAGCGGTAAATTTCTCGTTCGGCTGATAAAGCGCCTTGATTCTGGCCGCCTTGGTTTCAAGTTCCGGCCCATCCCAGTATCCATCCTTCTGATGAAAATAATGGACCGCAGCACGCAGGGCCAACGTGTCGCCTGCCGGCACGTTTAAAGCAGCCTGCGTGTCGATACGATTTCCCGTCCCATAGTCGGCCAAGACTTCTCCGCCGAACTCATTCAGCTTCGGATCATTGGTATGGAATGCGACGACACCACCCGCGGCGCTGCGGCCGTATAGGGTTCCCTGGGGTCCGCGCAACACTTCTATGCGGTTTACATCGAAATCACCGCCTATCCCACCATAAACACCGTCGACGTAGGTAGCTGTTGAAGACGGAACAGGAGCGCCGCCGCCGGCTTCCTGAGTCTTTTGAACACCACGGATTATAATGTTGGAGTTGGGATCATCTGTGCTTTTCAACGCAGCGGAAAACTTGACGTTCGGCACGCTTTCGAGCATTTGAGCAGTTGTGAACTTGCCCTGATTGGTCAGGTCACTGCCGGAAACAACCTGGACCGAGGCGGCTATCGATTGAACGTTTACAGCGCGCTTTTCCGCCGTCACCGTGATCTCCTCGAGAGTGAATGTGTCCGTGGTGTCCTTCGAGGTGTCGTTCTGTGCCATGGCGATCGGCCCGAAAATAAAGCAGGTGACTGCCATTAGTGAAGCTAACCAAAATACTTTTTTCATTCTCTTCTCCCTTTCCGATTATGTGCCGTGGTAAGTGGCACCCGGCAGTTGTGTTGCGAGCAGAAGCTCCTCCCCCCAAGTCGCACTCCGCTCTGTTAAATGAAAGTGACTGATACAGCATGAAAATGAACAACTTCGACATTGGGAATGTGGGCATATGACCAAAGCTGCATTCCCAGGCGTCCAACACCAAGATAGTATAAATATTATAAAATCCAGATCGTTAGAAATTAGGATCAGTACTAATTTTTAACGGTATGGCTTGCTGCTCATCATGGCCGCTTGAGCCAATTCAAAGTTCGGAAAGGTCTTCTTCTATTCAATATCTGCATAATCTTAAATATTTATGGAAAAATTATGCATAAAAAACTCGGCAAATTTCTTGCCGACGGAATACCCAATTCATCAAAGGCCGGTATGAATATATATTATCGTGTTGTTAAAATATTGAACAATTTATAATATTTACGATTTTCCATAAAGGTTTTTTACCAAAGACAGGCAACTATATATTTAATCTTTTCTTTGAGAGCGGCAAACCGATGCCACGTGGGGCGAGATACCCATTACTCTCAATCAGATAACGCCAAACGAAACGTTAAAAAATTGCCTATACCTAAAATTTTGTTTAATTAAATAATTTAATTATACCGCCGATAGAAGCCTGTCAAGGGAAAAAATTCATAGAAAAAAATAAGCTCCCGGCGGGGTCCGCTTCCCATCCTCACCTCCCGGCAATCGAATCCTTTCGTCGCGGCCCTCATCTTATGATGATGAATCAAATTGTGATATCGAAGGATGTGGGATCTTCAAAGGCGGCTTTGTGGGGCAGGTCAACTTTTGATTATCGACAATGGGGATTCTTCTTTATGTTCCTTTAAAGGGGGGACGGAACTGGGTTTTATACAACTTTTTGTATATCCCATCATGCCTGACAAGTTCATCATGTGCCCCTCTTTCCACTATTGACCCGTTATCTATTGCCAGAATCTCATCCGCCGCCATGATAGTTGATAGACGATGCGCAATAACGATACTCGTCCTTCTATGCATCAATGGCTCCATGGCACACTGAATTAAATTTTCCGAGATGGAATCCAATGATGAAGTGGCCTCGTCGAAAATCAGGATCGGCGGGTCTTTCAGTATGACCCTTGCAATGGAAAGACGCTGCTTTTCTCCCCCTGAGAGCTTGATTCCTCTGTTGCCGACCTGTGTATTGTACGCATCCGGAAGTGATAAAATAAAATCATGCAGATTCGCTTTCCGGCAGGCGTCCATGATCTCCGATTCCGAGGCGCTGTCATTGGCGTAAAGAAGATTCTCACGGATTGTCCCATTGAACAAATAGGTATCCTGGGTAACCATTCCGATATTTTTTCTGAGAAAGGACAAATCTATCTGCCGCAGGTCCACACCATCGAGAAGGATGCGTCCTGAAACGACATCATACAGCCTGGGGATCAGTTGAATGAGGGAACTTTTCCCGGCACCGGAAGGTCCCACAACTGCGATCGACCGGCCGGATTTGAGATCGAAATTTATATTTTTCAATACGGTTCTATCTTTTGTATAGTGAAAGAAGACATTTTCAAAGATCAGAGTTCCCGAAATTGACGTCGGGACGACCGCATTCGGACTGTTCCGAACTTCGATCGGCAGATCCAGATACTCGAAAATCCGCGTAAACAGTGCCATCGTTCTGATGAGGTCAACCTGAAGATTCATTAGCACATTGAGCGGTTGATACATTTTGCCCAGCAACGCCACCATGACCGTAACATCCCCCACAGTCAGCTTTTGATTATACTTCATCATCAGCAATCCACCGATCATGTAAATAAGCATGGGGCCAATACTGGCGAAGCTGTTCATGGCCACCCGGAACCATTTTCCTGTAAGGCCTTCCCGAATATTAAGCTTTACGATACGCTCATTGGCTTGCTTGTATTTTTGAAACTCTTTCCCTTCATTGGTAAAAAGTTTCACCAGCAGCTGCCCGCTGACACTTAGAGTTTCGTTAAGTATTTCATTCGTTTCATCATTACAAAGCTGAGACTCCCTGGTTAGACGCCACCGGGACTTTCCAACCCTTTTTGTGGGAATGCTGAACAGAGGCACGATGAGAATTGCAACCGTCGCCAGAATCCAGTTCATTCTGTACATCACGACCATCGCGATCATAAGGATGATGGTATTGCTGAGCACGTTGACAAACGTATTTGTCATTACTGCCTGCACCCCGTTGATGTCACTTGTCATTCGGGTGATTAAATCCCCGTGCCTTTTGGTGGCAAAAAAACGGTGGGACATCGCCTGCATATGGCGATACATCTGGTTTCTCATATCACGTGCGATGTGCTGGGATATCCAGGTATTTATATAATTTTCAATCAGGCTGATTAAATTGGCCATCAGAATAACACCGACAGAAAGCAGGATCAGGATTGTCAATACTCTCAGATTTTTTCCGATGAGCCCTTCATCCACGATTCGACCGGTTAGAATCGAGGGCAGCAGACTGAGAGCCGCCTCGAGAAGCAGTGCAAACATCATAATAACGACCTGCTTCCAGTACGGCATCAGGTAAGAGCCGATACGCCTCAATAAAGCTCGTGTTATTGGGGGTTTGTTGGCCTTCTCTTCGTCGGTGAGAAAAGACCCGAGACTTCTTCCTCCCGGGACCTTCATATAGAATCTCCAGTTTTATAAAAAAGGGTTCATCACGGTAAAGCTTATTCGGATAATCGTTAAAAATCGAAAATACGCTTTAGCCGGATGAGCCCCAAAAAACAACCCCTCCCGGATGCATACACCGGGAGGGGTTGATATTTGTTTAACCGCTGTTCAAGAACTTGGCGGCAATCAGAACTTGGCGTTCAGCATCAAGCCAAAGGTTCTGGGATCGCCGGGAGTCACCGAGTAGCCATTGGGGTCGACGGTGTTCTTGTACTCCTTGTCAAAGGCATTTCGCACCCAGGCAGTCGCCGAATACTTCTGGCTGGCCGACGTCCAGGTGAGGCCTGCGTTGCAGATTGCGATTGCATCCTGGTTGACGTAATCCAGTGCACCGGCTTGGGCCTGGGATTGGGTCACCTGGGACAGATAATGACTCCCCTGATAAATCAGTTCCAGGTGGGGCACCAGGGTAGACCCATCGGTCAGGTTAAAGGTATGGTCATAATCCAGGGTGGCCTGCAGGTCGGGATATCCCGTAAAGTGATCTATCACCAGGGCATCAGCGGCGGGGCTGGTGGTATGATCCGACCATGTGACCATTGACGGATTGATGTCGGTGATCTCGGTATGCAGATAACCGGCATTGAGGGTGAGTTTGTCATTCATCGTAAACAGGTACTCGGCCTCCGCCTCAACACCCCACATCTTGGCGGATACCGAGATCATCGTCCAGAAGGGGGGGCCTGGGGTCGTACTAAGGTTGAATGCTTGAGGATACCCCGACAGATCGTAATAGAATGCCGAACCATTCAGCCGAAGGGTGTCGCCCAGCATTTGATTTTTGGTGCCGATCTCATAGGAGGTCAACTTCTGCTCATCCAGCACCCGAACATCAAAACTTTCGAATTGTTTGGTGATACTGCTGACCGTGGGGCCAACGGCCACAAACCCCGGCAAAAAGCCCGTGGCTGTCATGGCATAGACCATGCTATCCGGCGTTACGTTGTACTCCAAGCGCAGCTTGTAGGTGATATTGTCAAAATCTTTTTTGTCGTTGTTCAGCGTTCCAACGGTTCCATCGGGAGCCGGATATGGAGGTAACGTACGGCTCTGATCACCGTCCTGGTAATTATTGGCAGCGGTACCCGGATTCGGGAAATTCAGGTTCTCCCTGAACAGCATGCTGTTGACGAGCTTGGTCTTGTCATACCGCAGGCCCGCCGTGACGCGCAAATCGTCCGTAAACTTATAGGTCTCTTCCGTGAAAAGCCCGTAGTTGTCAACTGTACCGCTCGTGTTGCGGGTATTGATGGTAAGCGGTTCGTAGGCGTCCGGGACATAGGGAGCGGAGACCTGGATCAGACCGGCTCGGTTGTCGAACTTTTGCTTGAAGTAGTTGGCGCCCACGAGCCATTTAAGCGCTCCGTCCTTGTTGCTGGCCCAGCGGAGTTCCTCGGTATGCGTCCAGTCGGTGGGATACTTGTTCTGAAAATGAACGTAAACTGCCTGATTAGGAGGACCGAGAGTCCCCACCGACCCGGCGCCGGTATATTTATAGTCGTGGTAGCCCCCGATATAGGTCAGGGTGCTGTTGCCCAGATCGTAATCGGCGTTGATGCCAAATTGTTTGGAATCTTGCGGATCGTCCTTGAAAATGTCGGAATGTCCGGCTTTATAATCGATCGTATCCGGCGCGGTCAATGCGGCAGTATAGCCGCCGCTCCAGTTTATTGTTTGCTGTGCCGATGCGCTGACCACGATTTTGAGGGGGTCGGAGGGCTGGAAAAGCGCCTTGAGCCTGCCTTCCTCGGTTTGCGTACGCCCGGTACCGTTCTTGTCAACATATCCGTCCCGGGAATAGTAGTGGGCCGCCGCGCGAAGCGCGACCTTGTCGCCGACCGGTACGTTGACGGCACCCTCGATATTGGTAAGAGAGTAATTGCCGAACTCGGCGGAGACATTACCACTGAATTCATCCAGTTTCGGATCATTGGTGTAGAACGCCACCACGCCGCCGGTGGCGCTGCGCCCGTACAGGGTTCCCTGGGGTCCGCGCAATACCTCCACCCGGTTAACGTCGTAATGGCCGCCGATCCCCTGATTAATGCCGTCCACGTAAACCGCCGTCGTGGACGGAAGGACGTCATCAACGCCTGACGATGCCTGGGTGCGCTGAATGCCGCGAATCGCAATGTTGCCGTCGGGGTTGACGGTCCCGCCGTCAAAGAATTTGACGTTGGGAATGCTTTCCAGGATCTGGGCGGTTGTGATCTTGCTCTGGGTGGCGAGAGAATCACCGGGCAGGGCCACCACCGAACTCGGCAACGTCTGAAGGTTCTCAGCACGTTTTTCCGCCGTTACCGTGATTTCTTCGAGCGTGAATTCATCTTTTGTGGAGCTTTCCTGGGCCCAAACGACAGACCCGAGAACGAGGCATGTGACTGCCGTTAGTGAAGCTAACCAAAACACTTTTTTCATTCTCTTCCCCTTTTCGGTTATGTGCCGTGGTAAGTGGTACCCGGCAGTTGTGTTGCGAGCAGAAGCGCCTCCCCCCAAGTCGCACTCCGCGCTGTTAAATGAAAGTGACTGATACAGCATGAAAATGAACAACATCGACTTCGGGAATGTGGGCATATGACCAAAGCTGCATTCCCAGAGGTGTGATGATAATTATCCTTTTGTTCAAATATTGAACTAGTTATGGTGTCTACGATTTTCCACAAAGAGTTTTT
>JBECKW010000339.1:0-12241 GCA_040235505.1 Desulfobacterales bacterium
TCGTAAAAAAGAAACCACGGGCAATCCACGAAGTTCGCCAGGCTTTGGTAAACGGCGGCAGGGCCCGCCAGAAGCGCGTGGGTTTTCCGAGGTAAATCAGGTGAAGGGGAAGTTTGAGCAGCATGATGACAAGCCACCCAATCAGGGCGCCCCACCAGTTATTTGCAAAGATCGACACCAGGTAGAGGCCGGTACCCAGGCTGGAAAAAACTTCCGCAAGCCAGATCAGCAGTCCCTGCTTTTCGATCCACTCGGTCTGCTGCATGGGATTGACCATCCACTCGTGTGTCACGATCCATTGACGCGCCGTTTGTCGAGGTGCTTTACGCATATTGGCCTCCTGCTATTCTTTTTTTAAGCCCGAAAATATCTCGCGGGCTCTTTTTTCAACACTGCTCAGATGAGTGATATGGCTTCCCGTCATGGCCTCCTTGGGGGCCTTGTTGTCTTTGCCGCCGATAAAACCGTCAATATAATAAACGGACGGATCGGTGCCGTACTCGTCCTGAAGTTGTATGGGCCGCCGCTCCCGGAGAAGCTTGGAGACTTTGCTCTTGGGATCGTCGATATCGCCGAAGGTGAGCGCCCTGGCCTGGCAGGTGTTTACGCAGGCCGGGGTGGCATCCCGGTCAACCCCCGGCATCAGACCATTTGCAAGACCGTAGTCGATGCGTTCCATGCAGAAATTGCATTTCTGGGTGGTGCCGACCTGATGGGGATAGAGCTTCTTCCCCATCTCCTCGAATTTTGTTTTGGGATAACCGGGAAAATATCCAGGATCCTTGTCTTTGGAAAGAAACGTACGGTTCTGATAGGGGCAGGCGATGACGCAGTAACGGCAACCGATGCACTTGTTGGAATCAATCCATACAATGCCGTCTTCCCGCTGCTGCGTGGCCTCGGTGGGGCATACATCCACACAAGGCGCCTCCTTGCACTGGTTGCAGCGCACCGGAAACGTACTCACGTCCACCACACCGTGCTCCTCGGTCTCACTGGCGATCAACTTCACCCAGGCGACCCGCAATGGGAGGAAGTGCTCCACCCTGCAGGCGGCAACACACCCA
Organism: Desulfobacterales bacterium; assembly: GCA_040235505.1. Taxonomy (GTDB): domain Bacteria; phylum Desulfobacterota; class Desulfobacteria; order Desulfobacterales; family JAFDDL01; genus JBECKW01. Next base: position 1,068 of record JBECKW010000339.1, read on the forward strand.
TGACAGCGGGAACATTTTGTAAGATCGATGACCATTCCCCATCTCATTGTGTCTTCTCCTTTTTGTAAAAAAACCATCTTGACGTTTATAAAAAAACTATTGAACGCTCCGGAGCCCAAAATCGCGAAGGGAATTGCATGGAGCGTCAAGCATATTTCTGCCGACAGAATTATTTTCTAAAAAAAATGAAAAACAAAAAAACAGCTCAAATCATTGGTGATTTCTCCGGATTCCCTTCACAACCGGTATCAATTCACCAAATGATCGGCTTCTGTGTAATCTTTAAGGCCCGACCATGATCTAAAATCACATGACTCAAGTGCATCGTAAGGCGACTTGATTACTATAAAAGAGCTATTTCAAACACAACCGATTGGAACTGGAACTAATTATGAAGCACAAGCGACTGGAGTCTTTTCAGCATACAAAGCGCAATGTCATTCATTTATAAAATAATGTCATTTATATTTTAAGTAATACCGAACAAAACTTTCTATTTTTTCCGTATAGCTCCCGGTTAGCCAAACAATCTTCGCAGCCACGCGGATGTTACTTTATATTTGGCTTCTCATACCAAACATTGCCACAATATTTCTATTTTGGCAAACGGTTTTTTAAAGCCCTTTCAGGAGCAGGAGATCATCCGCCGGCCGCATCCGATTGGGATTCGGCCTGCTTTAAAACCCTTCTGCCGTGTCCGCACACATGGCTGCAAGTGGCGCAGTCTCCCGAACAGCGATTGCCGTCACCGCATATAAATCCGCAGTTGCCACAGCCGTGGTGGGGGGGAACGCCGCTGCCGCTGATTCTGAACCCGTATCCGTCCGAATCCACCTTGATCGGTTTGACTTTTTCCAACAGCGCTCGATTGACGACATATTGGAAGCCGTCGATATCAAACACCCGGTCATGCTTCGTGGGTTTTTCCAGGGCAACCCCGAAGGATCGAATGCCGCATCCTCCGAGCTTTACAAACAGACGAATGGGATTGCGCTCTTTCCCCTCGAACGTTTCCGTCATCAATTTTCGTGCCCGGGGCGTTATTTCGATCAACCCGTCGTCCACCGTTGCCTCCTCGTAAGGGATTTTCCGTTACTACTATTCAATGACGCTCCAGCTTTGTCAATGCCACACGGGATTAACAGATGAACGTTCATCTGTTGAATCCGCCAACCGCCTGTGGTATATGCGCGAATAAAAAATCGTCGGAGATTTTTTTTGAAAAATTCAGAAAATCAGGAAATGGGCCATGACCGACTGTTTAATTGCGTCATATATCATCCAGATATCCTCCCCGGTCTCTCCCGACCGGGTTACACATTTTATTTCCTCCCCCCGGGTATCCTGACATCATGGCCGTATACGCAATCGGCGATATACAGGGATGCCTCATAACCCTACAGAAACTGCTTGAGCGGATTCACTTCAATCCCTCACACGATATGCTCTGGTTTACCGGTGATCTGGTGGATCGGGGCCCGCAATCGCTCGATGTCCTGCGCTTTGTCAAGAATCTTGGGGACCGGGCGATCGTTGTCCTGGGGAATCACGATCTTCATCTTCTGACCGTATCGAACGGAGCAGCAAGGACCAGACGGCACAACACGTTTCAATCGATCCTGAGGGCACCGGACCATCGGGAACTTTCCCAATGGCTTTCCACCCGCCCCCTGCTCCACCATGACGCAGGCCTCGGATTCACCCTCGCGCACGCCGGGTTTCTTCCGCAGTGGGATCTGAGCGACGCGATGCGTCTTGCCCAAGAAGCCGAAAACGCCATCGTCCATCACCCCGAAACATTTTTTTCGAACATTTTCGGAGATACTCCGGATCATTGGGATGAAAAGCTCCTCCCGCCGGACCGCTGGCGCGTCATCATCAATGCCCTGACACGCCTTCGCTATTGCGATGTGTCGGGGAATATGGCCCTCCGGCATAATGAACCTCCCGTTTCAAGGCCTCCTGACCTCCTGCCATGGTTCGACGTACCGGGCCGGCGATCGCGCAATACCAACATCATCTTCGGCCATTGGTCCACACTGGGTCTGTGCCGGGGCGAAAATTTCATTGCGCTCGACAGCGGCTGCGGTTGGGGAGGGAATCTGACGGCGGCCCGTATCGATGTCTCACCGGTGGAGTTCTATGCTGTACCTGGACCGGAGATTGATCTTGCAAAAACCGGTTCCCGCCTCACCTTCCCCGTCCCAAACCCCGAGGAAGCATCTTACACCACCCACCGAGTCGAAAGAATCATACCGAAAATGCTGTAAGCAGGCGACGACCTGAGGCCCTCGAAAATCGGACGGTAGGAAGAGCGGAAGATCCGGGTAAAAACCAGTCCTTACCCATCCGCCCTCTCGGCTCTTCGGCGCTTCGGCTATTCGTCTCTTCCGCTTTTCGGCTCTTCCTACCTTCCGCTCCTCCGCTCTTCGGCTCTTCGCCAGGGTTGATAGGAAAACGGGTAAACGTCAAACAGGTCGTGTTGTTATTGGAGCTTGTCCAGATATCATGCAGAGGTTCACCTACTCGTTATCTTCGTCGTCAGTATAATCAGGGTACAATTTTTTCAAACAGTCAGGACATAAACCATGACTGAACTGTGCCTCGGAGTGCTCGTATATATAGGCTTCCAATCGTTGCCAGTATCCCTTGTCATCACGGATTTTTTTACATGATGAACAGATGGGCAATATGCCGCTGAGTTGTTTTACCTGGTCCAATGCGTCTCGCAGTTCGGCAATCAGTTGCTCATGTTCTTTCTGCAGGTGTTTGGTTTCAGAGATATCGGTATGGGTACCGATCACCCGCAACGGCCTTCCATGTTCGGTCCACTCGACCACCTTCCCACGGGCAAGGATCCATTTATAGGAGCCGTCTTTGCACCTGAGACGATGCTCGCTCTGAAAAATAGGCGTCTCACCATGTATATAACTTTCGACCTTGGCAAGAGCGGCCTCTCTGTCGTCTGGGTGAAGAAGCGCTTCCCAAACGTCCGTCGTATGATCGATTTCCTCGTCGCTATATCCGAGCATGCTCTTCCAGTGGGAAGAGTAATAAACCTTTTTGGTGGCGAAATTCATATCCCAAATCCCGTCACCGGCTCCTTCAAGGGCAAACTGCCATCGGGCCTCGCTGTCACGAAGGGCTTTCTCTGCCTGCTTTCGATCTGTAATGTCCCTTGTAACTCCCTGAATACCGATAATATGACCGTCTTTTATAGTGGGTGTGAAGCTGACTTCAACAGGAAAAAATGAATTGTCTTTTTTCTTGCTTATAAACTCCAACAGTTGAAAGTTTTCACCTTTTAAAGTTTTATTGATTGCCTCTGCTACACGCTCATATTCGGATTCAGGAAAAAAAGGCGTATGATCAAGATTCAAAATCTCATCTGGTGTATAACCGTAAACCCTCTCCACTGCCGGAGAGATATAAATAATGTGACCACTCAAGTCCAATTGGTACATAATCTCTGCACTTGATTCCGAAATAAGCCGGAGCCGTTCCTCACTCTTCCGCAGTTCCTCCTCTGCGTGCTTTCGAGCTGTGATATTCCGAACGATGGCGACACAGCACTCTTCCCCATTGAACACACCGTATTTAATAGATAATTCGATGGGAATAAATTCGCCGTTTCTGGTTCGATGTTCCGTTTCAAAGGTAAAGTTGGATAAGCCAGCCGCCCGTATTTTTTCCCAGATGGACGGCCAATTCTCGGGTGTGACGGATGGATCGACATCCGAAACCGACATAGACAGCAATTTTTCACGCGAATAGCCAAGATTTCTGCACTGTGCATCATTCACATAAATAAACCGCCCGTTTTCGTCAGTAACAGCGATACCTTCATCTGCATGGTTTACTACAAATTCAATAAATTCAAGGTGATTAGCAACTTGCTTCTGATCAGCCATATTGATTCACACTTTATAATAAAATTGTGAATTACTTCTTCCCTTATTCACTGTTCAAGATGTAGCCTCGTCCTCGCTTTTTGCAAAGCTGAGCACAAGGAGACCGACAATCCCTGAGAACAAAGATCCCAATATGATGCCTAGTTTAGCCAGGTCAGCCAGCTCCCCCGTGGGAAAAGAAAGTCCGGATATGAAAAGGGACATGGTGAAACCGATGCCACCGAGGATGCCTACCCCGACGATGTGTGACCACCTGACTCCCGATGGAAGGGCCGTCTTAATTATCTTTGATGCCAAATACGTAAATGTCAGAACTCCGACAGGCTTGCCCACTACGAGGCCCAGGATCACCCCGAGCGTTATCCGGGTAAAGATAACATCAAAAAGATTGAGCCCCTTAAGGATAAGACCGGCGTTGGCCAAAGCGAATAGGGGCAAAACGAGCATGGTGACCCATGCCTGAAGGCCATGTTCGAGTCTCTGCAGGGGTGTTTCCACGTCATGGCAAGCGTTTTCAATCGCGAGTACGGTGTCCATGTGCTTTTTGTTTAACAGGATGGTATATCCGCAGCTTCCGGGTTCACATTCAAATTGTTCTGTATATGCTTTGATCTTGCCTAGAAATGTATCCGTGTCATACCTGGCCCTGGCAGGAATGAACATGGCCACGATCACCCCGGCCAGAGTGGCATGAAGGCCCGAGTTTAGAATGGCGAACCACATACCTATACCCAGAACTGCATAAACCAGGGTCCATTTTATCCAGAGTCTGTTGGCTATGGCCAGTCCAACTAAAAACAGGCCGGCTATCATTAAAAAGTGCCAAGAGATGGTTTGAGTGTAAAAAAGGGCGATAACGAGCACAGCCCCGAGGTCATCGGCAATGGCAAAGGCGGAGAGAAAAATCCTGAGTCCCAAAGGAACCTTGTCCCTCAAGATGGCCAACACCCCCAATGAAAAGGCTATGTCGGTTGCCATGGGAATACCCCACCCGCGTCCGGCTGGTGTTCCGTAATTTAAGGCCGCAAAAATGGCAGCGGGAAAAAGCATGCCGCCCAAAGCTGCGAAGAGGGGAAGGGATGCCCTTTTGAACGAGGCAAGCTCCCCCACAAGAAGCTCCCTCTTTATCTCCAGCCCGACCGTAAAGAAAAAGAATGCCATGAGGGCTTCGTCTGTCCAGTGTAAAAGGGACTTTGTCAGCCGAAAATGCCCAAGGGAAATGGACAGCTCACTATGCCAAAAGTTGTGGTATGAGGTGGCAGATAAATTTGCCCAGACTAATGCTATAACACTCGCAAAAAATAGAGGATAGCCACCCTTTACGGTTCTTTTGAAAAATTCCTCAAAGGCCTCTATAACTCGAGGGGGACTCGAGAAATCAGAGGGCGAGGCATTTTTACCAGTGCCCTGAGCCATGGGAAAGACCTATCAGGTACTTTTCTTTGAGATCATTTCATTAGCAAAATTCCGAGCATCCTCAAGATCTGCTTCGTCGGGGTTATTTACCGCACCCTGGGCCTGTTCCGCCCAGCTCTTATGCGCGGGATGCTTCATGAGTTCCTCAATGAGGCTCCACTTGACTTTTCCACGGCATCCGAACTTCCCTATGACTTTTGCGTTGGATGCCAGAATCGTGGCGTGTTCAAAGGCTGTGACTGCTAGCTGCCCTCCTCGGAGAGAACCGTGGGTCGCAAAAAGGGCCAGTCTCTGTCCCTCCGGGAGATCCTTTAGAAATCGTTGTACTTGCGAGGGCACACTGCTTTCCTTGACGGGAAACCCACAGAAGATAAGGTCAAATGGTTCTTCTTCCACCTCTTTAATAGGGAGTATCTGTTTTTCAACTTTTCCAATACCTTCATAGATTGCCCGAGCCAATTTTTCAGTGTTTCCTGTCTCTGAATAGTAGGTCACAAGGACTTTCATCGCTTCCTCCTTACAAATAATAAATCAATTTCCTCATTGATACCCGCTCAACTCTCTCTGAGGCGATCTTCCTTATTTATTTTTACCCGGCTGTCGGAATGATTTCAACCGGCGCCCAGTCCCTGGATCTGAATGGCCCCCCCCGGCGGGGCCGAATGTTCGGCATGCCGTCATCGCTTCCGGACAACGACGGTGGACGATTGCCACTGCCAGACCCCCCCCTCTGCGCGGAACGCCCGCCGGGGTCGATGCCGACCACGAGGGCAGCGTCGTATCCATCGGCCTGCTCACGCACTGCGGCATAAGAACTTTCACCCGCCTGCTGCGCGATGCCGTCGTTAATATTGACCATGTCGCGCTTTCCGGAGCGCCCACCATAAACAGGCGCGTTCTCGAAAATATACTGGCTCAGGGCGTCTGGGAAGAAAATCTGCCCGGTCAGTACCTGTGTCTTGCCGAGAAACACCTTAAAATGGATATGCACGGTGCGGGAAGCATACCAGCCCGGATAGATGGTCTGGAACGTGGCAATTCCGGAACTGTCGGTCATTTGCGTGCCGCGAAGGAAATTTTGACCGCTGGTGTCGAGCCGGGTGTCTGAACCCTGGCTACTGTACCCTGAATAGTTGCCTTTTGCGTCGCAGTGCCAGATATCGACTCGTGCGCTTTCAACCGGCCGGCAATCTGCCGTGACGACCTGAAGCCGCAGCTTCATCGGGATGCCAGGTCTGTCTTCGCGGATATCGGAGCGCACCAGACCAGGATCAAAATAATATGGGCCTTCGGTCACTTCCGGCGTGAGCTTGCAGACGTTGCTGGTAATCAGTCCAACACTGGCGGCTGCACCTTTGGCCGCAGCCGGCAGTGCAAATGAAAGCCCTGCAGCTGGAGCGACCGCAAACAACTTCAGCAGCTGGCGGCGGTCTGTTTTCATACTCATGATGAGTTCTCCTTGTGTGTTCCTTAGGGAGTTTTGTCCATAGCGGTTTGACTTGAAAAATAGAACCAATAATGTGATTTTTTCACAGAGCGTTTGAATAAGTCAATTTTTACTTAACCAGAATCTGTGATTCCGCCTGATAATAGGGGCTTATACAGTTATGAGTTGACTATCTGTCGAGTTGGGGAGGGGGTTAAAGCTTGGCATATCTTGTCCAAATACACGATATGCAATAATTACATATGGTTGAGATATATTTTGGTGGGTCCAAGCAGTCAATTGCACACAACATCACAGTAGTCCGATTATGGAATAATCAGGTACAGGCGATATCAATATGTCACCGCACCCACCGAGTCGAAAGAATCATACCGAAAAGTCAACGACATCTCTGTATTCCGAGATTTAAAAATCGCTGCTAACCGGAATCAGTCTTCCTGCCCGTTGATTTTGCTGCGTCGGTAGGCGCGGACCATTTTGATGACAAAGCTGACAGAAAACGTAAGGTTTATAAGAATGATAAAGCTCGCTGCAAAAAAGATCATGAGAAAGCTGAAAGGATTATTCAACTCATAAGCACCGATCAGAAGACCGACCCCGAAAAGGGTAAAAAAAATACTGATCAAAAGCAAAAAAATCTGCAGCAGCCACCATGTGAATTTCATTTTACAAGCACCGGAACGATAAAAAGGTAATAGATTTCCTGTTATTATCGAACGATATGCCGAAATCACAACAGGTTGTCAAGACAAAGCGTAACATCTCGACACCCAGCCATTTAAAGGTGGTGCGATAACGTGCTTCTTATGAGGCGTGATTCGTCAGGCGCGGGCATGGGAAATGAGGTCAAGTCCGCTCTTAGCTTGTTCATGTCCGCGTTTCGATGAGCCAATCGATGAAACAGGGCAAGAACGGAGTTGACCCCATTTTAAATCCAGAAAAAGGGAATAGCCTGTGGAAGACATTCAACCCCTATTGGTGTCCCCCCAAAAACTTCTCCTTCGGTAACTATCGATTTTGGAGAATCTGTCCGGACATATATATTTTTTCCTTTAAATACGTCCACCTCCTTTTCAAGAACATGTTTCCCCGTGAAAATGGTCGGAAGAAGTTTCAGTATCCGAAAACGAGATAACTTATTAACTACAATAATATCCAGAAATCCGTCATCAGCAACTGCATCGGGAGACATTACAAAGTTCGATCCGGTATATACAGTATTGCCGACCTGGATAAAAATGGCCTCATGCTCATTTTTTTTCCCGTCGATTTCAATTGTCGCGTTGAAGCTTTTTAAAAACAGGATATGGTATAAAACTCCCAGTAAATAAGATAATTCGCCAAAGGCTTTCAGTTTACCCACAGTCCTTGCGACATCGGCAGACCAGCCGGCACCAAGCATATTAATATAAAAATATTTTTTCCCCTCTGTGGTAAATTGGGCGACATCAATTTTACGGACCTTCTTTCCGGCAATTATATCGATTGCTTTTTCCCACTCAAAGGATTTTAAATTTAGCTCTTTAGCAAATGCGTTTCCGGTACCAATCGGTATAATTCCGATCGGCGGTTTCTTCTGCCCATTATTCTGCATATATCCATTAACAACTTCGAACAAGGTTCCATCCCCCCCGGATGAAATAACACCGTCATAAGCCGATAAATCGATGTTTCTGAGAATTTCGATCCCTTGCCGGCTGTAATCAGTAAGCATCAGGTCTATCCCAAGATTACGGTCCCTGAAATTTTTCTCAACTTCAGGCAGAATTTTTCCCGCTCTCTTCCAACCAGCATGGCTGTTATATATCAGTAATAATTTAAAAATCCTGTCTCCCCATTTTAAATCTACGTTTAAAAAGCAAGTTCCTGTCGAACGACCGCTGCTGCGCGGAAAACCGGATCGGCGGATTGCAGGACTTTTTGCCTCAGTTTGGGATTTAAATCCTGGCTTTTAGCGAGATAATCCCGAACCAGTTTGGCAGCGCTTGCCGAGTTGTAACCATACAGGCTGGCATCGAGCCATGATTTCGGGAAAAAGACATCGCCGGTTCTCTGGATTTCAGGCAACAATTCAAGCGCCGGCGTAATATATTTTTCCGAACTTTCGGCCCTTAACGGATGGTTCAGATAATCCAGTGCTGTGCTTACCCAGGCCTGATGCTCACGATTTTCATGATTGCTCAAGGTTTGGAAGAAATGGTCGCGGACGGCACTATCGCTGCTCAGGGCCGGAAGGGTATAGGTCATTTGTGCTTTCCGGTCGGGGTCTTTTACTCTTTCCAGTTGCTCTTGTAAAATGTCCGCAGGAATTTCTTCGGCCACCTTTCCGTTCCTCCGCACAGCAAGCTGATAACTTAACGTGATCATATCTTTTTCTGAAAGCGGCAACCCATCGATTTTCAGATTTCCGTTCCAGATTTCAACCATCTTATGAATGGCACTGTTACTAAGTGATGTAGAAAGCCAGGCATTGTAATACGAAGATTTCAAAGAAGCATCCGGCGCCTGCTCCATTTTCTGCCACAGCAAAGGTTCAAACTGGCTTTCCAAAGCCTGTCTTGACGGATCTGTTGAAAATCTCCAGAAAAGTTTTTGGTAATAACCCAGTAACAGGTTCACATCCAGTTCGTTCTTTTCATTTTGAAGGAAGACATGAAAAGCTTTGCATAGTTCAGCCGGCTTCAGGTTTTGCTGCTGCATATTTTCCCAAACACTGATGTAGGCCACAGCCCGCTGCAAATCTGGAAGTGTGAAGAGCTCCCTGCTTAACAAAAATGATTTTTGTGCCTGATTCAGCTTGAAATATCCATAAGCTTTTCCTTCGCCATTCAACAAAAGAGTTTCAGAATTTTTTGCCGGATTCAGCGTATCGGTGGCTTTGTCGGCAAATATTTCAGAATATTCTGTCTTCCCGTTATTGATACTCAGGACATGAAGATATTGCGGCCAAATCATACCTGTTTTCTTTGCATTTGTCTGATGGATAATCAGTTTGTTTCCATCCATGGATGTTTGATAATGAGGCATTCCGGGCTCTTTTACCCAGATTTTGCTCCAGTTCGCCAGGTCGAGGGAAGTTTCCTGGTCGAGAATGTCGATGAGGTCATCCCAACTGGCGTTTGAATAGGAATACTTCTTCAGATAAGTTCTCAACCCTTCCTGAAATTTTTGTTCACCGACAAGATTTTCCAACATTTTCATGATGACGGGGGCTTTATCGTAAATAATGTTCCCATAAAGCGTTCCCGCCATTTTAAGATTTTCCAGATGTTGCTGGATGGGGTTAGTCCCTTCACTCCTTTCAATTAAATAGGCCGGAGGAAAATGATCGATCAGAAAACTCAGTTGATGGTTCATTTCTGGAAAGTTCGGATTGGATATTTTTGCAGCAAAGAAATTGGCAAAAACCTCTTTCAGCCAAACGTCGTTGAACCATTTCATGGTTACCAAATCGCCAAACCACATGTGAGCTGTTTCATGCGAAATTAGTGTAGCTCTGTACAGTTTTTGGATTTGCGTGGCCGTTTCATCCAGAAAAATCCGGTCAGCTCTGTAAAAAATTGTCCCCGGATGTTCCATTCCGCCATACTGGAATGCTGGAATAGCAACGAAAGCGAACTTCTGGAAAGGATAAGGGATGCCCGTGTATTTTTCCATCCACTGAATGGCATGGGCTTCAAGAAGGAAAATTGCATCCAAATTTCTGTTCACTTTTTCCGCGTCTGTTTCACGATAATAGAAGGTCAGTTCTCGGTTATCGATGGTACGGGTCGCCACCTGGAATTTCCCGGCAACAAAAGCAAAAAGATAAGTAGGTAAAGATTTGGTTTGTTCAAATGTCAGGACTTGATCGTTGTCATCATCTTTTTGTGAGATTTTTGCTCCGTTGGCAACTGCTATCCAATCTTTTGGAATCTCCAGACTCAAATCGAAATTAGCTTTTAAGTCGGGTTGATCAAAGCATGGAAATGCGGTTGATGCCCGGGCAGGGACAAAAAGTGTATAAAGGAAATCCTCGTTCCTGTTCAGTGAAAGATTTCCAGCTGTGAATTCAATATTAAGTGTATTTGTGCCTTTTTTCAGATCATCGAGCGGGATAATCAAATGTCCGTTTTCAAAACCGTAAGAACTGGTTTTGCCGTTTACCAGCACCTTGTGGACAAATTGTTTCGGATTTTGGAAATCCAAGATTACGGTAGAATTCACTTTTTCCAAATCGAAATTTAAAGTGAGGTTTCCCATGATGGCTGATTCTTTGTCTGCCGGAATCTTAAAAAACAACTTGTAAACCGGTTTGGAAATGGATTCCTTGCGGATGTTGTCTAACTCGATGGAAACTCCTTTTTCAACAGGCGAGGTAGCTTGTTTTTGATTTGAACAACCGGCCATTATTAAAGCCC
>JBECKW010000364.1:0-5124 GCA_040235505.1 Desulfobacterales bacterium
CCTTGACGGGCACAATTTGGGCACAATCTGCTTTAGTTTTGGCACAGGGGCTTTGCCCGTCTGTGGCACTACTCAGGGGCCGTTCCAAAGTTTGCCTCTGACGAAAAATATGTTATAAAAGAGCTAATTTAAGTAAGGCAAGCTGACGTGCAAAGGAGCGGATGAGCGATGCCGGTTGTTTTACGAGTGGGGCCATATCGGCTATATTTCTACAGTCACGAACCGAACGAACCGCCCCATATACACATTGACAGGGACGATCAGTCATGCAAATTCTGGCTTCAGAACGTTGGCCTTGCTCGCAATCTGGGCTTTAGCGCCAAGGAACTGCGTGACATCGAAAAAATAATTATCGAGAACCATCAACATCTTTTGGAGGCTTGGGATGAGCACTTCGGAGATTAAACCCGGCGAACAGGTAAAAAATGTACATTTTACCGAGGACAGTCTAAGCGTTGATTTGGTCGACGGCCGCACCATTACCGTACCGCTTGCCTGGTACCCCAGACTGCTTCATGCAACCGTAGAGCAGCGTCAAAACTGGCAGGTTTGCGGGGGTGGATTCGGCATCCATTGGCCGGATATCGATGAGGACCTTAGCACCGAAGGTCTTTTAAGAGGCGCACCGGCTCCACGCAGAACCATGTCCCACGTTGCATAGCGAGGGATTGGATCGTTTTTGGTAAATACAAAATTGGTAAATACAAAAACAGTATCAAAGAAGAACTCCCCGTTCTTCCAACATAGTTAAAACGGGTATTTCAGACCTAAAAACGAAAAAAGGGAAACAAGCCTAACGACTTGCTTCCCTTATTTTTTCATGGTGCCGAGGGACAGAATCGAACTGCCGACACGGGGATTTTCAGTCCCCTGCTCTACCGACTGAGCTACCTCGGCTTTTTGCTGCGACAAGAGGATCATTTGCCACAAAGGGCGTTGTCGCGACCAAAAGTGGGATGCATATACACCACATTAAAAATGCCTGTCAAGGACTTTCCCGAAGGTTTTTCCTGTGCCGGCTGCGCCGGAGGATATAGGTGATGGGCGATGGGTGATGGGGCCTTCTACCGACATGCCCTGGTTAGCGGGATATGTTCTTGATAAAGAGTTTAAAAATCGGCAAACCGGAACGGGTTCCCAAACAACATGAAGTGATTATTGTATTTTTAGGATAACGTGCTAAAATAATAATCACGTTCAACGATCAGGAAGGGGAAGTTGGCATGAAAACAATCATCGTCCTTACCGTGCTTTTCTGGGGGATTTTCCTGGGAACCTCGCAAGCCGTCATCTATCAGTACACGGATGATAAAGGCGAAGTCCATTATACCAATGATATATCCTCGGTTCCCCAAGACAAACTGAAAGACCTGACCACGACCGCAGAAACCAAAGACGATAAGACACCTCCGGCCCCGGAATATACCGGCCCGACATATCCCATCCTTCAAAAGGCTGCGGCCGATGCAGCAAAGAAAAAGCAGGAAAAAGAGCGGCTTGAAAAAAAACAGGCGCTCGAGGCGGAATACAACACCCTGCTGAAGGAAAAGCAAGCCATCGACAACAACAAGAGTTTTCAGGCAAGGCGGAACAGATACAAGTACAAGCACCGCCCCTACATCATCGCTCTCGAGAAAAAAGATGCAGAGCTAAAGCAGCGCCTGTCGGAAATCGAGGAGGAGTTGAAGGCGTATTAATGACAGAGATCAGAGACCAGAGAACAGAGGTCGGAAAAAAACAAAGGCCTCCCCGTTGGGTCTTTACTCCTGACCTCTGCTCTCCGATTTCTGACCTCTGGAAACGCCCATATCCCCATACGCATACTGAACCAGGGTACATGCCGCCACGACGGCGGTTTCGGCCTTCAAAATTCTCGGGCCCAGAGAGCAGATGCTGAATCCGGCCGAGCGGGCGGCGGAAACTTCCGCTTCGGCAAATCCGCCTTCGGGACCCAGAAGAATCGTGATTTTCAGTATCCCGTCACCACCTTTGTCAGGCTTTTCCGGCAGCGGCGTTCCCGGGATTTCATCTTCGTAGAAAAGAATCTTCAAATCGTCGCTCTCCGCCAGCGAGAGGGCGTCAGCGAACGTTACCGCCGGACGAATGTCCGGGACCAGGCCCCGACGGCATTGCTTGATCGACTCCTGTGCAATGGTTTCCCAGCGTTTCACCCGGGAGGTCATCCGCTTCGGATCGGGTTTCGAGACCGAGCGCCGGGCAAAAACCGGCTGGAATCTGGTCATACCCAGTTCGGTTAACTGCCGGACCAGATCGTCCATTTTTTTCTCTTTGAGAAACCCGAGGGAAACTGTCAATTCAATAGGCGAGTCAGCACCGGAGAGATGCCGGGACAGAATGTCCACAATTACTTCACCGGGATCCACTTTCCGGATTCTTGCAAGATATTCCCTGCCGTCACCGGAAAGCACCATCACATCTTCCCCCGCTTTCAAACGGAGCACCCGGGCAATGTGCCTGGCCTGCTGACCGACAATCACCGTTTCTTCACCCACCACCGGTGGAGTATGTGAAAAAAACCGCCGCATACGAAATTGTCTACCTGTATGAATACTAAAAAGCAACGGCTAACTGTACTCCAATGCTGCAATGATAGAAGGCCGTTCACTTTGTGCCTCTATGCCTCTGTGCCTTTGTGCCTTCGCTTTTCGCCTTTGTGCCTCCGGTCTCTGACGTATGGATTTATAATTGCTGATATTTCAGCCTGTTAAAATCATCTTTTCCAGTGCGGCAAACGGCTTGACACCCATCGACCCATATGATACGAATTTCAATTAATTATAAGGGCTTGCTACCGAAGAATCCACCATCGTGAAAAAACAGCTATTCCGGTGTTCGTTCATAACGGCACCGGAAAAAATGCCCTGAATGCCGGGCTAACCAGAACTCTCGAGAAGAGGGAGGAAGCAAATGATCGATCAAAACGGCTCTGATCCGATGTCTGAAAATGAAAAAAAAGTAGATGATGAAGACATCATTGAACTGACCGATGAGATTAAGGACACACCGGATGAAGGTGCGGACCTTGATCTGGACCTGGATTTTGGCGACGAGGAGCTGCTTGAAACGGCCAGTGCCCAGGTGGAAGATAAAGAGCTCGATTTTGATCTGGGGCCGGACGGAGACAATGAGGCGGCAGGCCTGGAGGAGAAAGACGAGGAACTCGAATTCGAACTGGAGCCGGACGGCGACGAAGAGGATATCCTTGAACTCACCGATGAAGCTGTAGATACCGTGGATGAAGAGGAGGAAATCCTCGAACTCACCGACGAGGTCGTCGATTCTCAGGATGAAGGGGAGGAACTCGATCTGGACCTGGATTTTGGCGATGAGGAACTGCTTGAAACGGCCAACGCCCAAGTGGAAGAGAAAGAGCTCGAATTTGACCTGGGGTCGGATGGAGACAATGTGGCGGCAGACGCCTCGCCGACCGATCTGCAGGATGAGGATGAGGAGCTGGAATTCGATTTGACATCGGACGAAAACAAGGAAACCGTCCTCGATCTGGCGCCGGCTGACGATGAAGAAGAAATCTTGGAACTGACTGATGAGGCCGTTGATTCGCTGGATGAAGAGGAAGACATTCTCGAGCTCACCGACGAGGACGACGATACGATGGACGAAGAGGAAGACATCCTCGAGCTCACCGACGAAGCCGACGATACGATGGACGAAGAGGAAGACACCCTCGAGCTCACCGAAGAGACCGCCGATGACCAGGGCGAGGGTGAGGAACTCGACTTGGACCTGGATTTCGGCGACGAGGAACTGCTTGATGAAACCGACAGCGAGGTGGAGGACAGAGACCTTGAGTTTGATTTTGGGCCAAGCGGCGGAGACGTGGACATTCCAGAATTAATCGAGGAGACGAACGATGTGCCGGCCGAAGACGAATCGCTCGAATTCGCCATGCCGGCGGCCGGAGAGGATCTTGAAGAAACTATTGAACCGGATGCCGACATGGAAGACATGATCGATTCGGATAAAATGGAAACTGAACCCGGCCCGGGAGAAGAAGAAGAACTACTAGACCTTCTGGCCGATGAGCCCGAGCCGGTGGAAGAAATGACCGAAGAAGCCGTTGAAACGGAAGAATCCCCGAAAGCGCCATCATCCTGGGAAGTCGATTTTCAGGAAACCGAGGATGCATTTGCCGATGAGCAGCCGTCCCAAAGGGATACCGAACTGGCGGACGCCATGGGTATACGGCTCGATCCGTCCCGGGACCTTTCCATGGACTCTGAGGAAGAAAATATCGAGGTTGATCGGGCCGGTGGGGCAAAGGGCGCTTCTAAAGAAGTCCCTTTATTTGACATTCCACGAGAACAGCTGGAGTCGGCCATCGAGCGCGTCATTGAATCCAAACTGGCGGAAAAAATCGATGCCCTGCTGAACCATTCCATCGAAAAAGCGGTGAGCACCGAAATCAGCAAGCTCAAACGTTTGCTGACGGACACACTGTCAGAGGAATAGACGCCCGGCACATCGAGGACCGAAAGGCGTCAATCCGGAAAAAGCAACAGGGCCCATCGAACCACAGGCGTCCAGGGGATTAGACCATAATCCCCTTTTCTTTTATACATGGGTGGTGTAAGGGTCTCCGGACGATACTGAGATTAGTTAAGGAGTAAGGCAGGATGAATACACTGTTGGACAAGGGATACAGCCCCGGAGATGTTGAAAAAAAATGGTATGCAGTCTGGGAGCGGGAAGGCCTTTTTGCCGCCCGTGAAACGAGTGACAGTAAAAATTACGCCATCGTCATTCCCCCGCCGAACGTCACGGGGGTACTTCATATGGGGCATGCACTCAATATAACGCTCCAGGATATTCTCTGCCGCTATCGACGGCTTTGCGGGGACAATGTCCTCTGGATGCCCGGTACCGACCACGCCGGCATCGCCACCCAGAATGTGGTGGAGCGGAAGCTGGCCGAGGAAAGCATCGACCGGCACCGGCTCGGACGCGAGAAATTCATCGAAAGAGTCTGGCAATGGCGGAGTGAATCCGGCAGCGCCATCATCAATCAGCTCAAACGCCTGGGGGCCTCCTGCGACTGGGACCGGGAACGCTTCACCATGGACGAGGGTCTTTCCAAGGCGGTCC
>JBECKW010000006.1:0-12389 GCA_040235505.1 Desulfobacterales bacterium
AAAAAATTATCCCAAGCCCCCTTTAAACGAAAAATTGTGGTATTATTTTATAGGTAAGGAAACAAATAAATATCACTCAGCTTCAACACCTACAATCTAAACCATGAGATGGCTGTCAGCCTCCAGAGGTTACCTTTGAATGACGAGTTGCTGAACGTGATATTTATCAGGCTTCTCTGGAATGTACGTGCATCTTCCCACCTGGGAACAACGGCAATCTTCGGGGAGCCAAAAGATTTTACGGCGGGTTGGGTCGGGATCTGTTGGGGATTCTGATACAATCAAGCCATAGTGGGCAGAGGCTGAATTATTGGCTTCTGCCCTTATTATTTTTTTGTTCTTCACTCTCAGGGTTCCAGCTAAAATGGCGGCTCTGAAATGTGTTTATCCTGAACCATCTCCGACGCCTTTCATCCACTCCCTGCCTCCTTCGGGTGTTCTCTGAATTTCTTCGTTCACTTATGTAGTATCGGAAATCATCCTCGCCATTGTTTCTTCGATCTTCCTTTTGAAATCTTCTTCCGTCATCGTAGCGTCTGCCTAAATGAAAAAATTTCTCGATTTTCGGCGATAAAAACCTGTCAACCATTTTCGAATAAAGTGTTTTCATGTTTTGGCCCTCCCTGCATTGTTTTGCGTGTTAACGGGTTTTGGGTTAAAACTGCCACGGAAATAAATGCAGATCTGGAATTGCGTAAATCCGCAAAGGCGTTGTCTGTAGACACAATAACGTTACGCTGTTTCAGCTCCGACCAGAAGGACATTTGGCCCTCCTCGAGCGCCTATGAATCAAATTGTAACCGTAGCGAGCGAGGTTGACGCTCGATCTCGAGACTGGTTGTATCGCCCTATGAGGCTTTATCCAATTTCAGGTGGGATAAATATTGACTATATCCTACGTCATGATCGTCATTGCCTCGATAAAGGGCCTATTAACGGTATAAATTACTTTATTATTTTATGTTAGATGAACCAAATGGGGGAGTCAAGAAATATAGATAATTAAATCTTAATCATCTGAAATAATTTGAATTCCATGACAATCAATATTATTTTTCAGGCTGAGTATGTTCAAGACGATTGTTCGGTTTGCTACCATCATCAGTGGAGAAGCGGCAGCAAATTTACACAATTTAACTTAATTTAAATTTTGTTAATTTTTTAGTAACCAAACTTACATTTCCTCCGACTTAATATCTATACAAAAATTATGCTGTTTCCCGAAATAATCCTGGACAGCAGTGCAATATGCCCAGGTCCCGTCAAAAAGAGAATTCAAAAGCATTAAACGAAGTAAGTATCTAATATGTTAATGGCAATGTCTCGAAACGGTTTGAAATGTAACACCCCCATCATTCATTCAGAAAGGAGACAAGAAATGAGGAGCAAATTTTTCATGAGTGCACTTTTGGCTGTCATAACGATTGCGCTTTATGCCGGGGTTGTCGCAGCGGCTGATATCAATGGCCAATGGACCGCTCCAGCAACCAGCCCCTCCGGATCCCCCATGGGAGACAGAATTTTCACATTCAAAGTTGACGGAAACAAGCTGACAGGCACGACCGTAACCCAACGGACTGTCAATGCCACCTTTGTGGTTGAAGGGATGCCCAAGATGGTCGGCAAACTCACCACCCAGTCCGACAGCCCAACGGAAATATCAGATGGAAAGATTTCCGGCGATGAAATTTCCTTTACGACTGTCAATAAAATGGGGCCGATGGAAATGAAGACCACCTACAGCGGGAAAATCTCTGGTGATGGAATCAGCTTGACAGCAGAGACGAAGCTCCCGGAAGGTTTTTCGCCACCAAGCGGGCCGGGCGGTTCAAGCCAGGGTCAGGGAGAAGGCCCCAAGCCACAAACTATGGTTCTTAAGAGATTGGCACCCTGAAAAAATTATATCGAACGGGGCGATAAGGGGGCATTCTGATAACAGGATGTCCCCCGCCCCGAAATACCCCCCACTTCAAAAAAAATCCCGAGATAAAAAACGTTGTCTTCGGGGCACTCAAAACGAGGAATAAAAATACAGCGTCTTAAAGTTTTTATCTTTGTGTCCTCTGTGGATGGACCCTATTTCACTTTTTCACCGGCCGGTGACTCCAAACTACCATTGAGCAGGGCTGCATGCGCTGCAGCCAGCCGTGCAACCGGCACCCGAAATTTTGAGCATGAAACATAGGTCAAGCCGATCTCGTGGCAAAATGCAATTGATCCTGGGTCTCCGCCGTGTTCGCCGCAGATGCCGCATTCCAGATCGGGCTTCACGGCGCGGGCTTTTTTGACGGCCATCGCCATGAGTTGTCCGACGCCCTCCCGGTCGATTGAGGCAAACGGGTTCTCCGGCAAAATACCTGAGCTTATATACCTGATTAAAAAGCCAATTTCCGCATCATCACGCGACATCCCGAAGGTTGTCTGGGTCAAATCATTGGTGCCGAAAGAAAAGAAATCGGCATATTCAGCCATCTGATCGGCGGTCAGAGCGGCGCGCGGAATTTCGATCATGGTTCCGAATTTGTAGTCGATGCGCTGGCCCTGTTCAGACATTACTTTTTTTGCTTCGACCTCAAGAATATCACGCTGAGCCTTCAGCTCATTCACATGGCTGGTCAGAGGGATCATGATTTCAGGATGAACGTCGCCGCCCTCTTTGGCGACCAGACATGCGGCTTCGAAAATCGCCCGCACCTGCATGGTTGTCAGTTCCGGAATGTGAATTCCCAGTCGAACGCCCCGCAGGCCCATCATTGGATTGCTTTCCTGCAAACTTTCCAGCCTTTTCAGGATCTGAGATTTTTCGTTGATCTGCTGTAAGAGGTTGTTGACCTTCTCAAGGGTGTCGGCATGTTTGAGCCGGATTTTGAGATCCGTAAGGTCGTAAGTCAGCTCCATGTAGTTGGGTAGAAATTCGTGCAGCGGCGGGTCAATCAGGCGCGTGATAACCGGCAGGCCATCCATGGCGCGGAAGAGGCCGATGAAATCCTGCCTTTGAAACGGCAGCAAGGCATCCAGCGCCTCGCGCCGCTCGATGGGAAGGTCGGTCATAATCATTTTGTGCAGGTAGGGCAGCCTGCGGGGTTCAAAGAACATGTGTTCGGTGCGGCACAGACCGATGCCTTCGGCACCGTAAGCGCGGGCACGTTCGGCGTCCTCAGGATTGTCGGCATTGCATCTGACACCAAGCCGGCGAAAGGAATCCGCCCACCCCAACAGTTTGATCAGCCAGGGGTCGTTAATGTCGGGTACCACGGTTTCGAGGCGCCCCTTGTAGACATTGCCCGAAGTGCCGTCAATGGAGATCCAGTCGCCTTCTTCGATGATGTCGTCATTGATCGCCATCTGGCGCTTATTGACATCTATTTTCAGTTCAGACACCCCGACGACCGCCGGCTTGCCGAATTGGCGCGCCACCAGCGCAGCGTGGCTGGTTCGGCCGCCGCGGCTGGTCAGAATTCCCTCAGCGGCCAGCATGCCGTGAACATCATCCGGTTTGGTTTCAGGGCGCACCATGATGACCTGCTTATTTTCGGTTTTGGCCCACGCTGCAGCTAAATCCGCATCAAAGGCGACGACACCGACCGCCGCACCCGGTGAAACGTTCAGGCCGGTGGCAATGAGGTTTCCCTGGGATTGGGCGGACGCCCTGACTTCCCGGTCGAACTGGGGGTGAAGGAAAAAATCCACCTGTTCCGGCGTTACCCTCAACACGGCCTGCTGACGGCTGATCAACCCCTCCTCGGCCATTTCAACCGCTATTCGAACGGCAGCCTGGGCGGTGCGTTTGCCGTCCCGGGTCTGCAGAATCCAAAGTTTGCCCTTTTCGACCGTGAATTCGATATCCTGCATATCCCGATAATGTGCTTCCAGCTTTTTGACAGTCTGCTCAAATTCGGTGTCAATTTCCGGCATATCATTTTTTAATCTGGAGATTTCATTGGTCTGGCGAATCCCCGCCACCACATCCTCGCCCTGGGCCATTTTGAGGTAATCACCCTCAATCATATTTTCGCCGGTGGTGCCGTTGCGGCTCAAAGCGACACCGGTCAGAGAATCTTCGCTCAAATTGCCGAAGACCATGCTGACGATATTGACGGCGGTTCCCAGATCGTGCGGAATTCCGGCCGCATTGCGGTAGTCGACGGCTCTCTTGCCGTTCCAGCTTTTGAAAACGGCATCGATGGCTCTTTTCAATTGTTCGTAAGGATTGTCGGGAAACGGGTAGCCGGTATGAACCTGATAGATCTTCTTGAAAACCTGCGTCAATTGCTGCAGGTCGGCCGCCTTGAGTTCGGCATCGGTTTCTACCCCTTCCTTTGATCGCAGGTCCGCCAGTTTTTCTTCAAACGCATCGTCGTGGATTCCCATCACGACGGTGCCGAACATTTGAACGAGCCGGCGATAGGAATCGTAGACAAAACGGTTGTTGCCGGTCATTTCGATCAGGGCGGCAGCGGTTTGGTCGTTGAGGCCGAGGTTTAAAATGGTGTCCATCATGCCGGGCATGGAAAACTTGGCGCCGGATCGGCACGAAACCAGCAATGGATTTTGCGGGCTGTTGAACTTCTTTCCGGTTTGCTTCTCGATGCTTTCGAGCGCCTGCATAACCTGCTGCCACATCCCTTCCGGGAAGTTTTCCCCGGCGGCCAGGTATGCGTTGCACGCTTCGGTGGTGATGATGAAACCCGGCGGCACCGGCACCCCGATGCGCGTCATTTCAGCCAGGTTGGCCCCCTTTCCGCCCAGCAGGCCCCTTACGCTGTCCCATGCGCCACCGACATATTTTTCTGCCTGATCCAATTCGTTAAATCGATACACCCACTGATTCGACATAGGGGACTCCTTCGATCGAAACGTTGTTAAGTTCGCTCCAACTTACATGAGTTTGTTCAGAAGAAAGCCGGGCGGGCGAAAGATGAGAGGGATAGGGTATTTCCCACCTGCTTTCTTCTGTTTGCCATGCAGTCACCTGAAGCCTGACGTTTGAAACCTGCTGTTTTCAAGCGCATGCTTCATCTATCGGGTCCCCGCAGGATCGAATCAGCAAAATCGGCAGTTCGGCCGCCTGCAGCACGCCGGCCGCCACGCTCCCATAGGACACCCGCGCCAGGCCACTGATGCCGTGGGTGGCCATTGCAATCAGATCGGCGCCTGTCCCGGACGCAGCGTTCAGGACGGCTTTGACCACCGGTCCAAAGGCCAGACGCGTATCGACCTGAATATCACGGCTGTTGAACTGGGCTTTAATTCCGTTCAGATATGCTTGGGAGCGTTCTTTTTGCCTTTCAAACGCCACATGGTACCTGTCGATATCAATGACTTCATCGCGCTCAAGCATAATGGGCTCTTCCTCGACTTTAAGGAATACGACTTTGGCCTTGTCCTGTTTTGCGATGTGCTCGACGTGGCTCAATATGGCTTCCGCCCTTCGGGAGCCGTCGAGGGGAACAAGTATGGTTTGATACATAGTCACCCCCTAACCCGGATAAACCGGAACTGAATCGATTTTTCGCAAAGGCGAAAAATCCCTCAATTGCCTTCGGCGAGTTCCCCTCGACGTGCTCGGGGAATAAGAACATCATATTTTTGTGTGCGTCAGCTTCCGGGTGGACGGTGAAGCAATAGGGACCAGCCATAAGAAGGGATCGGTAAATCTACTTCCCCACCTCGAGACAATGATGGGAACCTGCTTTATGATATTAAATATGCGAACATTACAATGGGTTGTCAAGATAAAATTGAGATCTTCATTCCCACGGTTCTGCACAGGTATAGGAGCTTGCCTTCGTCGTATCCCCGGACACATACTTTGGATAGGTGGGATAGGAGCAAAGGGGCATGCTGTTGTCGGGGTTGCTTCCCTGGGTCATCACCACGGATTTTCCCGGGGCCTTGCCGTTCTCCACCCAGTTCTGAAGCAGGGCGAACTGGTCGAAGGTGCCGGGGATTTCTGTGCCGCCCGTCTCCTTGCCGTTTCCGTCTACGAAAAATTTTGTTCCACCCATGCCATGCCCGCCCTGGGGAGAAACATAAAGCCTTGCAAACTTGTCCAGGGTTTTCTCTCCCATGGTGTTCACCACGGACTTGTAGAAATCGAGCTGGGCGCCGGAAGAGGCGGTGGAATCCATGGCGCCGATGGAAACGATCATCTTACCGCCAAGTTTGTAAAAAGCCGAGAAATCGGGATCGGTGGAGTCAAGCCACTCGGAGAGTTGCACCCGGCGGGCTTTATACTTGCTCTCCTCGTAATCAAGGGGATTTGCGGTAAGATCCCGCATCAACATTCCGGTAACACCGACCCCGGCGCCATGGCTGTGTATGGGGGCATCGGATCCGGCTCCCTCCTGGCCCTTGTACCGTTTACTGACCAGGAGATTGGCCCCGGCCATCATGTCCGCGAAGTTCCTCATTCCACCGCCCGGCACCCCCCCTGGGGACATCTCTCCGGAGGGCATTTCACCTATGGGGGCGCCGCCTCCCCTGCCATTAGACATCCCCCCCTGCGGGGGCATCCCGGAGGGCATTCCGCCGGACGGCGCATTGCCGCCTCTGCCGGCAGCACCCGCACCCGCCATGGGCGAGCCGGGCGGCATGCCGCCTTCGGGCGAAGTGGTGGGGTCGAACATGCCGAAGGAGGTAAGGTTGTTGGCCAGGGGCGTGGGAAGCTTATAACTGGAGAAGTCAAACTCAAGGGTCTTGATCTGTCCGTCGGTGAGGCACGCGTTGATGGAATCGTCGTCGGGATTGGGGTCGACATCGTTCGCACATCGCCTGCTTTTCCATGGATCGTTGTCTCCCGATCTGCCTCCGTCGTTCACGTTGAAGATCTCCCGGCAGGCCATGTAGTTATTGATGATGCCGTCCACGAGCCCGTCCAGACCGTCGCACTGCTTCACAAATTCGTATGCCACCGCCTTGGCCTTGGTGGCGGGCACCCAGTTGTCGAGTTTTTTCTCCTGTATGCGCATCAGGGCCGGCGCCAGCATGAGGGTCGAGATACTGACAACCGGTACAGTGGCTGAAATCCCGTCATAGTCTTCCGGATATCTCTGGGCCACCGTAAGGGCTTCGCGCCCCCCCTCGGAGCCTCCGACAAAGTAATTATAGGCCGGCTTTCGGCCGTACATCCGATCGATGATCACCATGGCGGCATCGTGGGTCTTTTTGAGCTGCATGTAACCGAAGTTCTTGATGGCCTCGTCGTTCAGGGACCATCGATCTTCGGTGCTGCTGTGCCCGGAATCGCTTCCGTACAGAACAAAGCCTTCCATCGAAGCCCCACCCCCCGGGCCCCTGCCGGAAAAATCGGGCACCGAACCGTCCAGGCCGGCCCCTCCCTGCTGCGCAGCCCGGAGGTTCCAGGTGGCCGGCAGTTTGACCTTGAAATTGATGGGCCGGGCGGTGTCGCTGGTATCCACGGGAGCCATGGCACCGCTGACGGTGCAGTAGCCGTTGGAATCCCCCGCCCCTTTCGTCCACACCGGTTCATCCAGGGTGACGCCGGATACCGGCTCGCCGATGAGATCCACCGGAATCGATGTGCCCAGTTTCTTACTGGAGCAATCGGACTTGGTGATGACGACGGCATCTGTTTTTTGAACAGCGGTTAAGGCACATTGTCCCACAAGCTGGGGAGATACGAAGACAATTGCAAGCCATATAAAACTTATCCATTTTAGTTTCTTCATCTGAAATGATCTCCCATGGCTCAGGCACAACGTTATGAAAAAAAATCATAGCAATTTATATACGTGGATGGTCACGCCGAATTTGCTCCCCTGTTGGGGCGGATTCCCCTGCTGGGGGGCGCCGCCGCCCTCTCCCTTTCCAGGAGGCGGGCCATCGCCCATTCCCATGCTGCCTACGAAAATCGCATGATTCATCCATTCATAGGGGCTGCCGACGGGGGCTTCGAAATTGATCACCGATCGTTGGTATCTTCCGGAGGCACCGGCATGTTCCAAAACCTTGTTGGTGACCTGGATGTAGTATCCGTCGTCTGTTTTCAGCGTGTACCGGGCGCAAAGCTCGGTATCGCCATCGGGACGTTTGAGCTGCCAGTCGGCACCTCCGGGCAGGACCTCACCCTTGATATTCGGGCCCTCGAACGAGCCGCCCAGAATAGGGACGATGTTCCGGCCGCCGTATTTGCTCTCCCCAATGGAAAAGCTTCCCTCCACATACACCTTCTCGGAAAAGACATAAACAGCGCGCAATTCCCTAACGTCCGGCGTGGATATTTTTTCTTGGGCAGTTGCCTGAACAGGCAGGGCGGCATAACAGCATATTCCCAGAATGACGGCTATTGCACAACCAATTCTACGATACATCATGATGTCTTTCGTCCCGGTGATGTACAGCATGGGACCGTGCAGGCGCTGCAGATCGTCTTTGCTGAAATCGATGCTGGGCATTTTTTTATAACATGCCCCAAAAAAATTCAAACTTTCGTCTCTCGGCACCGGCGATTTTTTTGAAAGGCTATTTCATAATTTCAACGATTAGTGAAAAAAACATTTCCCATTGAAATACACTTTTTCCAAACGCATGCCGTCATATGACGGCAGCAAATGAACATAATTCTACATAAATATTTGCTAACGCCGACAGCCAACTTCGGAGATTGGTGCTATGAGCATTTTAATTTAACCCGCCTGCCCTTGTTCAGATTTTTATCGGAAAAACGTGTATGAAGGGAGATATGCTTCTGATGAGAACAATACCACCCTTAAAAGGGGGGTCATTCGTAAATTAAGGTAACCCTGGAACCGAATTATTTCATCGGCGAAACAACTTATAGAAAGGAGTAAAATTAATGAAGGCAAGAAAACCGTTAGTGATTTTTCTAACTATTGTCATGGGGTTGTTCCTTCTGCCTCTGTTGGCGCCGGCGGAAAATATCCCGGCGAAGGGAACCCCGCAGTGGATCGAGTATACCCTGAATCTGGATCACCAGGATCATACCTGGACATATGACAAAACCAGCAAGACTTACACACTCAGCGTCGTCCCCGCCGTCTCGAACCCTGTCCTGCCCGATTACGAGGGCGTCTCTGTCTGCATTCCCGGCGTATATGTCAAAGGGCTTGACGCCGAAGGCAACCTCATCATCGACTACGATGCAAAATTCGTTAACCCCAACGGCGTTACCTACACGGCTGACACCGCCCCCGTCATCCTGGAAACAGGCGCGGCTGGATACGGCGACCAGAGGAACGGAGTAGCCCGCAGCAACCGCGCACAGTACGGCTACATCGACGTTTCCTGCGGAAACCGAGGGAAGCAGAGCATAGTGAGAGACGCCAGCGGCAAAGCGCTCTATTACACGGGCGACGCCCCGAGCTGCCTTGTTGACCAGAAGGCAGCCGCTCGCTGGGTGAAGTACAATATCCTGCTCCACAACGTACCCGGCGACATTAACCGCCTTGTCTCGACAGGCGGCTCCGGCGGCGCAGCGCACGCAACGATGTTCGCCGCGACCTCCAACAACCCCGACTTCTACCCCTACCAGGCAGAGGTAGGCGCAGTTGGCGTGTACAAAGACGCAAAAACAGGCAAATATGTTGCCGCCCTGACCAATGGCACACCGCTTTCCGACGGCGCGTGGGGCAGCGAGGCCTACAGCACCATCTCCAGCCTCTATGAAGCCGACGCCGCGCAGGCTTTCGAATACTACCTGTCGACGAAATTCGCCTTCAAGTCCCCCTTCCAGGAGAAAATGGCGGAATACCTGGCCCAAGAGTACATGAACTATATCAACAGTCAGAATTTGGTGGCTGACGGCAAGAAGCTCACCATCCAGTACGATCCCAAGGCCTACCCCGACACGAGAGGCTACTACGGCACCTACCTCGACTACATGCTGAAACAACTCCATTCGAACCTCGAATGGTACCTGAACAACATGAAGTGGGACTCCACCTATATCAAGGACGACCCCAAGATGTCGGACCAGGAAGCCTTCATCAAGGGCGCCTATAGCTATACGGAGACCGGTCGCGGCGGCGGTCCTCCGGGTATGATGAGCGGCGCTCCCGGCGGCGGTGCGGCAGGCACGGTGGGCGCCGCGGGCTCGGGCGCTGCGGGCGCCGGTGCGATTGGCGCTGCGGCCGGCGGCCCTCCGGGTGGCGGTATGGGCTTCGGCCCTGGCGGCTCGGGCGCGGACACTAAGGGCAAGGGCGCTGCGGCCGCCGGTCTTATTGGCGATGTTGCAGTCAGTACAAGCAGCGCTTCGGCCGGCGGTCCCGGCGGTATGCCCGGCGGCCCCGGTGGTCCAATGGCCTTTGGTGGACCCGGCGGTCCTGGCGGCTCTTCCAGCAGAACGGGAACCAAGCAGCGCGGCGTCGACATCTCCAGTTGGGTCAAGTACAAGGTCAACCCGGACGGAACCTACAGCGTTGACTTTTCTCTGGGTGATTACATGATCTATCGCGGCGCGAAAATGATGAAACCCGTCCCGGGCTTTGACGTCATCACCTATGGCCAGGAAGTTTGGGAATTTGGCGATGCGAAACAAGACGGACGCCACTTCAGCGTTTTTGTGAACAATATATTCAGCGACCCCGCCAAGGCCGCAGTGTTGAAGCCCCTGTACAGCACGACAGACTCCAACGTGTTCCTTGACGCCAATGGGAAAGCGGACTTCGACGCGATGGTCGCCACCCACAAGGCAGAGTACGCCGATATCGCCAAGGGCGACAAGTACGGCAACAACATCGTTCAGCTCTATAACCCCGACCGATACATCGGCGCCAAGGGGACGGAAGACCCGGCCTGGTCGCGTATCATGATGGGTGGGGTGGAGGGAGATATGCCCCTGGTCGCCTCAATGAACATTGCCGTCAGGTGGAAAATGGCCGGCGTCAAGAATGTCATCCTTCAGTGGCAGTGGAATGGCGGCCACGTACCCAACGACATCTTCACCATGTCCTTTGACAAATATGTAGATGAGATGGTCAAGGACTAGGGACGCTTTAAGGCGGAAAGCTTTTTTTAAAACCGCTCCAATCAAGGCAGTTGAAGATTTATCTTCAACTGCCTTTTTCTTTTCTTTCAGTGCCAGGTCCAGGCTAAATCATTTCAGGGGATTTGGAGGATACTTCATTGTAAATTGTTTCGATTTTGTGAAGATCGGGAAGGACCTTTCGGCCGAACTTCAGGGCCTGCCGGATCTTCGCGCGCTGCACCCGGACGAGGGCCGGAAAGAAGCTTCTGATCTTGCCAAGGGTTTTCATGTCCGATAGCTCGTCGGTCAGGACCGGGATGGCGCTTTCCAGGCGCTCCTTCCTGCTTTTACAGAGATCCATCCGAGTGGAAATTTTGTCGTTCACTTCCGTCAGTGCTTTGTCTCTGATCTTTCTTTCATTCAACAAAGATCGCATCTTTTCCCTGTATGCCAACCCGGTTATTTTTTCCCGGCGCTGTTCGAGCTTTACCACTTTAGCGTCCACACTGGTCAGCTTTTGATCGGCAATTTTGCGGTTCCGGAGATCGTTTTTGGCGATTTTCGGATGAAACAGGCTCTGGCCCTGGACAGCTTTCACTGCGCTCTGTTGTTTGTCGCTAAAGGCCTTGTGCAAGTAAGCCAGAAACAGGTCGCGGCGCATGAACCGCAGCCGGTTTCTTAAATGGACTTTTTTTATTTTCCGCTCCATAGCGTTGACTTCGGATATCCGCTGGCGGCATTTCTTAAGCATCGATTCTTTTTCAAGCCGGAGGTGTTTGTACTCCTTGCGCTCAATGGACTTGCTCTTCAACAGAATTTTAATTTCTTTCAACTCATCTTTCGTCCGGTCGATGGTTTGCTCCGAGTCCTGGATTATTTTCCGTTGATGCGCTTCGGATGATTCCAGCCCCCCTCTGACTTTCCGCTGTTCATTCTGCATTGTGTCGAAAATCCGGTTGAGCTCGTTTACAAAATGGCGTCCATGGGGAGTCCGGAGTTCCCCTTCCAACTCTTTCGCACGTTCCTGAAGGGCCTTCAGCTTTTCCAGATAAATTTTCTTCATCAGAAGCTGCTCGCTGAGCGTCAGGTCCTCGCCGGCTGGCGCTGTGTGGTGTACGATCTGTCCGGCGGCCCGCCATCGGTGGTGCAGGTGGCCTCCTGCAATTAGGAGGGCCAGGGCGGCATAGAGATAAGGGTTGACGACGGTAAGAACTGAGTCGATTCCACCGCCGTGGATGGATATGAGCGGATGGAACAGATGAAACATACCGGCGCCTGAGATAACGAACGGGAGCAGGATTACGGACGGCAGCGAATTGTTGGCCATGAAAAAGGTCACCACGAAAAAGGCGGAGAGAAAAACAAGCCATTCAGCAGCACTGGTGTTTTTGATTCCGGCGCCCAAAATTTCGATGCTCAGCCGGGACAGTGATTCCCCGTT
>JBECKW010000057.1:0-39126 GCA_040235505.1 Desulfobacterales bacterium
GAATGGAACTATTAGTCATGCTTGGCATTATCGTTGTCTGGGTCGTACTTCAGGCTTATATACTTCCCAAAATGGGTATTTCCACCTGAATGCAAGGAGCCTGTCAGTTGACAGACAAGGAAAAAAAGAAAAAGAGCAGTGAGGAAAAGTGAAAACTAGAGCGGAGAAAATATGACTTCAGCGGCTGCAAAGCATTATCAACTGTGTATCCGGCCGGATCTTTCCTCCTTTACATTCAAAGGAAATGTCGAGATTGTATTGAATGCGCCGGATCCCGTGGAAGAGATCGAATTAAATGCGCTGGAACTGTCCTTCAATCAGTGTGAAGTCGACGCCGGCGGTGGGTGGCAGCCCTGTATTTGCGAGGCGGATCCGGAGAGTGAAACAGTCAGCATCCGGTTTCCGGAGGCAATTTCCGGTGACCTTCGGGTCAGAATCGCTTATTCCGGAAGCATCAACGACAAACTGGCCGGATTTTATCGAAGCAGTTATACCCGTGGGGGCGAGATCCGGCCCCTGGCCGTGACGCAGTTCGAAGAAAGCTCGGCACGAATGGCGTTTCCCTGTTTTGACCATCCGAAATATAAGGCCACCTTTGACGTGACGCTGATTGTCCATGAGGACCTGACAGCCATTTCGAACGGAGATGTTCTCAGCGAAACTCCGGAAGGGGAGGGGGTAAAGCGGGTGGTGTTTGAAACCACCCCGAAGATGTCGACATACCTGCTCTTTTTCGGCGTCGGGGATTTTGAGTGGGTGCGGGACGAAAAAGATCGGCGGGTGAGGGCTGCGGCGGTGCCTGGTTCGACAGGCGGCCTTGGTTTGGGGCTTGAGTTCGGCAGAAAATCGCTTGGGTTTTGCGAACAGTACTTCGGTATTCCCTATCCCATGAGCAAGCTGGATCTTATCGGGGTGCCGGATTTCGCATTTGGCGCCATGGAGAACTGGGGGGCTGTGGTGTTCCGGGAAAACCTTCTTCTCTATGACCCACAAAAGACCTCCCAGGCAGGAAAAGAACGGATTTGCGAGGTGATTGCCCACGAGATCGTTCATCAATGGTTTGGGAACCTGGTGAGTCCTGCAGACTGGAAATATTTATGGCTCAACGAAAGTTTCGCGACCTTTTTTGCCAACCGGATTCTGGACCATTATTGTCCCGAGTGGCACGTGTGGGATCAATTCCTCTACAGCCAGACGTCGATCGCCTTGTCCCGGGATGCCCTCCGGGAAACCATCGCCATCGAAATGCCGGGAGGAGAAGAGCATGTGGTGATCAATGCGGCCACCGCCCCCATCATTTACAACAAGGGGGGCGGTATCCTGAACCAGATGCAGGGCTACATCGGGGAAGAGAGTTTTCAAAGCGGATTGAACCGGTATTTGAAGGATCACGCATATGGTTGCGCCGAAAGCCGCGACCTGTGGGGGGCTTATGGCACTGTTTCCGACAAACCGGTGGCCCGCATGATGGAAAGCTGGGTGTCGCAGCCGGGATTTCCGGTGGTGACGGTGCGGAAGAACGGAACGGAACTGCATATCGATCAGGAGCGGTTTTTTTACCTCGCCTCCGAAGATGAAGGAAGTCCCCAGGTGTCTTCCGTGTGGCCGGTGCCGCTGGCCGTTGAAACATTTTCGGAAACCGGCGGGCGGATGCGGTTTGATATCATGCTGGATAAAAAGGAAGTATTGTTGCATGTGGGAGCGGATGTGACGGCCTTGAAACTCAATGCCGGGCAGACCGGATTCTACCGGGTGCATTATGCTTCCGAAGAAATGCTGGACGCGCTTGGAAAGCAGGTGGCGGATAAAACCCTTTCCGCCGCCGACCGGTGGGGGCTTCAGGAGGATCTCTTTGCCATGGTTCGGGGCGGACGGGTCGCCCCGTCCCGGTATCTTGACTTTTTAGCCGCCTATCCGGAGGAGGAAGATTTTCTGCCGTCAATCGGCATGGCGGTGAATCTGCACCTCATGTATCTGGTTGCCACCGGTTCCCTCCGGGAGCAAACGGCCGCAGTGGGAAAACGTCTTCTCGAATCTATCTTGGGGCGAATCGGATTTGAACCGAAAGATGGCGAGGCCAATACGACCCGCATGCTCAGGGATGCCATCTTATTCCGGGCAATGCTATTCAACTCGGATACTGCCCGAAGCTGGGGAGAAAAGATGTTTCTCCGCTTTCTGGACGAGGGTGCGATACATCCGGACATCCAGCGAAGCGTCATGCAGATGGGTGCCTGGCTTATGCCCGCCACTGCGATAGAACGGCTGATAGATCAACTTGGGGCCAGTGGGTCCGAACATGAGCGGATGAATATTCTCGCGGCCATGGGGTGTTTGTCGGACGAAGCCGCGATGCGGAGAGCGCTTGCTTATACACTCGATCAGGTCCCCCAGCGAAACCGGCACCTGCCCCTTATGTCATGTGCGGCCAATCCAAAGGCGAATGTCTATATGTGGGAATGGTTCGAATCGAACCTGACCCGGCTGGAGACATTTCACCCCATTCTCTTCGAGCGTGTCATCGATTCGCTGGTGCCGGTCTGCGGTCTCGGGCGCGAGGATACGGTGCGGAGTTTTTTCAAGGAATATCTGTCCCATAAGAAGACGGGTGAGGCTACTATCCGAATTGCACTGGAGTTCCTGACTGTGAATGAAAGGACGCGTGCGATGGGCAGGGAAGCATCGTAAGAATATCACCACGAAGAGCACGAAGGGAAAAAGATTTATAAAATAATAGGCTTTTCTGTTTTTCTTCGTGATCTACGTGCTCTTAGTGGTTTATTTGTTTTTCTCACAAGATATAATAATCAAAGACTGTTTTTTATCTTGAATCGAAGACTGCTATTTTCTTCTTCTGCTTATGTGTTTTGCCCCCCGGCCTCTGAAAGCCGAAGTCAACCGTTTGCTGATAAACCGGCCAACGGGAGCGGAGAGCACGTATCCCAGACCAAGAATCATCAGCCAGACAACGACCTGGCCGACCGGAGTGTAGCCGCTCCCCGCGGTTACCCGCGGCCCGATGATGAGCGCCGCTGCAAATCCGATCAGGACTCGCCATGTGTCCGGCGAAAACAGGAGATAAAAGACCGAATAAAGAAATATATCTTTGCTGTTTTTCAAGAAATTTCATCCTCTTTTTCGGCGTTGTCACATGATGCCTGCCCATCGGCCTGCTTTTTATCCGCGCAAGTGGCTTCCGTCGGACAGGAAGAACAGCCGCATCCACATTCACCTTTCTTGCTCGATTTTTTCCAAAACGTTTTCACCACGTAGACCGCAGCCAAACAGACGATGATGATAACGATAATTGTTTGCATGCTTTTTCTAAAACCCCATCAGTGAACCGACCTGAAATACCAGTACGGCGATAACAAAAGCAAGCGTTGTATTGAATATAATCGAAAAAGCCCCCCATTTCCATGATCCGGCCTCCCTGGCGATACAGACCACGGACACAAAACACGGCGAGTAGAACATGACAAAGAGAATCAGGCTCAGCGCCGTCAGGGGGCGCCAGTTGGGGGCGGTGGCCAGCTTTCTGGAAAGTGAAACGCTTCCTTCCGGATTGACCCCGCCCAGGGAGTAGGCCGTGCCCATGGTCGCCACGATGATTTCCTTGGCCGCAAACCCGCCCACCAGCGAAATGTTGGTTCGCCAGTCGAATCCCGCCAGGCGGCTGATTCTTTCAAGGGATGTGCCCATGCGTCCGGCGATGGAATGCTTCAGGGCGGCTTCGGCCTGCAGGGCGTCAAGATCATGAGTGGGTGCGGCTTTGGCTGAAAGGGCCGAACGTTGTTGATCGAATTCCCGGATATCCTTTTTCGGGAGCGCCGGAAACGTCATCATGGCCCAGAGAAGAATGGAGATGGCCAGAATGACGGTCCCCGCCTTTTTGATATACTGCCACGTACGCTCCCAGGTATGGATCATCAGCCCCTTGAAGGTCGGAAGGCGGTAGGGGGGGAGTTCCATGACAAACGGGGTGGACTTTCCCTTGATGACGGTGATGCGTAAAAGCTTTGCCACAAGCAATGCGCCGGTCCAGGCAATTACCGTTATCAGAAACATGAAGGCGGCCTCATGCCTGGAAAAGAAGGCCGCGACCAGGAGCGCGAACACCGGGAGTTTTGCGCCGCAGTTCATAAAGGGAACCGTCAGGAGTGTGGCAAGACGCTCTTTGGGGGATCTGAGGGTTCGGGACGCCATCACCCCCGGGACAGCGCATCCCCCCATGATGCCGCCCGAGATGATAAAGGGCATTACGCTGCTTCCGTGGAGTCCGAATACCCGGAAAACCCGGTCCAGCATGAAGGCCACCCGGGCCAAATACCCGGAATCCTCCAAAATGGCAATGCCGAAAAACATGAACATGATCAGGGGAACAAAGCCAAGCACCCCGCCGACACCGTCAATGACTCCTGAAATCAACATGGATTTCAGAAGACCGTCCGGCATCAGGACGCCGACTTGGTTTCCGAGCCAGCCGAACCCTTCCTCCAGCCATGAGACGGGCATCCGGCTATAGGTAAAGGTAAAATTATAAAGACAGAAAATTACTCCGGCCATGATCAGCGGCCCCAGAAACCGATGGGTCACCACCTGGTCGATTCTGTCGGAAATGTACATCCGATCCCGGTCCTGCCGGAAAGACAACACGCCCTGTTTCAGGATCGATTTGATATATCCGTAACGGTGATCGGCAATGAGCGCCTCGGGGTAGGTTCTGAGGGTATCTTCCAAGTGTTCGGTGAGTTCATCGACCATTGCTTCGATTCGGCCGGAGAGCTCCGGGTTCCGGGCGCGTCCCAGGGAAAGAATCTGCTCGTCGTTTTCAAGGTACTTGAGCGAAATCCACCTGGCTGGATAGATGTCCGTGAGGAAGGCTTCCGCTTCCACCTTCTTAACGATATCGCCGATCGCACGATCGATATCGTCGCTGTATCGAACCCGTATGGGGGTGCAGCCTCCGGAATCGACGGCCTTTTCAAGGGCGGCGGCCATAATGTCGGTTTTTCCCTTCCCGATCCTGGCGACGGTTGGAACTACCGGAACGCCAAGGAGCGCCGAAAGCTTTTTATCGTCGACATCAATGCCGCGGGTTTTCGCCACATCCATCATGTTCAGCGCAATAACCACCGGGATACCCAGTTCCAGCAGTTGGATCGTCAGATACAGGTTGCGTTCCAGGTTGGAGGCATCGACGATATTGACGACGGCGCCCGGTTTTTCATTTACAAGAAAATCCCGGGCCACAACCTCTTCCATGGAGTAGGCGGTCAAAGAGTAAGTACCGGGCAGATCGACCACTCGAATATCCTGATTGCCGCTGCTGTAAATGCCCTCTTTTTTTTCAACCGTAACGCCGGGGTAATTACCGACATGCTGCCGGGCGCCGGTCAAGGCGTTAAAAAGCGTGGTTTTCCCGGAATTTGGGTTTCCGGCCAAGGCAATGGTGGTCCTCATGATTCAGGCCACCTCGACCTCGATGAAATCCGCCTCGCTGTTGCGAAGGGTCAGGGTAAAGCAGGGGGTTCGGACGGCAACCGGATCTTTAAGAGGAGCTCGACCCCTGATCGTAATAATGGTACCGGGAACCAGCCCCATATCGCGGATACGCCTTCCAAGTTCGCCGTTGGCCCGTACCGCGGAAATGGTGCCGGACTGGTGTTTCCGCATCTGTCGCATATTAATGATGGTCATGGTGAAGTCATCCTTCTGTGTCCGCAGCGAAAAATCACAAAAGTTAGGTACACCAAACAATATGAGAAGTCAATAAGATAATGATGTAACGAATACAATATAATGTTTGACTTGAATTTTTAGTTGATATAATATTCAGGCGACTTCCGCGGGAGGGCTTATGCAAAAAAGCGCACAACTATCTGAAAGCCTTGAGGATTATCTCGAGGTAATTCTCGGCCTGGAAAGGGAAAACAAGGTGGCCAGAGCCAAGGACATCGCCCAGAAACTGGGGATACAGCCCGGTTCGGTGACCGGGGGCTTGAAGAGCCTTGTTGAAAAAAACCTGATCAATTACGAGCCGTACAGTTTTATTACCCTGACTGCGGAAGGGGCCCGAATCGCGAAAACCATTACCCGCCGTCACCGGGTCCTGAAGGATTTTCTCCTGAAAGTTTTACAGCTCGACGAGGATACCGCCGAGGCGGCCGCCTGTCGGATGGAGCATGCGGTGGATGAGCTTTCCGTTGAGCGGCTGGTGGATTTCGTGGAGTATCTTTTCGAGTGTCCCCGGACCGGAGACGCCTGGATTCAGGCATTTGTCGACTATACCCGCTCCGGGAAGAAAAGCTGGGAAAAATGCGCTGCCTGCCTTGATGATTGTCGAGACCGACACCAGGAAAACCGGGGAGTACCGCATTCCTGACAAAACATCATTTCTCCTTCAAGATTCCTTTGGTCCCCGGTGACCGATTTATGCCGGATATGAGAGCCGAGAGCATTTTTTTTACAATCCTGTATGTATCTATTCATACTTCCTCATAGCGTTTCTTTTCACCATACCGCCTTTATATAATACGTCAAAAATTTAAGAAGGCGATCCCCGGGTATTTCATTTTTGTCAATTGGCAGGGGAGGCTGTTGGTTCCCCAGAATAAATTTTATGCATAACATCGATATAAAATGACAAATATGTAAAAAAATAATACAAAAAAGTTATATAAAAATTCTGAATTGTCAATGATAAATACATAAAAAATTATTATTATCTTTAATAACAATATGTTATAAAATTTTAAAAAATATGGCATGGCGGTTGCTATATAAGATTGCGAATGCATTCTGGAAAATTTTAACGATTCAACTAGACAGGGAGAACCGAAAATGAAAAAAATAGAGGCGATCATTAAACCGTTTAAACTGGATGACGTCAAGGACGCCCTCAATGCCATCGGCATCAACGGCATGACCGTGACCGAAGTAAAGGGGTTCGGCCGTCAGCGTGGACATAAGGAAATATATAGGGGAGCCGAATATCAAACGGACTTCCTGCCTAAAATAAAACTGGAAGTGGTGGTGGATGCCGGCATGACCGACAAGGTCGTCGATACCATCGCCGAAAAGGCGAATACGGGAAAGATAGGGGATGGAAAAATATTTGTGCTGCCCCTGGAGCAGGCTATTCGAATCAGAACCGGTGAGCGTGGCAAGGACGCTGTTTAAAATTAACAAAGTTACAATTTTGAAAAAATACGACAGGAAAGGGGAGCATGACAATGAAAAAGATGAAAAAAAGGTTGTTACTGACCATTTTATTTCTGCTGGCCGGCGTATCCGTCCTCTGGGCACAGGATTCGGAGCCAACGGTTCTCACCAATAAAGAGGCCATCGATCTGGTCCAGACCCATGCCAACTACGTATGGACGCTGGTGGCCGCGGCCCTGGTTTTTTTCATGCAGGCAGGTTTTGCGATGGTTGAGACCGGCTTTACCCGGGCTAAAAATGCTATCAATATCATGATGAAAAACCTGATGGACTTTGCAATGGGTTCCATTGCCTACTGGGCAGTCGGCTTCGGGCTGATGTTCGGCGTCAGCGCCACGGGATGGTTTGGAACTTCCGGGTTTTTCCTGAGTGATTTTACACCGGGCGGCGATCCGTGGGTACTGGCCTTCTGGATGTTCCAGGTGGTGTTCGCTGCAACGGCGGCGACCATCGTCTCCGGCGCCATGGCCGAACGGACCAAGTTCTCGGGATACCTTATTTACAGTGTCGTCATCAGCGCTGTTATTTACCCCATTTTCGGCAGCTGGGCTTGGGGCGGATTGTTCCATGGCGGCGGCTGGTTGGAAAAGCTTGGATTTATCGACTTTGCAGGCTCAACAGTCGTTCATTCCATCGGCGGATGGGCCTCTCTGGCCGGTGCCATAGTCCTGGGACCCCGGATCGGCAAATATACCAAAGACGGACAGGTCAAGCCTATTCTCGGGCACAACATTCCCCTGGCGGCCCTGGGTGTCTTCATTCTGTGGCTGGGTTGGTTCGGGTTTAACCCGGGTTCCACCACCACGGCCGATACGAGTATCGCCATGATTTTCGTCAACACGAACCTGGCTGCCGCTGCGGGATGCTGCGTTGCCATGCTCGTTTCCTGGATGAAGTTTGGAAAGCCGGAAGTCGGCATGAGTCTGAACGGCGCCCTTGCGGGTCTGGTTGCCATTACCGCAGGATGTGCCAACGTAACACCCCTGAGTTCCATTATTATCGGTGCCATCGCCGGCGTGCTGGTGTTCTTCTCGGTACTCTTTTTCGATAAAATCAAAGTCGACGATCCGGTGGGCGCCATTTCCGTCCACGGCGTCAATGGCGCCTGGGGGACCCTTGCAGCCGGTATCTTCAACATCGGCGGGACCACGGCTACCATCGTCGGCGTCCAGTTGCTCGGAATCGCGACCGCCTTCGTCTGGGCATTTGGGTGCGCTTTCATCCTGTTCAAAACCATTGATGCAGTGATGGGTCTGCGGGTCAGCCCCGAAGAGGAAATCGGCGGTCTGGACGACGTGGAACACGGCGGTATCGCTTACCCGGATTTCAATGTGTCCCACAGTAGTACAACAACAATCTGATAAAAGATAAAACAATTTGGGGAGTGTATACGCTCCATCCGTCAATATCCTCTGTTACTGCGGATGGAGCGTATGAAAAGAAAAACACGATACTTCAAACACAATAGGAGAAAAATAGATGAAAAAGGTGATCAATGTAGCGATAATGGTAGTTTTATTGGCAGGTTTGATGGTGGTGCCGGCGATGGCGGAGGGACCTGAAATGTCGATCGGTGCAGATCTTGTCAGCAACTATGTCTGGCGTGGTACGAAGTTCGGGACGGGTCCCGCAGTTCAGCCGACCGTTGAATTCGACTATAGCGGGCTTGCAGTAGGAGTCTGGGGTTCTTTCGGTTTAACGGACAACGAGGCTCCCGAAGCCGACCTGTACTTTTCTTACGGTTTTGACAACGGCCTCAGCATTGGGATGACCGACTACTATTACCCGGGTTCGGATTATTTCGAATATTCGGATAAGATATCCAGCCATGCGTTTGAAGTGAATGCCGGGTATGAAGTCGGGAATCTTTCCCTCAGCGGAAATTATATCCTGAACGACTCCAGCGAAGGTGCTGGGTCACAGGGCAGCGATACTTATTTTGAAGTCGGATATTCCTTTGGGATCGCCTCTGCCTTTGTGGGCGCCGGCGACGGATGGCATACAACCGACCACGACTTTGCGGTTTGCAATGTCGGCATCAGCGCAGAAAAAGAAATCAAGGTCAGCGAAACCCTTACGATCCCCATGACCGGCTCCGTGATTGTGAACCCGGAAGCCAAACAGATGTATGTGGTGGTGGGGATGAGTTTCTAAAGAAACGCTTGGAGGCTGGGATGCTGGGAGGCCTGGATGTAAAAAACTAAGGATTGCTTCCAGCATTCCATGCCATTCATAATCGCAACGAAATTAATAAAAGAGCCATTGGCAGCCGCCAATGGCTCTTTTTATATTCAAAAAGCTTGATTAAACGGGTCTTGATATTCAAAAAAAGGCTTGTATGAAAAGGGGGAACGGATTAGCGTCTTCCCAGCATCCCAGCATCCCAGCATCCCAGCATCCCAGCCTTTATTCCATCGGCGTGTTTTCCACCAAATTCCACACCCCGCAGGGGCAGGCCTGGGCGCAGAAGCCGCAGCCGATGCACTTGTCACCGTT
Source organism: Desulfobacterales bacterium (assembly GCA_040235505.1). Lineage (GTDB taxonomy): Bacteria > Desulfobacterota > Desulfobacteria > Desulfobacterales > JAFDDL01 > JBECKW01. The sequence continues at coordinate 9,721 of JBECKW010000057.1, forward strand.
TACGACATATTCATACTCGTCGCCTGTTTTTTCCACCTTGCTGATGGCCGCCTCCGGGCAGATGGCCACGCAGACCCCGCAGTCCCGGCAGGCACCGCAGGAAGCACATTGGCTGCCGCAGTGGGAGACATCTTCATAGGCCTGGATACGGGGATCGAAGTACTCCAGGGTCACCCGGCTTTTGTCGATCATCGGTCTTGTGGCCGCAGCGGGGGGATTCCCCTCCAGTATATCGCAGATGGCCCCGGCGGCTTTTCGTCCCGCACCGATGGCGTCGGTCAGAAGCCCCGGTCTTGCCACGTCGCCGACGGCGAAAATCTTGGGCGCCGTGGTCTGGTAGTAATCGTTCACCTTGATAAAGCCGCGTTCCACTTCCACTGATTCCGGGAGGAAATCGACATTCGGCTGATCGCCGATGGAAACGAAAACGGTGTCAGCCGGGATGAGCTCTCCGGATTGAAGCACGACACCTTCGGCCGTAATTTCCTTTGTGAAGACCGGCCATCTGAACACCGCCCCCACAGCCTCGGCATCTTCGCGTTCTTTTCCGAAAGATGCGGGCTTCTGCACGTCCAGCAGGGTGATGTCTTCGGCGCCCAGGCGGTGTGCCTCGGTGGCCACATCGCATCCGACGTTGCCCGCGCCGATAATGACCACCCGTTTGCCGGGCTTGATGCCGTCCGTTTTGGCGGCCACCAGGAAGTCGAGGGCGGTAATCATGCGCTCCTTGCCGGGGACGGGGAGGGTTCTCGGTCTCTGGGCACCCACCGCAATCACGACGGCGTCATAATCGCCTTCGAGCCTCACCATGTCCTCCTTTTTCAACTCCTGCTTCAGGTGGACATGGGGGATGACCTTCTGGATCCTTTCCAGTTCGGCCGATACGACTTCCTTGGGGATCCGGCTGTTGGGAATGGAAGCGGCCAGTTTCCCGCCCAGGGTTTTCCCCATGTCATAGATCGTTGCCTCGTGCCCCTTCTGGCGAAGCTGCCAGGCGATGGAAATGCCTGCCGGTCCGCCGCCGATAACGGCGATGCGTTTGCCGGTAAGCGCCGGGAGTTCGGGAACACCGGCTTTGATGCTGGCTTTCCCGAGTTGTCTGATATCCACCGGGGCCATGGTGCTGATCTGCCGAGTGCAGGAGGTCATGCAAAGATTCGGGCACAGGTAACCGCAAACGGTTGCCGGAAAGGGGGTATAGGCCATGGCCAGATCAACGGCTTCATCCACCCGGCCTTCCCGAACCAACCGCCATCTTTCCTGAACCGGAATGCCCGTGGGACAGGAAGATTCGCACGGGGCTGCATATTTCTTGTTCTCCCAGTAGGGGACGAATCTCCTGAGATCCCCGGTGGTGATCAGCGGGACAGGGCTTCGGTCTGCCGAATCGAGGTCCCCGATGATGCCGCCGTCTCCCAGTTCCCGGTTCCAGATATCGGAACGGAAACTGGCCATGGACCGAAGAGGCGTCGGGGCCTTTTCGTGGGGTCCGCGGGATACCAGAAGCTGCCACTGGCTTCTTTCCGAAAGGGTGTCGTAGAGCTCGGGGCGGTCGATCTTTTCAAGAAAATTCTTCAGATTGTCGCATAGCCACTGGTATTCATCGTCGCTGATGGCGGCCATCTTGGCGTCCTTGCGGCTGAAACCGTCATGGGGCCCCCGGAAAAATACTTTTCCTCTCACCATGCCCACCATGGGGCGATAGCCCAGAACGTTTTCCGGGCGATGGGCCTCGTAGCCACAGATGACGGCGATACCGCCGGCCATGAACTCACCGAAATAATCCCCCACGGAGCCGAGAACCCAGAGCTCCGGTGGTGCAAACCGGGGGTTCTCCTTGGTCATGGTCATGCCGCGGGCGCCGATGTTTCCTGCGATAAAAGCCTTGCCCTGGGCCATGGCGTTGCAGGTTCCGTTGGCGGCGTTTCCGCGGACGACGATTTCCGCGCCGCCATTGAGCCAGCCGAGGTCGTCCGAAGCCGGTCCCATGACTTCAATGGACGTATTGGGAAAACCGAAGGAGCCGACGCGCTGGCCGGAAGAGCCGGTGATTCGGACATGTACCGGATCATCCCCGGCTTTCCACAAACGCCCCCCGAGGCCATGTTGGCCGTGGGCGACGATTTCGATGTTCCGGTGTCCCTGGGCAACCGCGTCCTGGATCTGCTCTTCCAGGACCCGCGAACTGATCCGGTTGCCGTCCACTCTACCTTGTATCGTAAAGAATTTTTGTTTTTTCATAGTGTTTCCAGAAATTATATCACGTATTTAATATCAAGCCGTCTGGCCACCTCGTAATCATCGATCCCCAGAGCGTCGGACATGCCGATGGGAAGGGAGGTGGATCTGCCCAGGGGCGCAAAAATCTTTTTAAGTTCCGTATCGAACCCGAGGAAGACATCCACCACCCGCTGAGCCACGGCTTCGACATCCAACCGCCGGTAGATGCGCGGGTCCTGGCTGGTGATTCCCTTGGGACACAAGCCGATGTTGCAGATATTGCACCGATCGGCTTCCGATCCCACGCAACCGGCCGCCGCCTGCATGATGTACTTTCCGGTCTGCACACCGCTGGCGCCCAGCATGATGAGCGCTGCCGCATTGGCGGCCAGGTTGCCGGTTTTTCCGACGCCGCCGCCTGCAAACAGGGGGATTTCATTCTGACGCCCCTGGACACTCAGGTTCAGGTAGGCATCCCGGATGTTGCTGGCGATGGGATGACCCATAAAGTTCATGGATACGTTGTAAGCGGCACCGGTGCCGCCGTCCTCGCCGTCAATGGCCAGTCCCGCGGCATAGGGGTTTCGGACCAGGTTGTTCAGCACCGCCATGGCGGTGGAAGTGCCGGAGATTTTCGGATAGACCGGCACCCGGAAGCCCCAGGCCATGGACATGCTCTGGATCATCTTGGCCACGGCCTCCTCGATGGAGTACTTGGTCTGATGTGTCGGCGGGCTCGGCAGGTTGACGCCTGTGGGAACGCCCCGGATGGCGGCAATGAGCTTGTTGACCTTGTACCACATGAGAAGCCCGCCGTCGCCGGGTTTGGCGCCCTGGCCGTACTTGATTTCCACCGCACAGGGATCTTCCTTCATGTGGGGAAGCGCATGGATGATTTCATCCCAACCGAAGTACCCGCTGGCAATCTGAAGAATCACGTATTTCAGGAAACGGGACCTCAGGAGCCTCGGCGGACATCCGCCCTCTCCGGTGGAAATCCGCACCGGCATGCCCAGTTCCTCGTTCAGATAGGCAACCCCCATCTGAAGCCCCTCCCACATGTTGGGGCTGAGCGCCCCGAAGGACATGCCGCCGATCACCAGGGGATAGATCTCCCGGACCGGTGGCATCCAGCCGTTTTCCTTGTGGAACTTGAGGGCTTCTTCGGGCGGCAGCACTCGTCCCAGCAGGGTGCGAAGTTCGAACTCGTGCCGGCCGGCATCCAGGGCCGGGTCCGTGAGCATGGAGATGCGCATGAACTTGATGCGATCCAGCAGGCTGGTTCCGTCGTTTCTGCGGCCGCCGCGGCGACGGGGCTGCCCGCCCTGGTCCATGTGGAAGCGGAGTTTGTCGATCTCGTCGCTCCTCATGGGGGTGATGGCGTCGTTGGGACAGACCAAGTTGCACATGGCGCAGCCGATGCATTTATAAGCCGGATTTGTTTTCTGCCGAATGCCGTAATAGATTTCGAATTCGTTTTCCGGCCGCCGGGTCAAGTTGAAATCCACGGGCACGTTTCGTTTACGAAACACCCCCAGTTCGACGGCATTCACCGGGCACACCGCGGTACATTGACCACAGAGGGTGCATTTGTCCTTCCGCCATGTAATCTGCCAGGGCAGATCCTTTACGCTCAGCGTGGCAGGGGTAATGGGTCGTTTTGGGAACATATGGTAACCTCCTTGCGATCACCGGACACGATGGCGGTGTCGAGATACATGGGCTGATAATCTTTGCTTTTGTCCCGGTCCGGGATGGCGACATCCAGACCGCAGATTTCGGATGAAAACGCATACATGCCGGGCCGGCCGCCCACCACGCCCGGACGCAGTTTCTTGCGGTCCTGGGCCATGAACAGTGAATGGTCCGGCAGACTCCCGATCACACAGTTGGGACCGTCAATGATGAGTTGGCGGCAGCTCTGTTTCAGGATCTTGAGAAAATCGGCATTGGGATGACGCAGAAGATCCTCGTCCTGGAGCGGCGTGATCAGGTGCTTATAAAAGTGGATGTCCAGGGACAGCTCTTTGATCATGTAATGCAGAATATGTGTAAATACTTCCGAGTCCGACTGGTAACCGTTGTATGCCGGCTGTCCCCGCGATTCCAGGTATTTGCGGATCGGCACGAACGCGGTGTTCTCACCGTTTGTCATGGTGGAAAACCCCTGGATAAAGAACGGGTGGCAGGCGTACAGGTTGATGCCGTAGTTGGTATTCTGGCGTCCCTGGGCCATGATAACTCGTGCCTGAAGGTCCTTCCGGTCCAGCCCCATATATTTGGCGACCTGCATGGGGTCGCCGATCTCCTTGATCATGATGACATCCGGCCAGAAGGAGTAAACGATCATGTCGCCTTCCGCTTCGCCCATTTTCCGGAGCTTCAGCCGGATGGTCAGAAGCTGCTGCTGCAGCTGTTCCCACGTATAGTTTTCCCATTCATTGGGATATTCATAGGCGCGGATCAGGTAGACGTCCCGCTTCGGAGTGCCCGGAAGCGGCGTTTTGGAGGCCTTTATGGACATTTTGTACTTGGTCATGAAGCCGATGTTCATCATGAAGTCATCCAGGCGTCTCATACCGCTTTCCGTGAAGATGCCCGACAAAATCGGCGCCGATTTCATTTCCTCAAAGGGGCCGCCGAGATCACGAAGGAACAGCCCGACGCCGGATCCGTCGTGGCCTTCCTTCATTACCTCCATGGATTCAATGGCCACCATGGGGGACAGCGGCTCTTCGCTGGTAATGGCAAATAACCGGCACATGTTGTTATTCTCCTTTCGATCGTAAAATCCGCCAAAGGCGGAAGCTTATAGCTTACAGCTCATAGCTGATAGTTCATAGCTCATGGGAACTACATAAAGCGTTATCTGTGGCTTGACGTGGGACATTTCCAAGCCTTGATTTAATCTGTTGCCGTTCTCTGTGCCTCCGCGGGAAAAACTGCCTTTGCAGTTCGCAGTTGCTATCAGCTATCGGCTCCCCCACCAAGGGGGCTTGGACGGTAATTTCGGTTTCTTGGGCAGGGATGACAAATTGAAGGCTTTCGGAAAGGTCTTTAAATCTTAAAACGCGCCTTCCGAATACTTGATCCAAGGTGAACATCCCTCGGCGCCACCTGTAAAGGTATAACATGCTGAAAAAACGCTGTTTTCCAATAGCGCCAGAAACAAAAAAACGTCCACCTCACAATAAGGTAATGACGCCTTTGTCTTCAACTTTAATAATCCGAACGCCGTTGTACGAATTATCTATCAAGAAACTTGATCAAGGTATAATAGCGTCCCAGCCTGTTTTGTCAACACTTTTGTAAATAATTTAGCTGATAGCTGATAGCTCATAGCTGATAGCAACTGCGAACTGCAAATACAGTTTTTCCCGCAGAGCCGCAGAGAACGGCAAGTTTTAGAAATAAATCCTTTAAGTTAAATTCAATATGCAGTCAGCTTTTCCAGTCAGCTTTTCTTTGCGTGCTTCGCGGCTTGGCGTGAGACTATGTTTCTTTGCAGTTCCTATGAGCTATCAGCTATGAGCTATGAGCTTATTCCAGTTCCTCAGAAAGGAGGATAGCTTCGGCAACCTGTCGGAGGGGTTTTCGCGTGTCCATGCTGCGTTTGCGGATCCATTGGTAGGCTTCTTCACCGCTTTTGTTCCGGCGCTTCATTAGAATTTCCTTGGCCCGATCCACCAGTTTCCGGGTCTCGAGTTCCTCCTGGACCACCTTGGTTTTAACCATCAACTCGGTGTTCATGATCGCCACGGCGGCCTGGTTGGCGACGGTACGGACCAGGTTCACTTCCATTTCGGAAAAGGTATGGGCGGTGGCGGTGAAACAGTTGAGAACCCCGATGGCCTTGCCGTCCTTTACCTGGAGGGGGACGCCCAGCATGGATACCAGTCCCAAATTTTTCGCCATTTCCTTTTCCTTGAACCTCGGTTCCTCAAGTACGTTCAGGATCGCAACAGGGCGTTTGTTTGAAATGACATCCCCCACGACGCCTTCGTCGAGTCTGAGGGATCGGTCTTTCCAATATTCCGGATCGATGGCCTGTGTGGCCTTCAGGATTATTTTCGGCGGATTCTGGGATTCATCCACCATCCAGAGGGAACAGATCTCTACGCCCGTCACCTTGGCCGTGACCATAACGATCAGTTTCAGGATGTCCTCCAGATAAAAATCTGAAGTGATGGCGTGGCTGATATCCATCAGGGCTTTGATGTATTTGTCGTTGGATTCCGTTGTTTCCTGTTTTGTATTCATTTTATAATTTTTCATCATCCATGTTCAGGCTGTCCAAGTCAGGAGGGGGGATATTAATTTTCCATGAAGCCAATTGAAGCCAACTAAAAATCTTATAAATTTAAGAGGATGTCAAGTGACTTCAGGTGTTCACATTTACGAATTATCAAAGAAAACGGTTTTATTTTCCTTATAAAGGCTCCCGTCAGGCCAGAATGCCCAACCAATACCGCGGCGCTCGGATTCCTTACGGACCATTTTAAGAAAAATCATTCGGCTGCGTTGGTCGGCATATCCGAAGGTACCGAATTCTCCCAAGTATACACGGCATCCAGTCTTCTTTACAAAAGCCGTGGCGCGATCGAACTCCTCCCAAATCGTTTTGGGGCCGCTGGGGTTATCGGCGGCATCCAATGTGTTATATTCCTGAAGCCAATCGCCGACCCATTGCTCTGAAATCGCTGCGCTCTTGATTTTTACGGGCTTTGCAGGGGGACCGGGGAAAATCACTTTGGCCAGGTGATAGTCGGACGGCATCCATGAAGCACCCTGATGCGTGAACAGAATAGGCTGATACATATGAAACGTAGCCACCGTATTTTCATCAAAGAATGAAACATCCATTTTATCGAGCCATTTGGTGTTGGACCAGAAATAGCAGTCGATAAACACCAGACGGGTAGGATTGGTTTCCCGCACCAGTTTCAGCGTTTCTTTCATGAGTGGGTTGAGAAGGTCTGTCCCCAGTTTGTCACAGGGCTCGTTTAAAAGTTCAAATGCAACCGTATCCGGACGATTTTTGTACCGATTGGAGATCTGTTTCCACAATCCTTTGAAACGCTCCATGTTATTCATCGGATCTTCCATCAATTCTTCGTAGTGGTGCAAGTCCAGCAGCACCCGCAGCCGGTTTTTTTCCGCCTCATCGAGGACCCAGTCCACCGTCTTGAAAAATTCCTCGTCGATGGTGTATGGTGGGGTTTGTTGGGCGTGGGCACTGAACCTTACCGGAAGACGAATATGATCAAACCCCGCTTTTCTGATGTATTCGAAGCCCTTCTCTTTCGGCAACGCACTCCATTCTCCCAAAGAGGGTGCGTCCAGTACGTTTCCGAGGTTCAACCCCTTTGTAAATCCTGGAATAACTCTATTTTGTATCTCGACCTTAGGTGGTGGCAGAATGATATTCAGATCCCCATCGACAATTTTTTTTGCTGAAACCGACGATTTGGGAACTCGTACCTTGACGGGTTTTTTCCCGACTTCACTTTTAAGACAAGACGTTAACAGCAGTCCGGCGCATATCAGAAAAACAATTTTCCACATTTATGTTTCCTCTCAAAAAACCATTTATTTATCAGGCAGCGGGGAAGGATTCAATAACTGTTTAAAACAACAAGACACTAACAAGAAAATAAAGAGGTATTTCAGGTAAGCTGTTAAATGACCGATAGAGTAAAATAGAGCAGTTTATTCAAAACCCATTTGAAAAAAGTTTTTCTTTTTAGTAATGTAGTGAGTCAATTATTCATTTCTCGGAACGGAAACAATCTTTGGAACACGGCAATAAAAATAAAGAAGCAGCGAGAAGACGACCTGTGTTGCCGGCCCCCCTGTTTTTTCTGGTGGTGGCATTTATCGTCGTTTTCATTATGGCCAGCGCCTATTTGCCCGTTCGAACCCAAATGATGATGGGGGGCATACTGCTATGCATCCTCTTCGCATTGGGTGTGCTTCAAAAACGCCTGGCGGGAGTGCCCAAAATTTTCCTGCTACTGGTGGCAGGTTTTCTGTCGTTGCGGTACTGGTTGTTCAGGACTTTTCTCACCATTGGGGGGGGGCATCCAATTGATTTCTCCTTTGCCTTGTTGCTTTATTTAGCCGAATCGTACGGTATCCTTATCCATGTGTTCGGGATGCTGGTCAATATCTGGCCCACTGATCGAAAACCCGAGCCGCTCTCGGGGGAACCGGGTGATCTTCCCACGGTGGACGTCTATATCCCCACCTATAACGAACCCCCGGATCTTGTGAGAATTACCGCCACCGCTGCCCTGCAAATGGTTTACCCCTCGGGCAAACTTCGGGTGTTTATTTTGGATGACGGCGCTTCCCGAATATCCGGGGGTGGTCTGGAGGCAAAACAGGCAGAGGATAGGTCCCGGAGGCTCCGGTCGATTGCCGCGGAAATCGGTGCGATATATCATGCCCGGGAGAAGCATCTTCAAGCCAAGGCCGGCAATATCAACGCTGCGCTTTTCCAGTGTCAGTATCCTCCGGACCTGGATACTTACGGCCGCGCAGCCAGCACGAGCAGCAGCACTGAGACCGCGTGCGGCGAACTGATTCTGGTGCTGGACTGTGACCATGTGCCCACCAGGGATTTTTTAGAAAAGACCGTTGGTTTTTTTCAACAGGATCCGAAACTATTTCTGGTGCAGACTCCCCACTATTTTATCAATCCGGGGCCCGTGGAGAAGAACTTGGCCATTCATCGAAAAGGGCCGGCCGAGAACGAAATGTTTTACGGTGTTATCCAAAGGGGGCTGGATTTCTGGAACGCTTCCTTTTTCTGCGGATCGGCCGCGCTGCTCAGAAGAAGCCACCTCATGGCCGCAGGGGGACTTTCTGTGGATACCGTCACGGAAGATGTCGAAACTTCGATGAAACTTCATGCCATGGGACTTAACAGCATCTACCTGTTTCGTCCCATGGTGATTGGCCTCTCCCCGGAGACATTCGACAATTTCATTATCCAGCGAAGCCGTTGGGCCCAGGGCATGGTACAAATCCTGCGTCTAAAAAACCCGCTGTTCCAGAAAGGACTTACAATTGCCCAGCGGATTGGATACTTCAACTCCTGCTTTTTCTGGTTTTTCGGAATCGCCCGGGTGATTTTCTTCGTGTCCCCCATGATGTTTCTCCTGTTTGGACTTCGGATCTACAATGCCTCCCTGCTTCAAGTGATAGCCTACTGCGTTCCTCACCTGGTTGCAGCGTATTATGCGGCCAACAAACTCTACGGCCGCTTCCGGCATCCATTTTTTTCCGAATTCTATGAAACGGTTCAAAGCATCTACCTGGCTCCGGCGATCTTAAAGGCGTTTCTACGCCCACGATCCCCGGTTTTCCGGGTAACCCCCAAGGCCATGAATCTTGATAAGAATACGCTCAGTCACCTGGGGGTGCCTTTTTACATTATGCTTCTGGCATGTGTTGTCGCGCAGGTGGTGGGGTGGCTTCGTTGGCACCATGTGGCAAATGTGGTTGATGCACTTTTCCTGTGCTCCGTCTGGAACGTGTTCAACATCTTTCTTCTGCTTTGCTGTCTGGGCGTCGTGTGGGAGCGGTCTCAGCGCCGTGAGGCACACCGGTTTCCTGTCGTGGAACCGGCCGATGTCCGGCTTGAGAACACCGGTGAAAAAATTTCGACCCGCGTTTTGGATCTTTCCGCAAAGGGTTTTTCCTGTTATGTCACAGGAACGGTGCGCCCGGCAATTCAAAGCAGCCTGATTCTCCACGCCCGGGACAAGGACGGCAATCTGTATGAACTGCCTGCCATCGTCCGGCATGTGGAGGCAACCGCCGACGGTTTTAAACTTGGGAGTCTTTTTATGTTGGATACAGCTTCCCAGCGGGAGCGTATCGTTTCATATGTTTTCGGTGAAAGTCAGCGTTGGCGGTTTTTCGGGGAGCATTACACCGGCCCGGGCATGTCCACCTCAAGGGGGCTGGTCCTGCTTTTCAAACTGGCAATTTCAGGATCACTACGCAATATCACTGGCGTTTTTAAATTACTTCTGGTGCGCATCAAAACCTACAGGCACTCGGTCGGAAGGGCCCCAAAAGGAGATACATCATTATGAACCGATTTCGACTTTTCGTCATCCTCACCCTGCTGTGTATACCGATGCCCGCCGCGGCTGCAGTATACCAGATTCCCCTCAAGAATTTTCTGGCGACTGATGTTGTTGAACTCAAGGGAGCTTCGGCGAACAGCGAGGAGCGTGAAGATAGTATTCCCATTGGCAGCCGGTGGGACATCCAAAAAGCAGTGCTGCGGTTCGACTACACCTGTTCTGAAGCGCTCCTCCCTGGATCTTCCCACCTGACGGTCCTGGTAAACGATTCGCCGGTTGGCCAGATTGCTCTTGACCCGCGTGCCCCGGAAGGTCGGGCCGAAATTACGATCAATCCGGGAAACCTGAAGCCCGGATATAATCAACTGGTGTTTTCCGTAACCCAGCATACAACCCGGGAGGAATGCGAGGACCCAACCCTGCCGGAATTGTGGACCCGAATCGATCTGACCACGGCCGAACTGGAATTGGATATGTCGCCCTTACCGGTTCCCGAGTCCCTTGGTACGGTGGGGGATTTTCTGTTCGATGCCCGTGATCTGGTATCGAATTCTCTACACATTGTGGTCCCTGAAATCACTCGGGCATATCTTTTACGGGCAGGTCTTGCCGCAGCGGGGGCGGCCTTGCGCCGTGAATACCGGCCAATCAAAATCTCCCTATCAGACCAGCTGATAGAAGGCCAGGACAACCTGGTGATCGGCCCGCCCCAGTTTCTGGAGACGTTGAAAATTCATCTTTCAAAATCTAAAGCAGGGCCCCTGATAGCCGTCACCCGGCTTCCAATTTCCTCGGAAAACGAAGACTCCGGAGAGCCTGCCGTTGATATCTATAACGGTGTCGTGTGCCTCACGGGTGACACGGATGCCGACCTGGATCTCGCTGCCCGGGCCTTCAGCCTCATGTCGACTCCGTTCCCGCAGGCGCCGGCCGTTGCGGTGGCGGATGTGGAGGAGCCCGGGTTATCGACCTACCGGTTCAGAAACGCCGTCCTTGAAGACCGGGATTACAGTTTTGCTTCGTTGGGTCTTGGTACCACTACCTTCCGGGGTACCCAGGCAAGCCCGAAAAAGATTTCCCTTCGCCTCCCCTCGGACGCTCACATTGAACCAAACCAGGCGCTGATGATTTCCCTGGATTTGGCCTACGGCAGCGGCATGAGATCGGATTCTGCCCTCAATCTTGAAGTAAACGGCAAATTTGTGGCCGCCATCCCCCTGAGTAATTCGAACGGCGGCAGCTTCCAGGGCTACAAGGTTCAAGTGCTAGGCTCCGCCCTTCACCCGGGGGTCAACATTCTTCGCCTGGTGCCGGTGCTCATATCACCGGTTTCCGACCCCTGTGCTCCGATCCAGACGGGCAATTTGGCCCTCACCGTGTTCGAAGATTCCTCTCTCACTGTTCCGGATTACGGCCACTGGATTCGCATGCCCCGGTTGGATGCTTTTATGGTGGACGCCTTTCCCTTTGGCCGCTGGCCGGACCTGAGGGAAACAACCGTTTGCCTGCCGGAGGCCACCTTCAGCCAGGCTGCCGCCGTCCTGAATCTCGTGGCGATGATCTCACAGAAAATCGGCTACCCCCCCACCGAGCTTGGTTGGTACCTGGGTCCGCTGGATGAGGCGCCCCAAGGCAGGGACTTGATACTGGCTGGCACCCTGAAGAATTTTGAAACCGGTCTGCCGGAAACAGGCGCGAAAAATCCTTTACTCCCGGGAGAGATCAGCCGTATTCTTTATCCCCAGCTTTCGCGGCCTGACGGCCGCCAAAATCTGACGAAAAGTTGGCGCGAGAGACTTTCCCAGTGGCTCGGAAAATCTTCCGACCCGCTTCCTGCCGGACGTCAGGTGGATTCCGCCATGGAAACCCTCGGGGTTCAGGATCTTTCAGGCTGGGGATTTATTGCTGAACTTGCCCGTAACAAGGAAGCGGAACGTACCCTTCTGGTCCTGACCGCACAGACCGAGAATGATCTTCTGCGCACTGGTACTCATTTATGGGACTCGGGGCTCCAGGCTTCGGTTTCGGGAGGGGCGGCTGCCATCCACCTGACTTCTTCCGGGACGCCACGGGTAACGGTGCTGGATACGGGGGAAACATACTACCTGGGAAAGGTAGAGCCGGTTCCCACCATCACCAACCTGATTAACCGCTATCCCTGGCGGGCACTTTTGCTGCTGCTGGTAATTCTGGGTATCTGCAGCCTGTTGATCTACATCGCCCTAAAAAAGATCCGCCGTAAGCGGCAGACTGATGCGTGAAAGGTGAAAAATGTCATGGTAAAAACGCTGATTGCTATTTGGGCGGGCTGGATGATATGGGGCATGGCGGCAGACCAGGCCAGGGCGATGACCGATACACCGCCGCTGCAACCGGCGGCGGCCCAGTCCTCCATCGAGGATGCCATCAGCCGTATTAAAGCCGATTTCGGAAACGGCCCGGAATCAAAGGAAGCGGCTGCGGACTTTATTCGGGGGCACTTGCAGGAATTGTCTCGTTGTATTTTGCCGGAACTCTTTTTCAAGGCTGCTGAAAAGGCGGAACCTGACGTCCTGGCCACCGATACCTACGAGAAGCTCCTGACATGTACCCTGCCCGAAGACCTTCAAATGGGCATTCTGGACAAACTGGCCTGGTACTATTACAACCGAGGGGATACTTCCCGTGCTGAATTGCTTTTCACCCGTCTTCAGAAAGAAAATCCCGGCAATTCGGATGCCGCCCTCGGGCTCGGATATATCCGACTCAATAGCGGCCGGGCCGCCGAGGCCCTGGCAATACTGAAAGCATCCGGGGTAGCGGATACAGACAAGGTGCGTGAACTAAAGCGACTGGTATACATCCGCCTCGGATGGGAGAAATATGACGGAGGAGATTTTGACAGCGCTGTAGCATTTGCCCGACAGGCTCTGGCCATCCGCCCTGACGATCCCGACGCCCTCGTGTTGGAGGGATGGGGCGCCTTGAAGCGCGGGGAGTCAGATTTGGCTTTGGGCGATTTTGAAACCCTCGTGAAATTAGAGCCCTCATCAAAAAATTTAACACAACTCATGGATGCTCAACTGTTTGCAAACCACTACCGGGATGCCCGAAAAACTGCTGGAATCATGGCTGCATCCAAATCGCCGGAACTTCACCAACGGGCAGCGGATTTCTTCTTCCAGCACAAAGAGCCGATCCGGGCGGCCCGTATTTTGGAACCGGACATCTCGACTTGCTACCAGAACGCCGATACGCTGCAGATCCAATTGGAGAGCTACATCCGGCACCGTGACGGCGATACCGGCACATCACGTCTGGACGAGTATGCCCTTCCCTTGGAAGTGCAGATACCTATGGAGAGCGGACTTCGTCTCTCCGTCGGGCTGACCTCCAAGCGGATCGGAAGCGGCAACGGGCGGATTCCTGCCCTGAGCGGGAGCTATTATCACTATCTGGATGACGAAAGCCTTCAGACAGATCAGCTAAAGGATAAAACGGTGGCGATTCCCCAAGTCGGGATTTTTTCCGAAGGGGAAACGCGCTGGTCCATCCGGCTGGGCACCACTCCACTCAACGGCACTGTATCGGCGACACCCACAGGAGAGATTCGTCTGGAAACGGATCGGTGGCATCTCGCTGTTCATCGTTACAGCGTCACGGAATCCGTACTTTCCACCATCGGTTTGGAGGACCCATACACGGATCGCACCTGGGGTCGAGTTGTTCGTTCCGGCATTGCGGCAGGTGCCACCAAGACGCTGGGTAAAACCTACTGGGTCAGCGTTTCTGCCGGGGCTGACCTTTACACCGGACACAATATTCGTAAAAACAGCCGGGTTGATGGTAATCTATCCGCAGGAGGCACGTGGCAATACCGAAATGGATCTTCCTTATCAAGCGGTCTGTTTTTCTATGCCCAGCATTTCAAACGGAACAGCGATTTTTTTACCTTCGGCCACGGGGGGTATTATAGCCCCGATCTCATGACCATGCTGGGACCCTTTGCAAATTACCGCTCCCCGACCTGCCGAAAATGGCAGTTCGACTTCCAGGGATCGATGGGATGGCTGCACGAAAAAACGGCGGACAGCCCCCGTTATCCTCTGTTTACAAGGAATTCTTCTCTCCTCGGTGCCGAGGCGGAAGAAGAGGCCCAGGGCACCTACCAGGGATTAACGAACGATGATTTGGGCTACAGCCTTTCGGCCGAAGGGTGGTATTTTTTCACAGACCGTATCGCTCTGGGGGGCGTCCTAAAGGGGGAGAAATCGACAAATCATGGCGAATTTTTGGCCGCTATAGGCCTGAAGTGGTTTTTTCAGCCCCAAGCCGGTTTCTGGAAAACGCCGTTTACCCTGACACAGATCGGTGGCGATTGGAACCGATGACCGACCTGAAACAGGTAAAGTAATGCGAAGCCGTAATTAAAGCACTCCTTTTAAAATCAGTTTTTTCAATACACGATTGATTTGGAGAATGGACGAGGTCGCTTATTCTAAGTACCGATGGGTGGTGATTGCCGCGCTTTGCGGTGTACAGGCTGTAGCCGTTGCCGTACTGGTGGCGCCGGCCACACTGATCGGCGAGATTTCCCGAAGCATGGGGCTGAATCCGGGCGAGACCATTGCGGTCACGATGGTGTCCCGGGAGGTTTTTGTGATGCTTTCGGCCCTTGCCGGCGGACCACTCATCGACCGGTTCGGCCCTTACCGGGTATGGATTGGCGGAAGCGCGCTGATCACCTTCGGGTCGTTCCTGGTGCCGGTCTGCGGCAGCAATCTTTTCGGCATGCTGGCGATTCGGGCTGTGCAAGGCATCGGGGCAGGGCCGATCATGGCCACAGCGCCTCTGGTGGTGGCGCAATGGGCACCGTCGCATCAGCGGGGGGTGATTATCGGCATTCAGAGCACTTCCGTCTCCCTGGGCGCCGCCGGCAGCATGCTGCTCGTGCCTTTTGTATTTCAGGAATCCGGAAGCTGGCAGATGGCAATGGCGGCTGTCGGAATTTTTGTATGTATCGCATTGATCGTATCGATATTGGTTCTTTTCGGACCGAAACCGCCGTTCGCCGGGGAAAATCATGTCAGTCCCGGGAAGCCCTCTGGAGCTGGTCACGAAGGAAGAAAGTCGATACGGTTGACGGCTACATGGGCCGCGGCGATCTGTTGCTTTTGTTTCGGATGGGCCATTCGAATCATTTACGATATAATCCCGAGCTACCTTGCCATCGACCGCCCGACAGGGTTGGGGTTGGGGCAGATGAATACCGGCAAAATCATCTCCGGCCTTCATATTTCTTCCATCGCTGCGGCGCTGCTGAGCGGTATCCTCGCGGAAAGATATTTTCGGGGCCGTCCCAGGGGACTCGTGATGATCGGATTCATTCTCTGCGCTTTCCTCTGGTTGTTTGTAGGATTTCCCGGACTGCTTGCCCCGAACCTGATGTTGACCCTGTGTATTTGGGCGGGCGGATTCGCCGTCTCCCTGACAAGCCCTCTGGTTCTGACCTTTGTGTCGAAATGTTATCCAAAACATATGATGGGTAAAGTCAGTGGGTTGATAACAGGTTTCAGCGCGTTTGGTACGCTCGCCGGTCTGGCGCTGGGTTCCTACTTGCTGAATCTGACAGGAATGTATGAAGCGGTCATATTTCTCATCAGCATCGGGGCATTTCTTGGTTTTTTGTCCGCCTTTTTTTTGCGGGAGCCCGTTTTGGATGGTTGACGGACCATTGCCGGCTTCTATCGGAAGTTGGAGGTGAAACCTGCCCGATGCATTCGGTACCTGCGGTTATGGGAAAAGGGGAGAAAATGAAAAAAGAAAAACTGTTCCTGATTATTGTCGTAATTCTGGCCGTTGGACTTGGATTGTGCTGGAAGACGCTATTGGAAGTTAAAGCTGAAAACCGGGTGGCGCTTTCCGACGCCCAGCGTGCCACCGATTACATGGAGATACAAAACACGTTCGCAAAACACTCCTACTACTATGCAGCTCAGAAGCAGCGGCTGGAACTCGAAACCGTGTGGTCGAAAAAACGCGATGATATCTCCTACGGCCACAATAATGGTTATTACTACGGCCGGGAGTCGGTTTATAACTATTACGGTAAAAAGAATGAACAGCGACGCAAGCAGACCCTCGAAATGATGAGCCGGCTAAACCCGGAAGTAAAAAATATTAAAGAAAACGAAGGCATCGGGGACCTGGTGATGCATACACTTACCACACCGATTATTGAGGTGGCAAAGGACCGGAAGACGGCCCAGGGTGTGTGGATGTCCGTCGGCCTCGCCGCCAGGGACGGGCAGGACGGTAAGCCGCAGTATGTCGAGTTCTGGGAAAGATTCGGAGTGGATTTTGTGAGGGAAGACGGTCAATGGAAAATATGGCATTTCCAGATCCATTCAGATGTGATGCTCAATATCCCGGAAAATATGGTGGGAGGCCCCGGACCGCCTGTCCAGGCCCAGGCAGTCGGAATCACCGCCGCGAAGTCGCCCCGGGGAGCACCTTCCGCGGGACAACCTCCACAGGGGATGAAAAACGATATGGACCGACAGGTCCAGATGCATAAGATGTATAGCGCGACCACCGTCCCACAGCTTTCTCCGAGATTGCCGGAGCCTTACGATACCTGGGAGGATACGGAGTCTAGTATCGAGTAGGGAGGCGCGAATGAGTGGTTTGAGTTTATAGGGTGAAATGAGGAGTGCCTTGAGTTAAAGAAAGTGCCTTGAGTGCACTGGAGTTCATAGAGTGCCTGGAGTTAATGCATTCTGTTCTTTTTACATAAAAGGCGGAGTGAGACGACTCTTAAACTCAAGGCACTCAAGACACTCAAGTGCACTCAAGTCAATAAAGCCACTCTTAATTCTATCACTGACACTGAGGATCCACAGGGAGAGACATCATGAAAAAATGGAATCTGTTGTACACCATCGCTTTATGTTTCGTCATGGCCTTCCCCATGGCATTACCGGCCGGGGCAAAAATGGTCAAGGAGGTGGCCATCGGGGTTTTCGACAATGCACCGAGTCAGGCCGCGGCGGACCAGTTTTACATGCGCTACCATGGTCCCGAGATTACGCGCCTGTCGGGTCCATGGATGACCCGATACCAGCTATGGCTGCCCTACGAACCGCCGGAAGAGGCCGTAAAACTTTTCGGAGCGGTGCGGGGACGGTATGCCGAGTTGTGGTATCGGGAAGACGACTACCTGGACCGGCCGGAGATGCGGGGCATCACGCAGCCGCCGTTCAATAAAACCAGCAAGAAAAAGAGCGGGCAGACCAATATCATGGTGCCGGCCAACCCCACCGACGTCTTTTATGATTCGGATCCGCATCCGGATAAAACGCCTATTTTGCGATGGGTGACTCTCATTCGATACCCGGACGGCGTTTCGGAGGAAGAGGGTGAAAAATGGTTCAAGGAAGTATATGCCAAGGAAGCGGTGAAGCAGCCTGGACTCCTGAAGTTTGTCAGCCATAAGGCTATAGTTGAAAACGTCCATGTACCGGGTACAGGTATGCCGTCCGGTGCGCCGTCCGGTGCCCCGTCCGGTATGGCATCCGGTAAGCCATCCGGTATGCCGGCCGGAATGCCGGCCATGAAAAAATGGGTCCGGCTCTGCGAGTACTGGTACGCGGACTTTGCCGCCTGGCGAAAAGCTGTTCTGGAATCGCCGCCAAAATATACGGCACCCCCCTGGGGTGGTTCCTATCCCTTTGTGGAGATGGAAAGCACT
Source organism: Desulfobacterales bacterium (assembly GCA_040235505.1). Classification (GTDB taxonomy): domain Bacteria; phylum Desulfobacterota; class Desulfobacteria; order Desulfobacterales; family JAFDDL01; genus JBECKW01. The sequence goes on from JBECKW010000057.1 coordinate 27,769, forward strand.
TTCATTCCCTATTACCCGGACGTGGATTTTCTGAAGGGGACTTATACGCCGGATGTCAATACAGGGAAGATGACTTATAAGTTGCCATGAGGAGGATGCAAGAGTGCCTTGAGTTAAAGAGAGTGCCTTGAGTGCACGGGAGTTAAAGAGAGTGCCTTGAGTGCACTGGAGTTCATAGAGTGCCTTGAGTTAATGTATTCTGTCTTTTTATATAAAAGGCGGAGTGAAACGACTCCACAACTCAAGGCACTCAAGCGCACTCAAGCGCACTCAAGACACTTTACCCCCACTCCCCCCTCCCTCCACCCCCCACCCCCCAAAAACCCGTTTGACACCCCGACCATAATAGTATAAAAACTATAAAGTATAGTATCTAAACTATTTTTATCTCATCTCGGGAAATAAAAAAATGACAAGAGAGATGCTTGAAAAGGCCGCCCTGGACCTGTTGCAGATCCCGCCTCTGATATTCAGAAGCGTGCGCCGGGCCATCGCCATGACCACCGCCATTGACCCGGACCTGGACCTGAATGTGAGCCATCAGCAGTTTGAGGTGATCGTCCTGCTGGACGAGGAGGGGACGCTGCAGGTCGCGGAAATCGGCCGGCGGCTTCAGATTGCAAAAGCCCAGATGACCCAGGTGATGGACAAGCTGTCGGATCTTGGCCTCATTGAAAGAAAAATAAACCCGTCGGACCGGCGCGCCATCAACATATCTCTGTCGCCCCGCGGCAGGACGGTCTTGGAGGCCAACAAGGTCAGGCTTCGAAACGCCGTGAAAGAGACCATGTCTGCTCTTTCGGACGAGGATCTCGAGGAGCTTTCCGCCTCACTGCGGAAAGTTCAGGAGATCATGGCGGTGATTGATCAGAAATAACGAGATATGCGGAAACGTATATCTATGAGGATATGCCCTGCTGTATGAAACCTAAGAGCCGAAATGTTCTTGACGACGACAGGATTCCCCGCCTGCTCTTGCGGCTGTCTTTTCCGGCGTTTGTCGGCATGTTCGTCATGACGCTGTACAATGTGGTGGATACGATTTTTATCGGCCATTATGTGGGTCCTCTGGGGATCGCAGCCCTTGCCATCGTTTTCCCCGTTCAGATGCTTGCCATTGGAATCGGGCACTTGACGGGAATGGGAGGCGCCTCCCTTATTTCCCGTTTGATCGGTTCGAAGGATAATCGGGGGGCCGAACGCGGTCTTGGAAACGCCATCTCCAGCACGTTTGTTCTTTCCGGTATTGTGATGATTGTCGGTTTGTCCTGGATGGATGGGTGCCTGAGTCAGTTGGGAGCATCCGAGGCCATCTTACCCTATGCCCGCCAATACATGCAGATTATTCTGGTGGGGGTGTTTTTTCAGACATTTGCCATGCTCCTGAACACCCTGATAAGGGCCGAGGGAAATGCTCGAATTCCCATGATCGGGATGATTGTCGGCGCGCTCCTCAACACCGCATTGGACGCCGTATTTATCATTGTCCTGAAAATGGGGATTCAGGGAGCGGCCTTCGCCACTGTCATTGGCGAGGCGATTTCCGTGATGTTTTTTGTTCTCTACTACTTTTCAGGGAAAAATTACCTGCATTTCAAACTCAGGGACTTCGTCTTTCACTGGCCGACGCTGTATCAAATTTTTTCCATCGGAATCGCGGCCTTCGGAATGTCGGTGGCCAACAGTCTGTCAGCGATTTTTGTCAACAGGATCTGCCTGGCTTACGGGGGAGACATGGCGGTTTCAGCATTCGGTATCATCATCCGCATCGCCATGTTCGCCCTGATGCCGGGAATCGTCATCGGTATGGGGCTTCAGCCGGTTGTCGGTTTTAATTACGGTGCCAGGCGTTTCGACCGGATAGTAAAAGCGATATACATTTCCATTACTTCCGCCACGTTTTTTTGCTTCATCGCGTTTGTCCTGTTCTGCTTTTTCCCGGAACCCTTCATCAGTATTTTTACATCCGATTCAAAGCTCGTCGATTTAACAAGTTACGGTATCCGGCGCCTGTTTTCGGGAGTGTCTTTCGTAGGATTCGTCTTCGTCGGCTCCACCGTGTTCCAGGCCCTCGGAAAGGCAGTGCAATCCTTTGTGACATCAACGGCCCGGGCTACGCTTTTCCTGATCCCGCTGGTTTTTATCCTGCCGCACTTTCTGCAGCTGGATGGTGTCTGGTGGGCGTTTGCTTTTGCTGATTTTTTGACATTTCTGCTGACACTGATGCTTATGGTACCTCAGCTCAATCACCTTCGGAGAGAAAGGAACTATCAACGCCGATATGAAAATCGCGTTCGGGTTTTTTGATCCGGGGCGGCGGCGAACCGGCAATTTCGCCCAACCGGATGCGGACCCGGCTAAATATATGACATATGGAGAGTTGTTCGCCTTGAAAAGGAGTATTGATAATGAATGATATATCGATCTTCTTTATGTACCGCATTCTTTGCTATGTTAAAAGAATGGGAATTTCTCCCGAAAAGCTTCTGGAGAAAACTGGAATTGACTTGGTTACGCTCAGCCGGTTTGATTCAAAAATATCCAAACGGCATTATTTTTCGATAATGGAAGAAGCGGTCCGGTTGAGCCGGGACGATTTTCTGGGGCTCCATATCGGTGAATCCACCGAACTGAGGGATTTATCGAACCTCGGATATATTATGGCCAACTGTCAGGACCTGGGGGAAGCCATTGACAGCGCTATCGATTATATCGATTTCATCGGGGCGCCGACCGAGTTGCGGTTGCTTCGCAATACGAAGGAGGGACAGCTGCAGTTTTCGCTGAAGCAGCCGGTCGATGCAAATGCAAGGCAATGTATCGAAGAAGCTGTTTCGAGTCTGTTTGCGCTGTTCAAGAATATCACAAAAACACGATGTGATCTCATGGAAGTCAGATTTTCATTCCCGGCGCCTGATGATACACGGGAGTACAGGAGGATTTTTTCCTGCCCGGTTCTCTTCGACCAGGAGATATCGGCACTTGTATTTCACCCCCGGCAATTGCTGGCACCTGTGATTCGACCTAATCCGAAAATTCTGCTGCTTGCACAGCGTGCCAAAGATTACCTGAAGGAAATTATTGAAGAAAAGGACTACTCAAGAAAAATCGCAATTCTTCTTTATGCAAAACTTCAACACGGTTCGCCCTGCATCAAACACGTCGCCAAGGAGCTCGGGGTCAGCATCCGGGGCCTCCAGATGCGGCTGAGCGAAGAGGGGATGACCTTCAGCCGTATTGTGAGAGATGTTAGAAGGGAGCTTGCAAAAACCTACCTTGCCGACAAGGAGTATTCCATCGACGAGATAACTTTACTTCTCGGTTTTTCCGAGCCGAGCGTTTTTCACCGGGCATTCAAGACCTGGACCGGCCTGACGCCCGGTGAGTTTCGAAATAGTGCCCTGTCTCCCAACTATCAAGGAAGAAGGGCCGCGTGCGGGAGCAATGCGGGGTGAATGCCCGTCAAGAAATGAACGCTATCGGACCGGGTGAAATCCAGAGGAGGAAAATAGAGAGCAAGAGCCCCCTGAACCTGTCAGCTGGCAGGAGCAGGGGGCGCTTAATTTTCCGCTTCTAAATACAGAAAGGGCTAATACCGGACTGAAAGAATAGCTCCATAAGTTCTGGGGGCTCCTATATTCATATTGATTCCACCCATGGTGTCTAAGAATCGCTTCTCCGCATAATCCATCAAATTCTTTACATAAGCGCTGAGGGACCATTTGCCGTCCGGGCTGTTGTAGACAAGGGTGGCATTGTCGATATGATGGGCTTTCTGGGTGATATACCCGCTCAGGTCGAGCCCCCCCCGTGACTCCCACCAGTCTATTTGGTATTCCGACTGAAAGCGGCTGTCCAGCCTGGCGGTCAGGGCGGCGCCGTTCGGGAGAAGGAAGTTGTGGGCGTAAACCAGGTTGATGGTCCAGTCCGGCGAAAAGGTGGGTTCACGGTTGCTGAAATCATAGTCTTGACTGTAGGGTTGATCCTTGAACTCATAATTGGCGATCATCTTGTCGATCCAGGAGTTGAGGTAGGAAATCGATAAGTCCAACCGGTCCTGATTGGAGATGATCCAGGTGGTCTGTACATCGACGCCCTTTATGGTCAGATCGGCGGGAACCCTGCCGCCTTCATCCGGCCTGGAGATACAAGGAACGCTGAAATTCGGATCCCCCGGTGATGCGTTGGGATCACAGTATTTACCGGTCATGGGGTTGAAGGTCGGAAACTGCATGGCCTGACTGATACGATTCTTGTAATCATAGTAGTAGGCAGAAGCGTTCAGTTGGAAATGGTTGTCGAAAAAACGGTTTTTCGAACCGATGGTGTAGGCCTTCTCTTTCTGGGGCGGCAGCGTTGTCCCATCCCATTGCATCGCCTCCTGTTCGACGCGATAACTGGTCGTAAATTCTGCATACAGCATCGAGTTGTCGTTTACATCGTACTCCACACCCAAGCTGTAATCCGGTGAACTGTATTTCATGTCGCTGTAGGTATCGCGCCCGAATCCCTGGATAAGCGTCCTGGTGCTGAGGGCCTCGTCACTGCTGTAGCGGAGGCCGCCCTTCACGCGGAATGTGTCGGTAAGGGGGACGGTCATGTTGCCGAGAATACATTGATTTTTCAGGTAGAGATACATCTCCGTGATATCGTCTTCGGCGACTGCATAATCGGTCACCATATACCTGTAAACGTCTCCCTGGTAATAGTTGTATACGATCAGCCATGTAATGTGGGAATCGGCGGGTGAGCTGATGCGGGCTTCGATGCCCTCTTCATATCCATCGCCTTCGGAAGTGGAATATGCTGTGGTTCCATCCGCCTGAAGACTTGTACTGGTTCGATAGTATGTATCATCGCTTCTGTTCGGGATGAGGGTCAAGGTGGCGAAGCCGAAATCCCAGTCTATGTTTCCCCAGAATTTTGTGTTTTTCGTGTTCGTGGGCAGCCCGGTGAGGACAATATTACTGTGCCAGGGGTTCCTCACGTCACTCTCATCCTTGAAACCGTTCACCGTACTCATGCCGCGGCTGATGCTCGTCTGGTATTCAGTGCTCAGCAAAACGGAAAGCTTTTCGTTCGGGCTCCACAATGCCCTGATTCGGCCCGCTTTACTGTCTTCGTCGTCCCCACCGTTGTCGATATACCCGTCGCGAACGGTTCCGTTATAGGCGGCCCGAAGGGCAAGGGTCTTGCCGACAGGTGCGTTCACCACGGCTTCCGCGTGCAGGAGGTGGTAGTTGCCGGCTTCGAATGTGCCGGAGAGCTCGTACGTGTCGAGTTTGGGCTTGGCAAGCTCGATATTGACGATGCCGGCCGGCGCATTGGAGGCGTACGTCGTGGTTTGCGGACCGAATAGGACCTCCACGCGGTCCATATCGAACAATCCTGTGCCGGTCTGCTTTCTCTGTGTAAACACCCCGTCGATATTTACGGATGCGGTTCCCGGGGTCGCACCCGTCCCATCGCCGTATCCCGCAGGCGTGTCGTAGGTCACGCCGCGAATTCCGATTCTGAGTCCATCGGCGGTTCTCTGAACGAAGGCTGTGGAAACATTTTCCAGGATCTGGTCGATGTCGTACCGGCCGAGCTGCTTCATCTGTTCACCGGTAACAACGTCCATGGCAATGCCCACCTTCTGCTGGTTTTCCTGCCGCTTCGTTGCCGTTACGGTGATTTCTTCCAGGGTAAACTCATCCTTATTCGATTGCTGGGCAACCGCAAACGGAGCCGTCTCCAGCAGTAGCCCCAAGCCCAGAACTACACAAAACGCACCAAATAAAGTCTTCCATCGTTTTTTCATAACACTGTTCCCCCTTGTCCTGTTGTTGTTTCTTCGGGCATCGAATTCGGGTGCCCGGTCCAACTTGAAAAACCGAAACCAGTCGGTTTTAAACGAGTATGAAAAAACATCAATCAAAAGAACTTGTTGCCTGAATGTAGTCAACTCATCAGGCAGTGACAGTGAAAAGAAATTTCAGAACAGAATAAAATAGGGGTATGGCCCCTGAAACGACACATTGTGTGCAACCCTCTGGAATGGGGCGAAAAAGCCGACCTCGGCGTTCAATCTCTTGAAGATTTCTACAGCAGCCGGTGTTGAATGAAACGCGAACCGGCCACACTGTTAAGGGACCCAACAACATATTAACATAACTTTACGCGGTTTTGTTTTAATTTCATTGGCGGTTCATGCAAATTCATTGATAATTTATGCAAACTTGGAAGGGTGGGCGGAGGGGGGCCGGCTTTGGGCTACGCAGTCTTGTGCTTTAAAAGTGATTTGATTTCAAGCGGATACCCTTTTAAAGGCTCGCGTTCGAGGGAGATGGCTTTCCGGGTGCATCGGGAAGTGCAGACACCGCAGCCCATGCACCGGTCCGTGTCAACTTCGGCAACGCCGTTTGGCATGGACAGGGCCGAGAACTGGCAGGATTCGATGCACTGGCCACAGCCCTCGCACAGTTCCTTTTGTACGCGGCAGATATAACCGGAAGGCGCCAGCATGGGGATGCCGTTTCGCATGGCCTGCATCGCGCCGCAGCAGCAGGCGCAGCAGTTGCAGATGGCGTAGAAGCGTCCCAGCATGGCGTCTTTGAAAAAGGCATGGTGGACATGCCCCCGTTTGTGTTCGGCTTCCAGAACCGCCACCGCTTCATCCCGACTAATCCAGCGACAGCGGGTGGGATGGTGTTCCGCCACAAAACCGGCGATGGGCTCTCCGATGATGAGACACACATCCAGGGGCAGGCAGGGATTCGGGCGGGAGGCCCGGCAGGGACATTCCAGAAGAAGAATGTGATCCGGGTTTTTTAAAACAATATCCCTGGCCCGGGAATAGGGGATGATCTGTTCCAGGTCGGTCAGGTTGACTTCATGATCGATGGTGACCAGTTGTTTGGCTGCTTTCAGGGGGACCACCTTGCCATGGTAGGTGTCGGCGAAGGTAAGTCGTTTAGAGCGCTTTCGGGAGGATTTGGTCGATATCTGCCGAACATTACGGTCCGGTTGATCCCGGATTATGGAAGGTCTTCTGAAAAGCCTCATCAGTCCGTTTCCAATCGGCATCAGAAGCCGAGTCAGTCGATGTTCACCGGTGCCGATGCCTATATACAGATACGGCCAACGCGCGTAGATGTACCCGTGCAGCCAGTCTGAAAACGAATAACCGGGGGTGCGGCGTGCCTCCCTTATGAACGCCAGGGTGGAAGGCTTCAGAAGATGGCGGCGGCGTTTCGGTATCTTGTTCTTCATCAGTATGGCAATCCTGTTTCATCCACCATGGGAACGAAGCGCACGTCAATGATATCCTGCTGAACGATTTCCCCGTTCTTTTTGGTCAGAAGAAATAATTTCTGGGCGTAGCTTTTTCCCGCCGGAATCACCATGCGCCCGCCCTCTGACAGTTGTTCCTTCAAGGGTGTGGGAATTTTGGTGGGCGCGCAGGTGACGATAATCCTGTCATACGGAGCGTGTTCCGGCCAGCCTGCGTAGCCGTCTCCGATTTTCACCTTGACCCGGTCATACGAGAGTTCCTTGAGAAGCTTTTTCGCCCGACGTCCCAGTTCTGGAACGATTTCAATAGTGAAAACCTCCGCGCCCATCTCGGCCAGCACAGCGGCCTGATAGCCGGACCCGGTTCCGACCTCAAGCACCCTGTCCCCGGGTTCCAGCGACAGCAGCTGGGACATCAGGGCAACGATGTAGGGTTGAGAGATGGTCTGATCGTATCCGATGGGAAGGGGCCGGTCTTCATAGGCCAGGTACTGAATTTTCTCCGGGACAAAGCGATGCCGCGGGACGGCGGACATGGCTTTCAGTACCGCCGGATCCGTAATATCCCGCCCCCGAAGCTGTTCGACCACCATCCGGTTGCGCAGCCGGGCAAAGTCCGTTTTGGACGCTTCAGCCGCCGAAAAGGAAGGCGCGGAGAGGGCAAACGGAAAAAGGGTTGTCAGGAGTATGATCTTAAGCACCATCGCGGGTTCCTCAGTGAAGGGTATTGAAGCACACCCACATCACCCGGGGTCGGTTTTTCAGGTGCCGGCCCGCTCTATCTTTTCATCCGGAATATCGAGTTTTCGGGTCGCCAGAAAGTGTTCCAGATTATTTCGGATGGAAATGATTCGATACTCTCTTTCCCGTAGATTTTCGATTCTCAAGAGGCGATCCATTTCCTGAACGATGGCCCGATCCATCTCCAGGAGGACTCTCTCGAAACCGGCCTGGGATTCGCTGTAAAACCCGAACATTTCCTTCTGGTCGATGGTAAACTCAAGGGATTGGTAGATCAATTCGAGGATGGCATTTCGGTCCAGAAGCTTCGTTTCGTAGTTCAGCCACTGGTCCCATGAAGGCCGTGACAATCCCTCGATGTATTCTTCCAGATTCTGATACCTCAATTTATACCCGTATTTTTCGGGATCGTCAAAGGCCCTGGAACCGGGGTCCAGGACAATGGGGCCCAGGATCGGCCCGCCGATGGGAACGGTGCCGTAGATATCGTCGAAACGTCCCTGCTCAACCGCTTTTCGATCCAGCTCGTTGAGCTGTTCCCAGATTCGCCAGGTCTCCCGGATATCCGCTTCGGTCTCTCCGGCCAGTCCGACGGAAAAGAAATTGGTCACCGGGATGTGGTAACGATGGCATAGCTTGACGGTTTCAAGCAACTTTTCATTGGAATAGTGGCGGCCAAGCTGTTTGCGCACCCTTTCGCATCCCGTGTCCGGGCATAGATGCAGGATGATTTTCCGGCCGATGCGGGAAATATCGCGGATAAATTCTTCATCCGCCGGGACCAGCAGGTCCAGGGACAGGCGTTCGAACCTGGGTCTCTCCCTGATCATGGTTTCAATCAGTTCCCGCCGATATTTTCTGCCGGCCATACGCGAGTCCTGGAACAACCCGATAAAAAAAATGCCGTGTTCATTGAGCTGCTTCATGTCCCGAACGATCTTCGCCGGGCTTCGGAACGCGGGTTTTCGCATCCCCAGGTATTTTTGATAGGTGTAGGCGGATCCGCCGCAGATAGCGCAGTTGTATGCGCAGCCCCTGCAAACTTCCAGGGCATAGCGATCGCAGGAGTCTTTGGGGAAAATCGAGGTTCTGGGTTCCAGAAGATCGAACCGGGTGTATTCAAACTCGTCCAGGTTAAGGCTTGCAGGCATCAGGGGCATTGCAAGGATTTCGCCGGATTCGGTCCGGAAGGTGAGGTTCGGGGTTCCTGCCAGACGGCCGTGTTTTTCCACCCCGCGCACCAGTTCCAGCAGGGGCTTTTCGGCTTCCGCCCGGACAATGCCGTCGACGAAATCATATTTTTCAATGATTTCCTCATGGAAGCAGGTGGCGGTAAGTCCCCCCATGATCACCAGGGAGCCGGGGTGAAGCGTTTTGCAGAGCCGCGCGATTTCCATGGCGCCCTGGGCATGTTGCTGAAAATGCAGCCCGACGGCAAAAATATCGGCGGAATATTGTTTCAGGTGCGCTTCGACATCAAAGCCGGGCACGGTCACCATCCGGTCTCCCAGGTTGTCCAGAATTACCTTATAACCGTGCCGATCGAGGTATTCCGCAGCGCTCAGCATGCCGATGGGAACCTTGGTGAATTGAACGGCTTCCACCGACGGTCCCAGGGCTCCCGGGAACATAGGCCTCCGGCGAAAATCATAAACCGCCGGCGGGTGGATCATGACCACATCATAATGTTTCATGCCTGCACCTGCTTATAATAAACCTGAATTAACCACAAAGGCACAAAGGGCGCAAAGAAAAAACAGGTTTTATAATAGGTAGTTATATTCGTGCTCTTCGTGTTGACACCGACTTTTTGCGAATTCATCAATTCCTGACCGATTAATATTTCAGAAAAGGATGATCCATGTCAACCTGGTTTCGGACAGAGGACTTGACAGCGATTTAAAAACAGCGTAATTGGGCGCAAAGTTACCGGACGTGGCTCAAGTGTATTGAGTCGGGGGGAGCCGGATCGCCGGGCAAAGAGTGCACACTCGAAGATGATGCGCTTTGCAGGCATTTAATTTTGAGAGGTGCATTTATGAAACAAACAGCCATCATTCCATCCCTTTTTTCTTTCCATTTTACCAAGATTTTATTTGTCACGATCACTTTTTTTGCGATTTTAGGACTTTCATCGTCCTCATTTTCGGCAGAACCTGCAGTCCACACCCTGAACGCCTCCATCAGCGGGCAAGGCAGTATCTCCCCGTGCGGTGAACTCAGCGTGACGGAGGGCTCCAGTAAGTCGTTCGTGCTTGAGGCAGGTGATAATCACCATATTGTGGACGTCATCGTCGACGGGGTGTCCATGGGACCTGCCGCCGCCATTTCCCTTGAGAACATAGCCGCTTCACACACCATAGAAGCTGTTTTTGAAAGCGATTGCGACGAACTGGCCACGGCATCCGGGGCGGATGCCAAATGTAGCTTGAATTAATTACAAAAGCTTCGCAATTATAAAAATCCGAGACGCCCGGAAACCGGACTGGGATGTGTCAGCTTTAAGCAGGTTGTTTTCTTCCCGGGCTCCCAGCCTTCCGGCATCCCAGCATCTTTGCATCCTGCCATCCCCGGCGCCGGGGGTCAGGATAGGGATTCCGCTATTTGGATTGCCAGGAGTTCCTGGTTCAGGAGGTTGCCGTCGATGGTGACGTCGGCATACTTTCTATATAATCGCCTGCGCTCTTCGAAAAGCGCTTCAAACGTCTGATTTTTTGCCTTTGCAATTCCCCTTGTCTCGAAGTTGTGAATCCGTTTTTTCAGGGTTTCAAGACCGACATCCAGAAAAATTATTTTTGAAATACGCTTGAGGTGTTCCATGGCGGTTTCGCTGTAGACGGCGCTGCCGCCTGTGGCAATGACATGGTTGTCGATATTGAGCTTCAGAATTTCCGTTTCCTCGATGTCTCTCAGGTGCAGATGGCCGCTTTCGTCCAGAATCTGCTGGAGCGTTTTTTGATGATTGATCTGGATCAGGACATCCGTGTCGATAAACCCCATGGCCAGGTTTTTGGCCAGAATAATTCCGATGGTGCTTTTGCCGGCCCCCGGCATGCCGATGAGCGTCAGGTTAGGTTTCATAAGCATCCGTGTCTTTTGGTTTCATGGCGAAGATACCCATATTGTAATTTAATAGGTGAACTGGTAAGAATTTTCAAGAATAAGAAGACAGAAAGGCACAAAGGCACAGAGAACGGAAAAGCGGGAAGAGAGGAAGAGCCGAAGAGCGGAAGAGCCGAAGAGGCGAAAAACCGTAGTTTCGCTTTTTCCGATCTTCCTAACTTCTGCTCTTCCGCTCTTCGCTAATTCAAGGCACTCAGAATTTTATCCATGCTCCTAGTC
>JBECKW010000194.1:0-18800 GCA_040235505.1 Desulfobacterales bacterium
GCCCTTGACAACCTTGAAAGTTCGTTTTCCCCGTTTTCCTCAAGCAGGAATTCGGCGTCGCCGGGCCGAAAGGCTTCGGCACGGCCGATAATTCTCGAAATCGGTCGAAGGGCCAGGTGATGAATACGGTACAGCCCGATAAGGGAAAGAATCAGCGTATTGATCAGCAGATAGTACCCGATGAACTTCTGAACGCCCCTGAGTTCGGAGAAGACCGAATCCAGACGTATCGAAACGCCGGCGATACCGGCGATCCCATTCCCTTTATAGATGGGGCCTGCCGCTACCAGATACTTTTTCTGTCGCCAGAAGACCCCCCAGGTGGTACCGGCCGTTTCAAATTGCACGGATCGTTTGCTGAGGGCGTTACCGGATACACGTTGCAGGACGGTATTCATCCCGCTTTCCGATCCGGGCACAACAACCGCATCGCCGCGGGGAGTCATCCACGACACCGATGCGGCATTCAATGACCCAATCAGCGTTCGCATCTGCTCCTTTGTTTCCCCGGTCGCCAGGTCCCCGGATGTTTCCGCATGCATACCGGAAAGGATGTGGGCACCGACCAGCTTCACCAGGAGCGCCCCCTTCTCCTTTTCGGACTTCAGAAGAAGCTGCTGGGTTCCGAATACCATCACCATATCCAGAAGCACCATCGCGACCAGGAGCAGCAGGGCGATCAGAACGAGAACTTTCACTTTTATATTGAGCGGCTTCAATCCGGCACGTCTCCTTTGATCCCGAGGGCCTTGTTTCCAGAATGCAGTTGCGGGCTTTTTTCGGCCGACTCCCAATGAAAACCACGCGCTGAAATTTTAATGATTTTCTTGTACATCTTGCGAAATCCTGGCATAATACCGTGTCAATGTTGTTATTTTTTCCCGGCTTTCTGTTTTTCGGAAAACAACATGCAGGAATGCCCGGAACTTTCAAAAACAGTCTTCGAAGGATACACCTTGCTTTTAAATTTCATCGCACGGCATCCATGGGGAAACAGCCTCTCCCATGTCACATAATAATGACGACATTTATGGCAGTCGATTTTTTTTGAGGATGTTTCCATAACGAGATCCATCGCCGCCGGAAAAGGAAAATGCGATTGTTGTTGTGGCTCCTATTATAAAGACATAATGTTTTTTTTCAAGAGAAATAGACCGTTATGATACAACCCATACTATCCAGAAATAAGCAGATCTTCACCCGGTACAACGATTTTCGAAAACAGGTTTTTCTGGAACTCGCGCCCAAGGCGGGGGAGGCGGTTCTGTATCTTCTCCCCTGGCTCCTCAGCATCAATCATGAGGCATGCCCTGGGTATATCTCCGATCTTGAGCGCCCATTCAAAGTATATAACGTCGATATCGAAAAACATATCCGGCATCGGGAAGCGGTATTCAAGCGGATTTTCGGGGTAAAGGAATCACGATCCCTGCTGCAGACCGGATCTAATTTTTTCACCATCCATGGCCTTTATACTATCGGCAGTGTGGGGTCGGTCAGTCAGACATCCGCTTCGGACTGCGATATCTGGGTCTGCTACAACCGTGAGGAACTGTCCGAAACTTCCTGGCGTCAGCTTCATCAGAAGATCAACCTCATCAAAGACTGGATGGATATGAACCTGAAAATGCAGGTCTTCTTTTTCATCTCTGATGTGGGGGATATCCGAAACAACCGCTTCGGCAGTGTGAATGAGGAAAGCTCCGGAAGCACCCAGAAGAATCTTCTGAAAGAAGAATTCTATCGAACCTGCATCGTGATATGCGGTAAAATCCCTCTCTGGTGGCTCTGCTATGACAGGGACCACCAGGCGACGATTCCCTATGAAGACGCGATTCATGAAATCGAACGGATCCGATACGGCCATTATGATATCATCGATTTCGGCGATCTTTTGAAAATCGATAAATCCGAATATTTCGGCGCTGCTCTCTGGCAACTTCAAAAATCCCTTTCAAGCCCCCTGAAGTCCATCATTAAAATGATCCATGTGAAGGTACTTCTGGAATCTTCCCGGGATATTCCCATCTGCCACCATTTCCGGGAAGCCGTTCTGTGCTGCGGAGAAGAGGATATTTTTCCCGACCCCAGTATTTTCACCATGAATGCCATTCTCGACTATTATGGTGAAATAGGAAATCTGAGCACCCAGAAGCTTTTAAGGGAATGCTTTTTTCTTCGTTGTGACATCAAGCCCCAGAGCAACCGTACACCACTTAAAAACCTGCTGGCGAAAGAGCTGTTCAGGCGACATGCCATCGATATCCGGAAAAGAATCCGTCTGAGTCATTTCCGTCGCTGGGAATTTAACGCCCAAATCATTCTGGGGGATCGGCTGTTCCGTCTGCTTCTGAAAAGTTATCGCGAAATATCGGCCACCCAATCGAACATGGTAACGAAAATCAACAAACGTGATTTCACCATTATCGGAAGAAAAATTCTTGCCAGCTATCAGACGAAGGAGAACAAAGTCCGCGTCCTTCAAAAACCCATCGGGAATCTGAGTTCTCCATTCCTGACCCTGCAGCTCAAAGATTCCCAGTGGTATCTGTTCGCCGGCAACAATAAAAATGTCCCGATGAACGTGAATACGGACATTCTTCGAATCATTTCCTTTATTGTCTGGAACGGCCTTTTTGATCCCAACAAGATCCGCATGGAGCCGAATCCATCAAACGTTACCCTGCAGGAAGTTTTGAATCTTGGGAAAAAAATCGGTGATTTTTTGGGGACATTTGACCGTTTCGAGGTAGAGCTTTCCCAATACCTGGAGCGGGAGCGCACTTCAAAAATTCTGGTGGTGGTGAGTTTCGAAAATGCGTATTACGAAAAGGACATCAATGATTTTTGTGTTATTCACATCAACAACTGGGGAGAGCTCTTTGTCGAAAGGATACGTTCGCCGAAAAAGCTCGAATCATTTATCCGGCAAGCCTGCGTCGGCCGGTGGCAGCCGGAGATAAACTATTACGTTCAGAGAAACAGCACGTACTACGAAAAAATAATCGATCGAACCAAGCGGATTATCTTTTCCCTGTAGATCTGGACGTTGTGGACGAGGTGGACACAGCGGACCTGGTGGACGACAGGCCAATACCTTTGTCCACTCCACCCACAAAGTCCACTACGTCCACCCCGTCCACTCTTTCACTACCCCCTCCACTCCGTATCATCCACAGTCGTCTTAAAATCCGCTGAAATGACTTCCGGCAGCTCTTCATCCCTTGTCTCTTCCAGATCCTTCGGACTGGGCTTCCCGACAAACACCAATCGCTTCTGGGGACATTTTTCCATCGCCTTGATCAAGTCCCCGATACATTCGTGTCCATATTCGTCATAGTCGATGGTGCTGAGGTTCTCTTTCATTTTAAAGAGGTTGCATAGCCTCGTACAGGTTTTGCAGCCAATACAACCGACTTTGCAGACAGCTTTTACTTCCCTCCCGGTGTCCAGGTTGGAACAGGCCACTACCATCATCTTTTCAGCCTTGAAGGGCGCCATGGTGATGATATTTCTCGGACAGACCCGTGAGCAGGCTTTACATCCGATACATTTTTCATAATCCACTTGTGACAACCCGTCTATTACGTGAATCGCATCATACTCGCAGGCTCGCTCGCAATCTCCGAATCCCAGGCATCCATAGGTGCATCCCTGAATATCGGCCACCAGATTGGCGGCGGCACAACGCATCTCGCCGCTGTATTGGCTCCGGTGCAGCCGATCATCATGCCGTGCGCCGCAGTTAATCACCGGACGGTAGGGCAGGCTTTCCCCCACTTCAATCCCCATAATAGAGGCGATATCACTGGCGCATGCCGCGCCACCGACATTACAGAGGGTTACCTCCGCCTCTCCGGCGGCAATGGCTTCGGCATATTCGCCGCATCCCACAAACCCGCATCCACCGCAATTGGCACCGGGAAGCGCATTGCCGATGGCTTCCACCCTCGGGTCTACCTCCACGTGGAAGGTTTTGTTGGCCCATCCCAGCACGAAAGTTAAAATCAGTGCCATTGCCAATAGAGTCCCGGCCGAAAGGCCTACTGTCACCAGTGTCATGTATTTTGCCCCCTTTCCTGAAGGGCTTCTGTTTTTTGGTTTTCTACAGATGCCATATGGGCGGAGGTCGCATCCGCCTGCTCAGTCGCCGCCGCCACCTCCGGTCCGGATGCAGTGGAGGTTAGTGCCTTTTTAAGCCCAGAATCGACCCCGGTAAATCCCATAAATCCCATGGCGAGAATGCCGGCCACGATCAGGGTGATGGCAGCGCCTTTGAAGGGTTTCGGCACATCGCACAGATCGAGGTCTTCCCTCAGGCCGGCCATGATGACGATGGCAATGGTGAACCCGACTCCGCCGAACATCGCCAGCGTCAGAGACCTTCCCAGATCCCAGGCATCCGCCGGGTTGTCCACCCCGACGATGTTGCTCATGATCTTAAGACAGGCGAACAGAATGGCGCAGTTGGTGGTAATCAGGGGCAGAAACACCCCGAAGGATTTATACAGCGCCGGGTAGTACTTGCGCACATACATTTCCACAAACTGAACGGATGCCGCAATGGCGAATATATAAACGATATAACTGAGAACGGTGAGATCGACCTTCGCCGCAGACTCCGCACTCATGAAAAAGCCCGCGATCCAGGCGGACAGCGGAGCACCGGGTGCAAGAATGTAGGTGGTGATGGCCCAACTGATGAGCGCCGCGATGGTCATTACAAACGTCACGGCACATCCCATGCCGAATGCCATGTCCACTCTGCGGGAAACGCCGATGAAAGGGCAGATGCCCACAAAATAGTACAACACGAAGTTGTTGATCAGGGCGGCGCTGATTGCGATCAGAAAAATGTCGATAATGTAGCTCATGATTTATCCCCTGCTTTCGCTTTTCTGGCCCCGTACCAGTTCACGGTCCCCAACAGCAGACCGAACGTCAGAAACGCTCCGGGCGGCAGCACCATGATCACCCAGTTGGGCCATGCCGCCGGCATCACATGCAGCCCGAAAAACGTGCCGCTGCCGAGTATCTCCCGCACCGTCGCAATGCTCGAAAGTCCCAGGGCAAACCCGATGGACTGCCCGATGGCATCCGCACCGGCGGTGACCACCGACTGCCGGGAAGCGCACACCTCGCAACGGCCGATGATAATGCAGTTGACAATGATCAGCGGGATATAGGGCCCAAGGGTTTTGCTCATCTGATACATATAGGCGGCCAGAAACCGGTCGGCGACGGTTACAAAGGTCGCGATGGTCAGGGTGAAAATAACGATCCGCAGGTGCGGCTTCAGAAGATTCCGAATCAGGCTCGTCATCACGTTTGCGCAGAAAAGAACAAACATGACGGCACCGGCCATGGTAAGAGCGCCCTTCAAGCTGTTGGTGACCGCCAGCGTCGGGCACAGCCCCAGCATCTGTCGGTAGGTCGGATTCTCCGGCAAAATTCCCTGAATGAACCGCTCCAGCGGTGTAGGTTCCTGGGCCATAGTCAGCTTCCCGTCCTTATAATTTTCGTTTTATACATTCGATACCCGTCCCCTGATATTCGAAGGTTATTCATTTATTTATTTTTCTTTTTCTCTTAACTTCGGCCCCACATCCGCCAGCGCGGTATTTACGATCTGAACCACGCTTCTGGAAGAAATGGTGGCGCCGGTGACAGCATCAATCTCGTCGGACTTCGTGGCACCGGATTTTGTGACGACCAGCTTGCTGAGGGCGGATTTTCCAACGAATTGCTTCCGCCATTTGCTTTCCGACACACGGTTTCCAAGTCCCGGGGTTTCTTTTTGTCCCAGGATGAAAAGTCCTGAAATGGCATCGGCATTCGCATCCAACCCCACCAGGAGTTCGATTGTATCCGCATATCCCTGTCCGGATGATTTGACCACCCAACCGACACACTTCCCTTTCCGCAATGCCTCATACACGGAGTAGGTAATACTTCGACCGGATTTTTCGATCTGAATCGGTTGGGAAACAATTTCGAGGGAGGTCCCCTGCTCGGCTCCGCCCGGTACGAGTCCCGGTATTTTTTCCCGGGTTTCGTTGATTTTATTTTCCTCAATTTTGGGAGACAGCACCACATGAACCGCCGCCAGTGCAGACCCGAAACACAGACACAAAAGCAGTACCAGCCACCCCTGAGCGATATTACTGCTCTTTATTCCCATAATCTCACCTTTCAATCCGAATCACGCCAAGCTCTTACCGAGCCACGCCACCAGCCTTTTTTCATCCCTCATCCTTCAGTCTTCATCCTTTTCTATCCTCCCCAAACGGCGCGGGAATCGTCCATCTGTTGATAAGCGGTGTTACGCCGTTCATAAGCAGAACGGCAAACATCACTCCCTCGGGGTAGCCGCTGAAAAGCCGAAGCACCATCACCAGGATACCGATCCCGGCCCCGAAAATGTATTTCCCCTTGGACGTCAAGGGGCTGGTCACCGGGTCCGTTGCGATGAAAAAAGCGCCGAAAAGAAGTGCTCCTCCCAACAATTGATGCAACGGCGTCCATGGAGAGCCGGGGGAAACAAGATACGAGATGGTCGAAACGATTCCGGCGGATACCAGGACGCCGACAGGAATCTCCCAGGATGCGGTCCGCCGAATGCATAGATATATTCCGCCCAGCAGACACGCAAGGGCACTGGTCTCGCCAAGGGAGCCGTTGGTCAATCCAAAAAACAGCGGGGAGAGGGGAGTTCCGATCCCGGACTGTTTCAAAGCGGTCAACGGCGTTGCCTGGGAAAGGATATCAATACCGCCGCCGGCATGCAGTACATATCCGGAGGCCCCCATCATACTCGCAAATGCAATCATGACAAACGCCCGGCCCACCATCGCGGGGTTGAACAGATTCATACCAAGACCGCCGAAGATGATCTTACCGATTCCCATGGCGACAAAGGAGGCGATGAAGCCAACATACCAGGGGGCTGTGCCGGGAAGCGACAATGCCAGAATGGCACCCGTCACCACCGCTGACAAATCTCCAAGATGAAGCGCCTGCCCCCTCATTTTCGTAAACAGCGCCTCCGCCACCAGACAACTGACGATGCAGATGGCAAGCTGCTTAACGGCAAACCATTGAAAAATCAGAAGCGACGCCACCACAACCGGCGTCAGCGCAATCAATACATCGACCATCATGCGGCGTGTGCTCTGTCCCGCTTTGGACAGGTGAGGAGATGGAGCCACACTCAAAAGCGGAGCCGTCGATTCAATTTCCATCCGTAAAATTTCCTTCTTGCCGGTTCATTTTTTAAAATCAGGGGAGGCATTCCCCGTCAAATCGGTTATTTTTTCTGAGCGGCCAGAAGCGCCTTTCCGGTCCGGATCAGCTGCACCAACGGAAGACTTGCAGGACAGGTGTAAGCGCATGACCCGCATTCGAAACAAGCCATGATGTGATACTTCAAGGCAAGATCGAGGTCCTTGGCCCGGCAGGCCAAGGCCAATTTCGTCGGTACCAGCTTCATGGGACATACGTCCACGCAATGCCCGCAACGGATACAATGGGTCTCTTCGGATCGCTGAATATCCTCCCGGGTCAGTACCGTCACGCCGCTGGTGCCTTTGGTCACCGGCATATTAAGATCCGTGAAGGAAAAACCCATCATGGGACCGCCGGATACGAGCCGGGCGGCATCCGGTGTCATCCCGCCGCAAAAATCGATCAGCTCCTTGAACCGAACACCAATGGGGGCCAGGATATTTTTCGGCCGGGCGATCCCCGCACCGGTGACGCTGATGACCCGGTGAGTCAAGGGTTTATTCCGAAGCACCGCCCGGGCAATGGCCGTGGCAGTGGCCACATTGATGATCACCACCCCCACATCCAGAGGGAGACCGCCCAGGGGGACGTGACGGTTGACCGTCGCCTTGATCAGCTGTTTCTCGCTGCCCTGGGGATATTTCGTTTTCACCCGCACCACCCGAATTGGTGTCCCCGACGCTGCTTTTTGAAGAACTTCAATAGCTTTCGGTTTATTGTCCTCGACACCCACCATAACCCTTTCGGCACCCACGGCCCTGGCTGCCAGAAGCGCGCCCGCTGTGATCGCCTCGCAGGCTTCGAGCATCAACCGGTAGTCCGTGGTCAGGTAGGGTTCGCATTCGCAACCGTTCACAATCAGCGTATCGATGGGTTTGTCTTTGTTGACCGCAAGCTTGACATGGGTTGGAAACGCAGCACCGCCAAGCCCGACAATGCCGGCGGAACTGATGGCTTTTGAAATTTCCTCTGATGAAAGCCCGTCCGCTTTCCCGATTGACCAGGAACCACCGTACAGGTCTTCAAACAGCAATCGCCCTTCTATCTGCTGTCCTTCGGCTTTGATGGGAATTGCCTTCACATGGCGGCCATTGGGAATCGTCACTGAAATTACCTTTTGAACTTTTCCTGAAATGGAAGCATGTACGGGGGCAGTAACGAAACCCTTGCCCTGTCCCACCATCTCCCCCATGACCACATCCTGTTTGGGGGCGGCCAACGGCTCACATGGTGCACCGAGATGTTGCAAAAGGGGAATTACCACTTCTTCCGGCGTGGGGAGCACCTCGATGGTGGCATCGGATGAAAAGCCTTTCCGTTCCGGAGGGTGAATTCCGTGGGGGAAAGTACCATTTCCCGCCGTCTCGTCTGAAATGAATGCCATCTCTATCCCTTCCCTGGTAACTTTTAAACGCAAACTATATTTTCTAATTCAACAGCAAAAATCCTGTCAAGAAAAATTCTATATCAGGGAAGGCCGGATTGAATCATCTCACCTACTTTTTCAGCCGATAGACCAAAGAGGTCGTCCATGGGCACCAGGTTCAGGTACGAATCCTCCCAGGGAATGCTGTTTTCCTGGACGATGTTTTTAATATGTTCATACTTGCCGCCCAGCGCCTTGATCTGGATGGAAAGCGGGCATTCGTCGACAAATCCGATATTGAGCAGCAGCAAATTTTCAATGATATTCGGCTTTTCGGGGGAGGTCGAAATCACCGGAATCACCAGAATGCTCCGGTTATCCTTTCTCCCCTTACCAATGTAGACGTTTCCCTGGCGGACAATGATGCGCTTGGTGCCCTTGAGCCTGGAATCGGTTTCGACCCTGGAGGGAATGGGTGCCAGAATCCCCGACTTTTTGACAATCCGGATGGAGGTGTCGTCGGTAGGCTCTCCCAGCAGGTTCACACCGTCGATGGTATAGAAAATCGCACCGTTGATCTTGCCAACCACCCCCTGCAGATTTTTCAGGACAACGATATTGCTGTTGGTCACCTGGGAGATGCCGACACCGAACTCCGCCAATTGGTCGAACAGGATGCCCTCCACCTTTTCGCTGATGCGGCTGGTGCCGACGGTTACCGTTTTGGCCTGGTGTTTAATGGCATCCACGGGCCTGGCCATTGCGTTGATGGACTCACCCATAAATTTGAAGAGCGTATCGAGCATGTTGCGGGCCGTTCCTTTCTGTTCGAAATCAAGTTCGAAATCGGCGGCCGGCAGTCTCCCGGAAAGATATTTCAGGAGCAGAATCAGCTCCGAAGCCATCATGATGGGGGTGGGCATTTTCTGTTCATTTCTTCTTTTCCGGAACTGGTTATAGAACGAGATGATGGTTTCCCGGAAAGACTTTTCCAGAACCATTTCGAAAATATCCAGTCCTTTTTCCGCATGCTCATCAATGGTTTTGCGAATTCCGTTTCGAAATTCATAAAGGAACTTCGAACTCGCGTTGATGGCCAGCGCGGCATAGTACCCCCACAGATGTCCCACCAGGGTGTTGAGAATCGGCGCCAGATGCTGGGGCGCAGCCGGCACGTGAAATACGCTTTCCGCGTAAGGCGCAAAGCGGTCTTCCCCCTCATTGGCAATCACCACGGGCGCCGCCTTGTGTGCCTTGAAAATGGCCGTATCCTTGATGATGTCCCCCAGAACGTTTTCTTTCGCTCCCGCCGCACAGACGATGATCAGCGGCTCCGAGGACAGGTCGATGTGTTTCTTGTCTTCGATGAAGTCCGAGGATATCGTTTTGTAACACAGTTCACTGAGCTTGATGCGGATCTCGTCCGATGCCGCCTTGTTGGGGCCGCTTCCCACCGCCGCCCAGTAGGTTTTCGTGGGCGCAAGGCGGCTTGCGGAAGCTTCGATGCCCTCCTTCTGGGAAAGCACTTTTCGCATCTGATCCGGAATCGCCAGAAGGTTTTTCAGTTCCCGTGCGATAAATTCCGGACTCCGGCGCCCCTTGAGTTCCGCAAGACAAAGCCCGAGAAGCGCCCCGGCGACAATTTGGGAGTAAAATGCCTTGGTGGAGGCAACCGACATTTCAATGTCCCGACCGGTGCTGGTGTACAGCACGCCATCGACCTTGAAAGTGAGATCCGAATCCCGCCGGTTGACAATGGCCAGGGTATGGGCGCCCTGGGCTTTGACCATGTCCACGGCCCGGTTCGTATCGGTGGTAGTGCCGGACTGGCTGATGGCCACCACCAGAACATCGGACATGTTTGCCCTGTCCGTGCTTTCCCCCAGTCTGAACCCGCTGAGTTCAGAAGCCTTCAGGGGGGTGATATTGAGAAGCGGGTCATTCAGGTAATAATTCATGATATTGGCACAGGCGTGGGCGGCTACGCCGGCGGTGCCCTGACCGATAAAAAAGATGCGCCGGATGGCAGCGCATCCCTCCTCCCCCCGGAACGCCTGCTTCAGCCGTTCGGGTACCACGCTCTCATCCAGAACGGTCCGATAACGTTTCTGCCCCTCGGACTCCACCTTCCATCGGTTCTGGAGTGTTCTTTCGACAGACAGGGGAGATTCCGAGATCTCCTTTAAAAAATAATGAGGAAATCCCTGGCGATCGATATCCCGGGAGGTCAAATCCGTTCGATGGATATCCTTCTCCTCAAGCACGATGGGGGTTCCGTCGTAGTACAGGGCACGAATGCCGTCTATGCCGCCGGCGGAATTCTGATCCAGAATGTAAATCTGTCCCTGGGTGGGGCCGTCGGCGCCTTCAGCAATTTTTTCCCCGTCAAGCTTCAGATACCGGGAAGTTTCCTCCACAAACCCGTAAACTTCGGAGGTGGGCATATAGTGGCTTTCGGCCAACCCCACAAAAATTGCCTGCCCGCTTCCCCGCTGGGCCAGAAAAAGCTTGCCCGGTGCCAGGTCCGTATGCATGGAAATGGCATGGGAGCCTTCAAAGTCGTTCACGGCCTTTCGAAAGGCTGTCAGCACATCCTCTCCGTCTCGAATATACTTTTCGATCTGTAGAGGGATGATTTTGGTATCCGTGGTAATTTCTTCCGGAATTTCAATCCCCTCTCCGGCCAGGGTTTCCCGCAGCGTGAGATAATTGTCGATATCGCCGTTCAGGCAGGCATGGATAACCGGTGAACTCTCGGTTGCCTGTTTTGTGCGGTTGTCCAGCGGATGGCAGTTTCCCTCGTTGATGGCACCGACGGAGGCCCATCGGGTATGGGAGGAAATCGTGTGAAAGTCGTAGCCGGACCCGGCAAGCAGCCGAAGCACCGCATCCTTTTCAATTTCCCCCCTTAAAAACCGGACATTGTCCCCAAGGCTTCCGATTTCCGCTGCGATTTTGTAAGTGAGAGTGACGGCAAATCGTCCCGATGCGTCTTTATCCCGATCGCACCGGACAGCAATGCAATTGTTTAAAAGAATCTCGTTTTTCCGGCGGCGCTCGAACCGGTCCCGGAGCGTTTCGCCCTCGGAAGCCGGCAACTGTGCCATTGCCGCCTCCGCTTTCCGGAAACCCTCTTCCGGGAGGATAAACATTGCGGAGATGCCTGCCGAATCCCGCCCGCGAACTTCCAGGCGATCGATGCTGTTAAGAACCGCGTTGATTTCACGATAAAAAGATACGACGTCGAGGGTGGCCGCCGGCGCCGAATCCCCAACGAGCCGTCCCACTTTTTTCAGATTTCCGGACAATTCCGTCCTGAGGCACCACTCGGCGTCCTTCAATGATTCGACGAGAGCGGTCAACCCGGCCCACTCTTTCGGGGCCATTCGTCCCAACAGCTCCTTGAGGTTTTTTTCCGCCCCGGCCACCACTTCGGAAAGTTTCCCGCAAAGGCTTTCAAGTTCTGCCTGAAGCTCCTGCCGGGAAAAAATAGCATGGAAAGAAAGCGGTTCCTTCAATTGTTTGGCGGTGGTCAGAAAATCTCTTACGGTGTCTGCCCCACCGAGAAAGCCGGTCGCATCTTCGAAAGAAGAAACGGATTCCGAAATCTGTTCGAGGCAACGTGTCAGATGCTTTAAATCGGAAACTGCATCCACCGGGGTGTTCGCCCGCTTGACGGCAACGAGCCCCGCAAGACCGCAGGCAAGCACATTCGGTCTGCAGGGAAAAAATATCAGTGCGGTACTGCCTACACGATCCGGGGACCTGCCGAAATAGACCTGCATCCGCATCATCGCGATCATCTCCGCCCCAGCTTTTCTTATGATCCGTATGGATAGTATCAATAGCCGTTTCATGATCCTCACGTCCTTTCGATTCACTGGATTCGATACATGAGTATATCAGTTTCGAGGATAAAACAAATTAAAGACCGACCCGAGTTTTCCTATCCGTTCTTTTTGCTTACCGTATCGGTCTCTGCGAAATATTCCTTGAAGTAATCCTCGAAAGCGTATTTCGCGAATTCCGCCGCCCGTGTGCCGATATATTTCCCGTGACCGACAACAACTGCGACCGCGATCTTTTCCGTGCCGTTTTTTTCCCTGGCGAAACCGACAAACCAGTCCATACGTCTTGAATGCTCGCGGTTGTCAATCGAGCCGGTTTTTCCCCCGATCTCCAACCTGGAGAGCACACGGTCCCTTTCGGCGTTTCGGAAAGATTTCCGGCAAGTCCCGGAACGGATGGTCCGGGTCATCATATTGTCAAGGATCGTACTTGTATGAAAAGACATGGCATTGCCAAATGCAGTAGGTGTGCTTCGATAGACCGCCTTGCCGGATTCATCCATTATCTGTTCGATGATCGCCGGTTCGGGAAGCCGACCGCCGTTTAGCACAGCGGAAACAATCATGGCCCCGTGAAGAGGGGTCAGGGTTGTGGTGCGGTTAAAGCCACAGGCGATCTCCGCCTGGTGGTAGGTGCCTTCCGGAACCTTCAGCAGGCTTGCGGGCAAGGTCACCTCAAAATCGATTTTTCGGTTGAATCCGAACGCTTCGCCGTATTGTTCCAGAGACTGACGACTGAGATATTGCGCCCCGATTTTCCCAAATACGGGATTGACCGACTCGGCGAATGAATCCCGAAAGGAAATGGTGTTGGTATACCGGTTCACGGTATTTTTCAGCTGGGATTTGTACAGGGTATACTTTCCGCCGTTATATGTAAAAGTCGTATCGGGTACGAAGTCACACTGTTCGATGGCGGCGGCGGCCGTAATGATTTTAAACACGCTTGCAGCGGGAAAATGATTATCGAGGCAGGGATTGACCGAAGGGTTGTCGTTATCCACCCCCACCATGGCAAGCACCCGGCCATCGTCGGGGTCGAGCGCCACCAGTCCCATCACCTCGGCGTCGGAGTTTTGAAGCTTCTTGAGCAGACTGGTCTGAAGCGACAGATCCAGGTTGGTTTCGACGTGGTAGCGCTGCTGGCCCACCTGGATATCGAAGCTCTTTTCCGTTAGATTGGCAACAGCTTTGGGGAAAAGCCAGTTGTGGATATCCTGTTTCTGAATTTCGCCGGAACCATCTGATGTGTCCGTCCGGGACGGCGCCGCCGGGGTGGTCTTGTCGGCTTTGCCTATGGCGCCTTCCCGGTGGTATGCCTTGATGCCGAGACCAATCACCATCAGGCTGCCGACTGCACAGGCCACCCATCGAAGGCGATATAAAAAATTTCTCAGATCGTTATTTCGTTTCAGGCGGACCTGGTAGTCTCGCCATGTCGGTCTGTTTTGCAATCGCGTTTCCACCTTCAACCTTCAGCGCCGGTTTCAATCGGCCTGTGGCGCCTATGACAACGGAGTCCCTGGTTCAACCGCTCCGTCCGGTCCGATCAGCACAAGACCATCCCCACCGGCTGCGGCAAGCAGCATCCCCTGGGACAAAACACCCATCAACTTGGCAGGTTTCAGATTTGCCACCACCACCACCTGCTTACCCACCAGTCTGTCCGGTTCATAGCTGCCGGCGATACCGGCAATCACCGTTCGTGTTTCTCCGATATCCACCTCCAGTTTCAGGAGCTTTTTCGCCCTGGGAACCGCTTCGGCGGCCGTTATGGTCCCGATGCGAAGATCGATTTTATCCAGATCTTCCAAGGTTATTTGCGACTTCCCGGCTTTGTCCTTCTCCTTTTGTCCGTCTTCAGCTTTGCTTTTCGAGGCCATGACTTCTTTTTCGTCGATCCTGGGAAACAGGGTGGTTGATTTCGGCAGTTCGATTCCCGAGGGCATCGAATTCCACTTTTTCAAGCATTCCAATTCGAAAAATCGTTCCTGAGGATCAAGCCCCAGATGCCGCTGCATTCGAGCCGCCGTCTCCGGCATAACCGGATAGATCAGGCCGGAAACCACCCGCAATCCTTCCATAAGGTTGTAGATAACTGTTTCGAGTTGTCGCCGGGCTTCATTCCTTTTCGCAAGCTCCCAGGGCGCCGTCACATCGATGCACTTGTTCATCCTGTTGATGAACTCCCAGACCGCCATGAGCGCCTTGTGAAACGAAAATCCGGACATATCCTTCTCATATTCGGAAACAGCCTTGAAGGCATCGGCCTGCAATCCGAGTCGAAGGTCCTGATCCGCCTCCTTGTCCGGAGCGGGAACCCGCCCGGAAAAATATTTGTGGGTCATGGCGAGGACTCTTGAGAAAAGATTTCCCAAGTCGTTGGCCAGTTCAGAATTAATCCGCTGGATGAGTGCCCGTTCCGAGAAGCTCGAATCGAGACCAAACACCATATCCCGCATGAGAAAAAACCTGAAGGCATCCAGGCCGTATTTGCCTTTAAGTTCCAGAGGCGCCACCACATTCCCGAGGCTCTTGGACATTTTGCTCGAATCGATATTCCAATAGCCGTGCACGTTGAGATTCCGGTAAACGGGAATACCCGCGGCTTTCAGCATAATGGGCCAGTAAATGCCATGGGGCTTGAGAATGTCCTTGGCGACGATGTGCTGAACCGAGGGCCAGAATTTCTCGAACCGCGGATCACTGGGGTAACCGAGGGCCGTCAGGTAATTGACCAGGGCGTCGAACCAGACATAGGTGACGTAATCGTTGTCGAAAGGAAGCGTGATGCCCCATTTGAGACGGGATTTGGGCCTGGAGATGCAAAGGTCTTCCAGGGGTTCCCTTAAAAATGCCAGCACCTCGTTGCGGTAGCGTTCCGGCCGAATGAAATCCGGATTGGATTGAATATGGTCAATCAGCCAATCCTGGTACCGGCTCATTCGAAAAAAATAGTTTGATTCCTTGATTATCTCCGGCTCGGTTTCGTGATCCGGGCATTTCCCATCCACCAGTTCACGCTCCATATAGAAGCGTTCGCATCCGAAACAGTAGAGCCCCTCGTATTCACTGAAATAAATATCGCCGTTGTCGTGAATTCTTTTCAGTATCATTTCAACCACCGCCACATGATCCGGGTCGGTGGTTCGGATGAAACGGTCGTTTTGAATTCCCAGCTCCGGCCACAATGCCTTGTACAGGGAGCTGATTTTATCGACATAAGTTCGGGGGCTGAGGCCCTCGGCCTTTGCGGCGCGTACTACTTTATCTCCATGTTCATCCGTTCCCGTGACGAAAAAAGTTTCCGCATTTTTCATTCCCTGGAACCTGCACATTACGTCTGCGGCAATGGTTGTGTAGGCATGCCCCAGATGAGGTCGCGCGTTCACGTAATAAATGGGAGTCGTCACATAAAAGGTTTCCGTCATTTTATTTATTCCTCTGCCCTTCCTTCTGCTGCTCACTTTGCGCCCCGGTGTTTGTCTGACCTTTTTCTTTAACGATATCTTCCAGCGTCAGCTCTTTTTCCGTATCATCTTCCAGTCGAACCGCCAGAGTTCCTGCGAGAATATTATGGCGAAGTACTTTCCCCCTTCCGGAAGTGGTATTCACCATCTTTCCGATTTTCGGAAACTGTTTTTTCAGCTCGCTGTATGTCTTGTGCTCATAGGTCAAACAACACATCAACCGTCCGCACTGTCCGGAAATTTTAGTGGGATTCAGTGAAAGTCCCTGGTCTTTGGCCATCCGGATGGAAACCGGATCAAATTTGTCGATGAAGGTGGCGCAGCAAAGCTCCCGTCCGCACCTTCCGAGACCGCCGCACATTTTTGCCTGGTTGCGGATACCGACCTGACGCATCTCGACACGAATATTGAGCTTTTTGGCGATCATTTTCACCAATTCCCGGAAATCGACCCGGGCTTCCGCCGTGAAGAAATAAGTCATTTTCCCACCGTCAAATGTGCTCTCGACGGTAAAAAGATTCATATTGAGATTCAGCTTCTTGATACATTCCTGGCAGTAAAGGTGGGCTTCTTTTTCCTTCTGGCGGTTGCTTTCGAGTTGAATGAAATCCTTTTCCGTTGCAAGTCGGTAAATTTTCTTCAACGGCCTTTTGAGTTTTGTTTCGTCATATTCAGCGGGAGATACGGCAACCGTACCGAAACCAATTCCCTGATCGGTCTCGACAATGACATGATCTCCGGGTTTCAACACATAGGCACCACAGTCAAAATCATATATTTTGCCTGCGGGTTTGAAACGAATGCCGACTGCTTTATTCATGGCTTATTCTTTAAGCTGATTCCTCGTTATCGTATACTTCGGAGCCCTTAATTCATTTCCGCAAATTTTGCAAGCTTCAGAAAAAGGGTTTCCAGCACAAGTCGGGGGTTGGCGTTTGAACGGATCCGTCCCAGGGCCTTATCAATGGCGTTCACAGCCGCCAGGATTTCTTCTTCCGCCATCAGGCCTGCGGCGGCGGCTATTTTTTCCCTCACATCCGGATTCAGGAGGTTCTCGGGTTGATAGTTGAAAATCAAGATATCCCGATACAAAGTTTTCAATATTTCAAGTGAATCCAGCGTCACATCCTTATTGAGAGAAATCACCGAAGCGGTTGCGAAAAGCCGGGTCAGCACCCCGGCTTTATCGCCGGGATGGATCAGCACATTGAAGTTTTCAATCAACCACTTGCGCCGGTTGATCCAGTTTTTCCGGGGCAATTCTTCGGCCTTGGAAAGACTTCCGCCCGAAAGAACCGACAGTGCCCGTGCGCTTTCCGCATCCATACCGTGTAAGCTCATCAGTTCCTCGGCAATCCGGTGCGTCGGAATAGGATTGAATCGAATACGGCGGCAGCGCGATACGATGGTGGGAAGCATATCCGCAACAGTGGGGGCGGTCAGAATCAGAATCGTGCGATCGGGAGGTTCCTCCAGCATTTTCAAAAGGGCATTTCCAGCCTCGATATTCATGCGATGGGCTTCGGCAATCACCACAACCCGGTATTCGGCCTCGTAGGGTTTCATGGCCAGAATGTTGCATAATTCACGGATCTGATCGATCCGGATATATGCACCCGATGGTTGCACCCGGATAATGTCCGGATGGCTGTCGCTTGATATTTTTCGGCAGGAACGGCACCGACCGCATGGCGCCTCCACCGACAGGGGCGATATGGAACTCTCCCCCGCATCGGCAACTTTCTCCGGGTCGGCTTTACGCATGATGCAGTTCAACGCCATGGCAAAGGTCAGCGCGGCCGACCGTTTCCCCACGCCGTCGATTCCAACAAAAATCAGTGCGTGGGGAATCGCCCCTTTACGAAGAATGGCATTGAGTATCTGGACTGGCTGATGTTGTGCTATGAGGGATGAGAACCCAGTCACAAAATCAAGAATCGACCCGTTCTTTGAGTTCCTTGCCGGATTTGAAGAACGGAAGCCTTTTGGGTCTGATCACAACCTTGGCGCCGGTTTTCGGATTTCTGCCCGTGTAGCTTTTATACTCTTTCACAAAGAAACTGCAGAGGCCTCTGATTTCCACCCTTGAACCCTTCGCCATGGCATCCGACATATGATCGAAAAACAATTGCACAACCTTTGCCGCCTCGGACTTGGAAATATTGGCCTCATTCTTCAGTGCGGCGATAATCTCCAGCTTATTCATACATCCTCCTTCTCACAGTTGCTTGTCAATTCAACTCCACTTTTGGTATAAATATCGAAATCCTGCAGAGAGGTCAAGTACTTAAGTTGAAAATCCCTGAACTATCTCCACATCCTCCTCATCGACCTCAACGCCGGCGGACTGTCCCAATGCGTCGATATTGACCACCACGCGATTGTTTCCCTTATATCGGAGAAAGATCCCGGTAACACCGGTAAAGGGTCCCCGGACCACCACCACGTGATCTCCATGGCGGTATTTCTGGCCTGTTGTGACCGGTCTGTCCGACGTCACCATGATTCTCAGGGATTCAATGGTCGTATCCGGCACGGATATGGGGCCTTCCTTGTTTCCGATCAAACGTACGGCGCCGACGGTTTTCAGAATATCCAGATGTTCATGGGGATTCAGATCGGTTTTCACGAAAATATATCCCGGAAAAAGCGGCACGCGAATCATGGCCTTGCGATCCCGCCGTGCACTCCTGACCAGGATCTTCGGCAAAAAAACTTCTTTTGTTTTTTTCTCAAGCGCCTCGTTCACCACACTCTCGAATCGACTTCTCGTGTGCAGAACATACCAGGCGCGAATGAATGGATCGTTCATGTTATCCACGCTGAATGAAT
>JBECKW010000131.1:0-2976 GCA_040235505.1 Desulfobacterales bacterium
GGCAGGGCAACACCGATCTTCTCCTGGCGCTGATTAAAAGCGTTGAAGACCGGTTGAATGTCACCACCGATACGCGTCTGGGTCGAGTGCCTGTGATTATCCTGGTGGAAGACGACCCCTTGTTCACTTCCGTCCTGGTCCCCCTTCTGTATCGCGAAATCGTTCTTCAGACCCAACGGGTCATGGAAGAATCCATAAATGAGGAGCACAGGCTTCTTCGAATGAGAGCGCGCCCCAAACTTCTGACAGCGGAAACCTTCGAAGAGGCCCAAAGGCTTTATCGGGAATTTACCCCCCATGTCCTCTGCATTATCTCCGATGTCCGCTTTCCGAAGGACGGCGTCATGGATCCCGGTGCCGGTGTATCCCTCCTTCGCATGATCCGCGGAGAGCGTCCGGATATCGCTCTGTTAAACCTCAGTTCGGATGAAAAAAACCGAAAAGCCGCCCGGGAAATTCCCGCTGTTTTTCTGAACAAGCAATCGCCTGACTTTCTTCAGGGCATTCGGAATTTTTTTACGGAGTACCTCGGTTTCGGAGATTTCATTTTCCATCGGCCGGACGGTGAAGAAGTCGGGCGAGCCCATAACCTTCGCGCCCTGGAAAAAATTCTACCCCGAATTCCGGATGATGCATTGCTCCACCATGCATCGGAAAACGATTTTTCCACCTGGCTGATGGCCCGCGCTGAAATTGAGCTGGCGGATCGGATTCGTCCCCTTCGCATTTCCGATTTTTCCAGCGCCGGAGAAATTAAAGAGCGGATGATTCACTATCTTTCCAAAAATCGCAAAGACCGCCAGCGGGGCAGTGTCATTGAGTTTTCGGCCGAAGAGTTCGATCCGGATAGCGATTTTATAAAAATGGGGGAGGGTTCGCTGGGGGGGAAAGCAAGGGGGCTCGCTTTTTTTTCCACCCTGCTCCGGGACGCAAGCGCTCTGAAGAAAACTTTTCCCGATATCAATATCTGCATACCGAAAACCCTTGTCATTACCACCGATGGCTTCGACCTGTTCATGGAAGGCGCAGATCTGAAAAAGACGGTGACCGGCACGATCGGCGATGATGCCGTTAAATCTGCTTTTTTGGCTGCACCATTTCCCGAAACGCTCAAGAAAAATCTCGAGGTGTTTCTATCAGAAGTACACTATCCCCTGGCGGTCCGTTCTTCCAGCCTGCTGGAGGACTCACAGTCACAGCCGTTTGCAGGTGTCTATCAAACTTTCATGATCCCAAACGCTCACAAGGACCTGTCGGTTCGCTTGGAGGAACTGGTTGCATCCGTCAAGCTCGTGTTTGCTTCCGTATTTCTGAGGGCGGCCCGAACCTTTTCCGAGAACACGCTTCACCGGTCCGAGGCGGATAAAATGGGGGTTATCATCCAACAGGTGGTGGGCAGCCGGTATGGGGATGCCTTTTACCCGGCGATTTCGGGGGTCGCCCATTCTTACAACTTTTACCCTGTCCCGCCGATGAAACCTGAAGAGGGCGTGGCCTGTATTGCTCTAGGTCTCGGCAAAACCGTAGTGGAGGGCTTTGGCGGGCTTCGTTTTTCGCCGAAGTATCCGGAACTTCTTCCAGGTTTTTCAACCGTGGACGACATCCTGAAAAATGCACAGAACCGATTTTTCGCGCTTCGCCAGGGTGAGCCCTATGCAAACACCGGAATTGACGATTCCGGCTCCGTGGTAACGCTTTCCATCGAAGAGGCCCGGGATCATTTTCCGGTTTCCTTCCTGAGCAGCCGCTATATCCCGGAAGAACACCGCCTTCGCACCTCCGGAGGCAGGGCCGGATACCCCGTATTAACCTTTGCAAATATCTTGAAGCAAAAAGATTTCCCCCTGGGCAACCTCCTGACACACCTTCTGGAAATCGGCAGAAAAGGAATGGGAGGGGCCGTTGAGATGGAATTTGCACTTGATTTTTCATCTGATTTTTTATCTGGTTTTCCATCTGAGGGCAGCAAACAGCCGGTTTTCGCGGTTCTTCAAATTCGCCCTGCTCCGCAGATGCATCTGCTGAAAAAGGTGGGTATTGAGGAAAAAGATCTTGAGAATGCTGTCTGCCTGTCAGCCATGGCTCTTGGGAACGGCATATTCGAAAATATTGAAGATATTGTTTATGTCGATCCGGAATCCTTTGACCCCGCGAGGACAGTGGAAATCGCCGGCCAAATTGGAAAACTGAATCGACGGATCGAAAAAACCGGCCGGAAGTACATGCTGATCGGACCGGGGCGCTGGGGCAGTGCCGATCCGTGGCTTGGCATCCCTGTAAAATGGGAAGATATATGCGGCGCGGGCATTATCATCGAAACGGCTTCGAAAAAGATGCGCTCAACGCCTTCCCAGGGAGCGCATTTTTTTCACAATATCACTGCACGCAATATCAGCTACATTACCGTGAGACCCGATACCGATGATCACCTCAACTGGGAATGGCTGGGCGCTTTGCAG
Source organism: Desulfobacterales bacterium (assembly GCA_040235505.1). Lineage (GTDB taxonomy): Bacteria > Desulfobacterota > Desulfobacteria > Desulfobacterales > JAFDDL01 > JBECKW01. The sequence continues at coordinate 2,460 of JBECKW010000131.1, forward strand.
GAAGAGGGCAAAACCGCTTTTGTCCGGCATGTCAGGGCCGTTCCGGCACCTGTTATCAAAATTGATGGGAAAACATCCCGCGCTGTTATCTGCGCGAAATAACAAAGAGTGCATTACCCTGAAGCACTCTCTTTGCTTCTGCAGCAAATGCCTCCGGCAGGCCTGTGCCAAAGAACTGCCGGAAGCATTATGACGGCATATCTTTCCTCAAGCCTTTTGAACATTCTTTGCAGCCGGGCCTTTGGTCCCGTCTTCAATATCAAAAGAAACCCTGTCTCCTTCAGCAAGGGTTTTAAACCCATTCATAGTGATTGCGGAATAATGTACAAACACATCCGCCCCCTCCTCCTGTTCGATGAAACCAAATCCTTTTTTGTCGTTAAACCATTTCACTGTTCCTTGCGGCATAATAAATCCTCCTAAAAATAGTGTTGATACTGTAGCATTGCTTACCGAAAATGTCTGAAACGAGCATATCCATCGCAATGCTGCTTATAATGCACCCGCCGGCAGGTTT
>JBECKW010000144.1:0-33763 GCA_040235505.1 Desulfobacterales bacterium
GGACGCCCGTTTTCTCCTGAAGAATCTCCGCCATCTCCTCCGGTGTGGCATAGGGGCAGGCCGGTTTTGCGTTGGCCATGCACGAGCTCATGTAGATGGCGTCGGGTTTGATCTGGGAAAGCTTCACGGCCATGCCCATGTTCGGTGCAAGGGTGCGGCCCGGACATTCGCATTTCACAAACGCCGTCACCGACGAGGCTTCATCGAACTTCCCTTCGCCCAGTGCCGCAGCCTTCAGGCATCGCCATTCCCCCGGACAGCCGTATCCGCTATCCATGTAGGCACCGCATGCAACAATCGCCACTTTTTTCATTCCGTCTTTCCTTTCATGTTTAGATTCATTAAAGTTTTTTTCGGTTCTTCGAGGGGAAGTGATATTATCAATCATCTACCCGAAGCCTGATCAGGCGCGCACCGTTCTTGAGTTCACCGCAAATCTTTTCCATATGACGCAAGGTGGCAAGTTCCCGTTCCAGGTCCTGTTCTTCTATCTGAAGCCGCTCCCAAAGCGCCTGCCGCTGCATGGGGCCTTCGGCCTGCAGCAATTCCAGAATCTGCTTCTGGACGGGGCTGATTTCTTCTGCTTCATTCCGAGTTTTCAGGGTCGATTTTGCGCAGAACACGGCCCAAGGGTCGCAGGCCTTCGCAGGGGAAAGGACGTCCAACGCGCAGTCTTCACAAAGAACCTGACCGTGGCGCTTGATCTCCTCGCCATCGGTGATTTTAACGCCGCATTTTCCACATTCCATGATGAGCCCCTATTGTACTGTACTTTTTAAACGATAGTGATATCGTAGAAGGTTGAACCGGCATGAATTCGGAAACCCGGTGTCGATCCCGACGCGGCACCGGCCGGGGCGGCTTTCTGGCTATTTCCGACGTTATCGCATCCATTGGAAAGTATCAACCATGGGTCAAGAAAAAAAGCTGCCTTTCGGCTCAATCGCCCGGGCATTACGACATCGAAATTTCCGGCTGTTTTTCGCCGGACAAAGCGTTTCCCTGATCGGCACATGGATGCAACGTGTGGCCGTGGCGTGGCTGATCTACAGGCTCAGCAATTCCGCTTTTATACTGGGGCTTGCCGGGTTTGCCGGACAGATACCACTTTTTATCCTTGCACCGGTGGCCGGAGTTCTGGCGGACAGGTGGAACCGTCACCGCATGCTGCTGGTTACGCAGACACTTGCGATGGTGCAGGCATTCGTGTTCACATTCCTCGTCCTGATGCACCTGATCCGGATCTGGCATGTGATCGCCCTGAGCCTCGTCCTGGGTATCATCAATGCATTCGACGTGCCAACCCGGCAGTCGTTCATGATCGAAATAATCGAGGATAAAAAAGACCTGGGAAACGCCATCGCACTGAATTCTTCGACGTTCAATTTCGCGCGACTGCTAGGCCCCACCCTTGCCGGGGTGCTGATCGCGGTCCTCGGGGAAGGCACCTGCTTTCTTGCAAACGGGGTCAGCTATATGGCGGTCGTCGCCTCCCTTCTCATGATGCGGATCGCGGCGAAGGGGAGAGCCCGGAACCGTTCGAAAATGGTGACCGAACTGGCGGAAGGGTTCCGCTACGCTGCCGGTTTTGCGCCAATCCGGGCCATCCTGCTAATGCTGGCACTGGTCAGCCTGATGGGAATGCCTTACATTGTTCTCATGCCGATCTTCGCCAAGGATGTTCTGCACGGCGGGTCCGGGACGTTCGGGTTTCTCATGGGCTTTGCGGGAATCGGGGCGCTCGGGGGAGCACTCCTCCTTGCCGCCCGGAAAAGCGTGCTCGGGCTCGATAAGATGATCCCCATCGCCGCCGGGCTCCTCGGCGGGGGACTGATCGCGTTTTCCTTTTCGAAGTCGCTCTATGTCTCGCTCCCATTAATGGCGGCCACCGGATTCGGACAGATCGTGTTGATGGCGACGAGCAATACGCTTCTCCAGACGATGGTGGACGACGACAAACGGGGAAGGATCATGAGCTTCTATGCCGTATCCTTCGGCGGCATCATGCCCATCGGCAGTCTGCTGGCCGGCAGCGTGGCCAACCGTATCGGTGCGCCGTGGACGGTGCTAATCGGGGGATCCGTCTGCCTGTGCGCCGCCGCCGCGTTTGCCGGGAATCTTCCGAGGTTGAGAAAGATGTCCCGCTCGATTTATATCCGCATGGGAATTATTTCCGATCAAACATCCGGACATGGGGCGGTTCAATAACAAAATTTTTAAAGCTGGAAGTCAGCGACAGGATAAGCTCTTTCATGAATCTGTTATATTGGATTTTCCTCCTTATTTTGATATTCTCGGGTTATTGTTTCAAGATCGGACGGTACAAGCCGCAAGATAAATGACTTTGAATTTCAGAAAAGGAGGACGTCCCATGGAAGGCAAACACGAGCACAAACACCAACATTCCCATGAACACAACCACACCCATGCCCATGAGCACACCCATGGGGATACGTCCCATTCACACGAGCATGCGCACCGGCATGCCCATGGACACGAGCACGAACATTCCCATGAACATTCGCACGCCAAGGCGACACAGGCCCATGATCACAGCCATGACGGAGAGCACGGCACCCATGACCATGAGCATTCATCACACGAATCCGAGGTCCACGACCATAAGCACTGAGTCTCACAAAGAAATGAAAAATCTTGAGGCTTGTTCCGGAATTTTTGTCTCTGCCGCATGACAACAAAGCAAATGGGATTGGAAGATGCGATATTTTTGTTCCAAGGACTGTCCGGACACCTGTTCTTTCGACCTGACGATGTCCTCCGACGGACGCCCTGCTTTCACGCCAGAAAATAGATCGTATACTCCTCATCCATTTGTCTGCGCCAAGCTGCGCGGGTTCTTCGATGTCGAGTCCTCCTTGGCGCCTTCCTCCTTCGTTGTGAAAGCAGGCCGCCGAGTGGATACCGGAAGTAATGAGGCGGCGGAAGCGGCGGCGGAACTTATCCGGGGGCACCAAAATGGACAGATCCTGTATCTACGGGGCAGTGGCAGTCTTTCCTGGCGGATGAGCGCCTGGGACGCACTGTTCGCCAGGTTGAACAATGCCTGGTTCGTAGACGGAAGTCCGTGCGACGAAACCGGTATCGCAGCCCATGAAAAAGATTTCTCCGTTTGCGTTAATCCATCCATCGACCGGCTGGAGCAGGCCGAGACCATCCTGCTTTTCGGGAAAAACGCCAAGGTAATCAGTCCCCACCTGTATGTTTACCTCAAGGCGCTCTCGGCGAAGGGGAGCCAAGTTGTTGTCATCGATCCGGTACGAACCGAGACCAGCCGGACGGCAGACCGGCATATCCGCATCAACCCTGCCGGGGACGGCGCCTTGGCCGCCGCAATCCTCTCCAGATTGAATCTCGAGCCCGATCTGAATTGGAAGAAGCTGAGGGACACCGCCGGCGTTCTTCCTGAAGACTTTGACTATCTTTGCGGCCTTTTCGCCCGAAAGGGCAAAACCTCCCTCATCACCGGCTTCAGTCTTCAGAGGTATTCAAACGGCATGAACTCCGTACGCTGGATTAACCGGCTGGCCGTGCTTACCGGGAACGAGGATCTTCTCTACTACGGAAAATCCAGCAAGGAGGGAATCGAGGCCCCTGGTGCTACGCCGGCCAAGCATATTCCCATCGCCGATCTACCCCGAAAGTTTCGCGAAAAATTTTTCGACCTCATCATCGTGGTCGCTGCAAACCCGTGCATCACATATCCGGAATCCGCCGTATGGATGAAGGCCCTGGCAGCAACCCCACTTATCGCCGTGGATGTCCGGGATACCGAAACGACATCCCATGCAGATGTGTTTTTACGGGTATCCGGCATGTTCGGCCAGGGGGACGTGCAGGGAAGCTACTTTTTCAAGGATGATGTCCGGGTGCGGACGGAAGGCTTTCTGACCCGCCATCCCGATGATGCCGACACGGTTTCCCGACTGGCCGAAAAGCTGGGGATCGAACTCAAGATCAAACAAGCGACCGAGATCAATCGAACACCTGATGCACCGCCAAGGCACTACACCTGTGAAGGGCTCGAAGTCGTTCCACCGCTTGTGCAGCCCGGCTACCGGCTTCTTACCGTTTCGCATCCTCATTACTTGAACTCCCAGGTTCATCCCGATGTACTGAAAAAGGACGCCTTTCTTTTTATTTCGGAAGAGGTGGCGGCCTCGGAAAACTTAACGGACGGTCAGATCCTGAAGGTAAATAACGATACCGGCTTTTTCGAGGCGCCGTGCCGGGTGACTTCCTCCCTGAAGGGCCCGGTGGTCATGGCCTACAAGAACCGACCGCTTCTGCGCAACTGGCCGAACCATGTCGTCGAGAGCCGCAGTACCGATGCCGGCGGCGGCCTGAATTACTACGACACTTTCGTAACGCTAGAGAAAATATAAACTCAATGTGTTCACCGCCCGTTCGCTTCGCTCACTCGAGGCGCAGAGGACGCAGAGGTTATTGTCTCCCGCTGAGAGGGCGGGAAACAATAAATTGTAATCCTGACGGATGGAAAAGATATGGAAGCTTTTTCTCGAAGAGAGGGGTATTTGTTGTTTTCCGGCCTCTCAGCGGAAAACAACAAAAGAATCCCTCTGCATCTCTGCGTCTCGAGCGAAGCCCCGGAGACGGGGCAGGCGGGCGATGAACCACTATGATTTTATGCAGGGCACGTTAAACTAATGGCGTTGAATACAAACTATCTTCCGTCCGGGTAGCAGCGCGCCGCTTCCCAGCCCAGAATGGCTTTTTTCCGAGAAGGGCCTCCACCATAGTAACCGAATTCACCTAACTTGCGAATGACCCGATGGCAGGGGATCAGAAAGGGAATCGGGTTTTTCCCGACGGCATTTCCCACGGCCCGGGCCGCTTGCGGCAAACCGATATGCCGTGCGATATCTTCATAGGTGACGACCTTGCCCAACGGAATTTTGAGCAGGGCCTCCCATACCTTAATCTGAAAATTTGTTCCCCGGACATAAAGATGCAGGGGGGCCGGTTCATTATCGCCGGAAAAAATAAAAATTCGTTGAACGAACGGTTTGACGCGGGATGGATCGTGTACCAGGGTCGACTTGGGCCACTGCTTTTTCAGCCAGCCGGCCAATGAAACGCTGTCGTTGTCCCGCACGAACATCAAAGCGCATATCCCCCGCTGGGTAACGGCCAGCAGGCACTGGCCGAAGGGAGTCGGGTGAAAACCGTAGTGGATTGTCAGGCCTTCCCCTTTGCGCTTGTACTCGCCCGGCGTCACGGCTTCGCAGGTGACAAAGAGGTCGTATAACCGTCCGGCACTCGAAAGCCCGGAATCAAATGTCGCCTCCAATACATTCGGAGAATCCATCAGCATTTGCTTGGCATATTCTTTGGTAAGGAATTGGAGAAACCGCTTGGGACTGATCCCCACCCAGCGGCTGAAGAGTCGTTGAAAATGAAATTCGCTGAGCCCGATACTGCTTGCGATTTCGTTTAAAGACGGTTGCTTATCGACATTTCGTTCCAAAAAACGGATCGCCGTTTCAACCCGTTCATAGTCCCTGGATAATTGTTCAAGCGCTGACATCTCATCGACCTCGTATTCATTCTATCCTGAGATTATTTTAAATATGAAAGGTCGTGCAACCCGATTCTTGCGCTGTCTCATTCACCTTCTGCCGGAAAGCTCCCGCCAGCGGAAACAATCTGCCGTGTGGTCGTTGACCATGCCTACCGCCTGCATGTGCGAATAGCAGATGGTGCTGCCCACGAAGCGAAAGCCCCGCTTTTTGAGATCCCGGCTCATGGCATCGGAAACCGGCGTGTTGGCCGGAATCTCGCGGATGCTTTGCCACTTGTTTTGAATCGGAACACCGTCCACGAAACGCCACATATATTCGGAAAAAAACCCGAACTCCTCCCGCACCGCCAGGAAGGCGCGGGCGTTGCTGACGGCTGATGTTACCTTCAGACGGTTTCGAACGATGCCGGGATTGGCAAGAAGCGTCGCGATTTCGGCCTCGCCGAAACGGGCCACCCGTTCGGGATCGAAACCGGCAAAAGCGGCGCGATAATTTTCCCGCTTGCGAAGGATGGTGATCCAGGAAAGCCCGGCCTGGGCCCCTTCCAGGATCAGAAATTCAAACAACAGCCGGTCGTCATAGACCGGCACTCCCCATTCCCGGTCATGATATTCGCAGTAGAGGGGATCGCTGCCCGCCCAGGCGCAGCGGCAAGGTTCGGATTGGATCTTTTTCATGATAACGTCTTCGTCGGCATCTTTGTTTTCCTTGTTTGAAACGGCATTCAACTTCCTTTATCAGTCCGGGTTTCTTTCCTGATATTTCCGACAACGAGGATTTTGATTTCGGGATTGTCTGGATTGTCGGTCTTGAGAACCACATTGTCGAAGTAAAGCGTATTCTCCTTCGCAAGATTTTCCGCTGTCAGGAGATATATACCGCCCATTTCTTCCAGGGTGCAGCGGTAGGTGTCCTTGCCGGTTTCTGGCTTTCCAATAATATGGAAGGGATACGCTTTGGTGGGCACAATCTTCACCACCGCCCGGACCGTCTCGTCAGGGGACCCCACAAGCTTGATGCTCTTCGGTTCGATATCGGCAAACACCGCTACCTTGCCGTCGATCTGGAGATTTACATCCTTTGTTTTCGGGTCGTTTGTAACCACCGTGGCAGTCTTGGTGATCTTCTGCCCCCCATACCCCTTGGTGTCCACCTGCAGAGTCACCTCCCCTTCGGCGCCGGGTGCAATCCCCCCCCTGGTATAATCCGCCGTGGTGCATCCGCAGGTGGTTTTGATTTCCTCGATTACGAGTGGGGCATTGCCTGTGTTTTTCACGACGAATTTGTGAACCGCCTTTTTCCCTTCGAGCAACGTCCCGAAATCGAAAACCGTTTCCCGGACGGTAATCGCCGGTGCCATGTCCGGACTTTGGACACCGTGCGCCTCTGCCGCAAAAGTAGCCGGCGCCAGGGTGGCCATCAGAACAATAAGCAACGAAAAAAATGCTTTCATCTCTCAATTCCTCCTAAGGGTTGAAAGGATACGGGCAAACCGACATATGTCCGGAGAAGTACCCGGTTTCGGGAAAAGGCTGCGCCCAATGGGGCGCTGTTAGCTTATGGAGTGATAAAAAAATCGATGTGGTCGCCTGTTTCAAAGTGTTTCTTAGATACGATATGAAAATCGAATTTGTCAAAGCATTTATTTTACAACTGCATATGCATCGAATTTATCAATCTTTCCTTTTTTGCGAATCGGCATTATCGTTTTGATCCGGCGACAATCTCCATGATAGGGGCATCAGGCACCTGCATTTGAACCGGTATGTTCCGGGAGGCAGGATTTAGCAATATCTTGAAACTGAATCGGGAGAAAAAAACAATGTTTACCGTAACCGAATCGGCCAAAGTCCAGGTCTTGGATTATTTCAAGGGAGGCGACATCAAACCCGTTCGGGTATTTGTCAACAGCGGATGCGGCGGCCAGCAACTTGCCCTTGCCGTGGACGAACAGCAGCCCGGCGATACGGTTCATTCCTTCGGAGAGTTGACCTTCCTCGTCGAACAGTCGCTGATGGAAAAAGCCCAAACCATTGCCATCGATTTCGACATGCAAGGATTCATCATCGACTCCAAGCTCGAACTGGTGCAGAGCGGCTGCAGCGGCTGCGCCTCCGGCGGATCCTGCGGCGTTTGAAGCTTTTCTTTTGAACGTGGGGGCCATGAGCTTCCCGTTCAAATGCCCAAAGAACGCCAAGGTATTTGAAACCGATGCCTTTCCGCTCACCGACCATCAGGGGACCGTCACAACCCCGGATGGCCGGAAGGTACTCAAGGCTATTCCCACAGAACTTTCAGATGATTTAATAGCTGATATCAAAAAAGAGGTTTCCGATTTTTTAGAATATTTTAATAGTTTTGACCAGCAACATTCATTTTTCGACACGTAATTGCCTTATCCATTAATTTGAATCCAAATGATTTAAATATTGATTGTGGCTTTTATTTCATTTGAGGATGGTACATTGGATCAATTGGATTGGATGGATTGATGGAATGTCAAATTTAACCAAGAAAAAACTTTAAGCGGAATGAGCGATCGTGTAAGGGAAATCGGCGCAACCTTGGTTTTATCACAGTCGCCTATAAATCCATATTCCTATAAGCGCAGCGATACAAACTCCCGGCCAAAACAGTTGAGAATGAACTATACCAGTAACAAAGAGTTGAGTCCCCGCAAAAAAATCCTTGATAGTGTGGCTTATTAAGATGCCGTATTCTACAAACATGTAATCCTCAAATTAGTGATTAAATTTTCATCAAAAAACTTACATCGGAATTAGGGCCTATATCGGGATAAAATTCATTTCAAGTCTGAACATTGAACAATCAATTTCATTTCATCACTCTGCTGGAATTCACTATTATCATCTATCCAAGCCTGCTGTTCCCAATGTACAATGCAACTATATGAATCATTCATAATACCTTGAATTGATGATCCAGGCCCATCAGCACATTTTCTATTATCAATGGTCCATCCCGGTTTATTAATAAAAGAATCAAATTTTTTAAAAACAATGCCCCCTGAAACAATCGATTCATTGCTCTCAAATACAATTTCACATCCATTCATGAATCCCCCACCCCATATGGATTTAAACCCATTAGAATTCAATTCCAGCTTTGTATGAGGAATATCTGTCAATTCATCATAAAATTGATTGCAAACTGAATCATCCGCAATGCAGATACTGGGGAAATTTATCAATAGAAAGCTCAGAATGGATAAAAAGGTTTTCATTGATGCATTTTTTCTTGAAGGGCGTTTTGAATAAAAATTTAACTATCTTATTTTATATGGAAAATTTTTTCTATAGACAGCTCAACAGCTTTAATTGATAGACAATTTGCCCCAAATGTGAAATGTATAAACAGAACGTTTGCTGCCTATCCAACTGCTTATACTCGTGGAAACAAAGTTACCGATATTAATTCCTTTTTGGTATAAGGTTGCCTTTTACGAGTTACCACCATACTGCAAAAAATGAGGTAATATATTGAAGGTGATTGATAATAAAAAAATTAGGACAACCACATCGCTTTATGTTGAGCTACTTGTCATTTTCTTTTTTGGGGTAGTTCTCTATTTTCTCTCCCACAAATATAATCTTTTTGAAATGTTTTATGCCATTTCACGACAACACCAAAATTGGCAGCTTGATGAATTATTGTCAGTATCCATATATGCAGTTATAGTTCTTCTGATATTTTCAATTTTCCGTCTGATCGATATTACCATATCAAATAAAATTTTGTTGCGACAAACAACAAAATTGAGGAAAGCATTGTCTGAAATAAAGCAGCTCAGGGGAATAATACCCATTTGTGCGTCATGTAAAAAAATTAAAGATGATCAGGGACATTGGCAACGGGTTGAAGCCTATCTGCATGAACACGCCGATGCTGAATTTAGTCACGGATTTTGCCCTGAGTGCTTAAAAAAACTCTATCCGGAAATTCATGGCGTCGAACAAGACACAGGAAATGCCAAAGAAAAACAATACGTAAGCTGATAAAAATCAGAGCCCTATTATACCCAACTTTGCACGATATTATTCCCCTACAAATTCATCCGACGGACTCTTAATGAAGGCTTCCGTCATAGGGAAAAAGGCTCTAATACCTCCATCATCAATAGAACCCGAAACACGAATATTGCCCTCCGGTTTATCATCCCAGATTGCGTGAATCTCAATTTGATACGATTTTCCGTTTGAGGAAACTTTGACGATATTAAAGGGTTCCGCATTAATCATTTGTACAAGCTCAGAATATGGTTTGCCCCTAAATGGCTTCAGTTCTATACTGATGATCTTTCCTGCTTCTTTTTTATTCATAATTATCGGATAGGCCTTTCAGGAATTTACCAACTGTTTTTACAACCTTTGACAAAGTCTGCTTTGTTTTCTATCGGCAATTGTTCGTTATTTATTAACTATTTATTGCCTAGCAGGTTCCTGCAATGGCAAATTGTTATTATGGGAACATCTTAATTGCCTTATCCATAAGATTCGATCCAATTGAGTTAAATTTTGATTGTGGTTTTTATTCATTTTGAAATGATTCACTGAAAGCAATTGGATTGGATTAAATTGGATCAATTGGGGCATTAAATTTTCATCAACAAAGCTTGCAGGGGAATCAATATTTAAATAAGGGGAATTTTTCAAATTTAGGGGTATATTAGAGAAAATACAAACCAAATTCGGCCATAATAAAACAGGCTACCTATGTGTGTTTATAAGTAGCCTATTTTATCATATAAATGGTGCCTGGGACGAGAATCGAACTCGTACAGCCACTAAGGGCCGAGGGATTTTAAGTCCCTTGCGTCTACCAATTCCGCCACCCAGGCTTATAAACATCTGATTGATCTGCCGCCGACAGCTAACACAATGAAATTCTCCACGATTCCTAAGCGGTGGCCACAGGTTTTGCAAAATCCGAATAGCGTAAACGGGTTTCGATTGCAAGGCAAAAACAGGAAGATCGGAAGTTGGGAAGAACGGAAGAGCCGATAGGGAGCGGAAAGCCGTCCTTCGCGGGGGAATGGACGATGGATGAAAGTGAAACGCATCTCCCCTATTCAGCACCTCTGATCCTCAATATTCTGGCTCTTCGGATCTCCTGAACCTCCGCTCTTCACCTTTTAATCGCCCCAGCTCTTCGTCCTTTCGGCTCTTCGGCTTATCGGCTTTTCGGCTCCTCGGCTCTTCGGCTTTTAATAAGATCCATAATGTTATATACTTCCAAGTAACATTCTGTCTTTATGCCGCTGTCTGAAAGGGGAAATATGGATACTGAAACCATCGACACTCGAATCCCCACCCTTGGGGAAGCAAAAATTCCGTCGCCCGTCAAGCGAAAAGCCTATGACTCAACGCCTGTCAGTTTTGTATCCGATGACGAGCGGGTCCTTATCAGCGTCGATCTGAAAACCATCTGCGAAGCCGTCCGGAAGGGGGAAACGCCGCCGTCTTTTGAAACGGCGGGACCCCGAAGTAAAATTTATCACGATCCGAGCAAGCTCAGATGCGCCGTCGTCACCTGCGGCGGCCTGTGCCCGGGCCTCAACGACATCATCCGGGCCATCGTCCTCGAGCTTTACTACGGTTACGGGGTCCAAAACATTTACGGCGTCCGTTACGGTCTTCAGGGATTTATCCCGAAATACCAACATGAGCTCATGGAACTCCGTCCTGAGACCGTAGTGAACATTCTGGAACGGGGCGGAACGATTTTGGGTTCCTCCAGGGGGCCCCAACCCATCGAAGAGATCGTCGACAGCCTGGAACGCATGAATATCGGCATTCTTTTCATGGTGGGGGGCGACGGCACCCTCAAGGCCGCCACTCTCCTTTCCGACGCCATCACCGAAAGGGGGCTTAAAATCTCCGTTGTGGGGATTCCCAAGACCATCGACAACGATATCCACCTGGTCTCCCGTTCCTTCGGATTCCATACGGCCGTGGATGTGGCCACCACGGCCATTAAAGCCGCCCACAACGAATCGGAAGGGTTTCCAAACGGCATCGGGTTGATCAAGCTCATGGGTCGTTTCTCGGGATTCATAGCCTCCACTGCAACCCTGTCCCAACAGGATGTCAATTTCGTCCTGGTGCCGGAGGTCGATTTCGATATGGACGGTCCTAAAGGGTTTCTGGCTGCCCTGGAGGAGAGAATCAAACTTCGGGGTCATGCGGTGATTGTGGTTGCAGAGGGGGCCGGGCAGAAATTCTTTGCAGATGAGAAAATAGAGCAGGATGAATCCGGAAACATCCGGCTCAAGGACATCGGCCTGTTTCTCAAAGAGAGGATATCGGAATACTTTTCAAAAAGGCAGTACCAGTTTACCATCAAGTATATCGACCCCAGCTATATGATCCGAAGCCTGCCGGCCAATGCCAACGACCATGTCTTCTGCAGTTTTTTGGGGCGGGATGCCGTTCATGCCGGGATGGCGGGGAAAACGAAACTTCTTATCGGACGCTGGAACGAGCAATTCGTGCACGTTCCCATGAGTGCTTCGGCCGGTCACCGGAAACGGTTGGATCCAAATGGAGCACTCTGGCGCAGTGTTCTGGAGGCAACGGGTCAGGGACCACTGAAAAATGAGTAACGCTCGATAAAAGCACCGGGCCAAGATATCTAAGAAGCCGTTGACGAAAGGAACTACTCCACTTCAACCCACAGGTCGGCTTCATTGCCGCAATGACTGCAAACGGCCTGGGCCGGAACCTTTTTTTTCGCAGAAGCCGATTGTGCCAGCTTACCGTATGTTAGCATAACACCATAGTGCATGGCCAATCAAAATCATTTTTTTGATCCGGATTTCGCCGATGCCGATAAAAAAACAGATAGATACACTCCGGATCCGGCGACAGAAAACGCCGCCCTCCCCTCGCCCTGCCGGAGCCGGTTCTTCTTTTTTCCACGTGATGATTGCCGCGGGATTCGCCGCCGCCGTAGCGCAGATCATCCTCCTGCGGGAACTAATGGTTCTGTGCTACGGGATTGAACTGTTCATGGGTGTCATTCTGGCGACGTGGCTTGTCGGAAGCGCCCTTGGGTGCAGAACGTTCGCCGGCGCTTCGCCCAGGCCGCCGTATCCTGGAGCCCTGCTGATCCTGGCCGCCCTGGTGCTGCCGCTCACGCTTCTGTCCATCCGAGCCGCCGGTCATTTTCTGGGAGTGACTCCCGGAGAGATCCCTCCCCTGGCCCGGCTTCTGCCGATCTGTCTGGGGGCAACCTTTCCATTCAGCTTTCTTTCGGGCGGCCTGTTCGGTCTCTGCTGGAACATGACGGATAATACTGCGCCGCTCCCTATTTCCATCTATGTGGGAGAAGCCCTGGGATCCGCCGCCGGGGGGATTTTCTTCTATCTGCTCATGATCGCCTGCCAGACGGCCCTGGCCATTGTGCTTCTCACCGCCCTGGGCCTCCTTGTGATTGCCGCACGGTTCTTTAAAACGGGACAAGGCGGCGCGAATCGCCGAAAAGCCCTCCTCCTGATCGGGTTCTGTACAACGCTCACGGCTGCCGGCCTTATTTTTAAGACAAATCTCGATGTCGCGAGCCACCGCCTGCAATGGGGACCGGATTTTGTCGCTGCACAGGACACTCCCTACCAGAATCTGGTGATGCTCAAAAAAGACCGGCAGTACTCCGTCTTTACCAACGGCCTGTGGCTTTTTTCAACACCGGACCCACCCAGCCGGGAATGGGCCGTTCATCCGGCCATGTTGATGCACCCGGCGCCCCGTTCCGTTTTGCTCCTGGGCGGTGCCCTGGCAGGTCTCCCCGAAGAAATTCTGCGACACCCAAGTGTACGCCGTCTGGACGCTGTGGAACTGGACCCGGCCCTTGCGAGCTTTTCAGCCGGCCGGCTTTCGGGGAATGCAGGCATCCATGATTCAAAGGCGACATTCACTCTGCATTACGGAGATGCAGCGGAATTCATCCGGACCACAGGCAGACACTACGATGTCATTTTGATGAACGTGGGAGATCCCGTCAATGCCCAGATGAACCGCTTTTACACCGCATCCTTTTTTGCTTCGGTCAAAAAGCGGCTGGCGGCCGGCGGCATTTTTTCCTTCGGGGTATCCGGAAGTGAAGATATGCTGGGAGAGGTTCAGATCGAATTCCTCGCGGCCATCCGACGGACCCTGGCCAAGACATTTGCCCATGTATCGGTGCTCCCCGGAAACCCGGTACGGTTTTTCGCCGGCGGAGAAAGCAGCAGGCTTACCGAAGACCCCAAGGTGCTGATTGACAGAATCCGGGAGCGGGGGCTTCACCTTTCTTATGTCCGGGAAGATACGCTTATGGACCGGCTGGAAGCCTTCCGGCTTCGCTATTTCAACGATGTCCTAGGGAGTACCTCCGCGACGCGCATCAACAAGGATTTTTCTCCCCTCTGCTACGCATACGCCCTTCGGCTCTGGACCAGCCAATTGCATTCACGGCTGGGCGATGTGGTGGCGGTGCTGACCCGGCTTCAGTCCAAAACCGCATGGATGATTCTGCTTCTGGGGTGCGGCCTTGGCTTCGTCTTCTTCAGAATTCTAAGATGCCGGCCGCAAACAGCTGTCAATCTGAGTGTGGCGAGCGTGGGGGGGCTTACGATCGGGGTTCAAATGGTACTGCTGATCATCTTTCAGATCATGAGGGGTGCCCTGTTCCTTGACCTGGCGCTTATCATTGCACTTTTTATGGCGGGGTTGGCCGGTGGCGGCGCCTGGGTGTCAAAAAGGAGGTGGTCCGGTGACGGCAACCGCCGACCGGCAAAACTTTTAATCCGGATTCAATCCATGATCTGCGTTTTCCCGTTGTTCCTGGCAGGCCTTTTTATTCTGCTCCACGGTCCGCTTCGGCCGGCTATGGGAGAGATGATATCGGTTGTCATGTTTTCCGGACTAAGCCTGGTTTCAGGCTTTCTGGGTGGCATCCACTTTGCCGCCGCATCCATCACCCTGGCCGAATTGGGGCACCCCGTGTCCGGAATCGGAGGGCGGCTTTATTCCTTTGATCTGGCGGGGGCCGCGGGCAGTCTGCTCCTTGCCACGGCTGTGGTGATTCCCGCCCTGGGGCCCCTCCAACTCCTGCCCATGCTTGCGGTGGTGGCAGCCACGGGGCTGGCGCTTCTTTACGTCAGGCTGTGACGACGACTCATTCATCCGTAAGCTCGGGCCCGAACCTCACCATCTTACCCTCCGCCGGGAAAAAGATATCAAAGAGGCCACCTGCCACCCGTTCGGAAATCGCAAGCCGTTTCCCAATGGGTTCCATGAGTCAAAATCCCACTGTTCGGCCTTGGGCTTGGTTTCTCCGGCTACTGTGATATGACGGCCTCGATCTCCTCCGAAATCATCCGGGCCGCTATCTCGGGCGTTTCGGCATCGCGAATGGGACGTCCGATCACGAGATAGTCGCTGCCGTTTTTGACGGCACCGCCCGGGGTACTGACACGCTGCTGGTCATCCCCGGCAACGGTTTCCCATGCCGGACGGATACCCGGTGTAACGCAGAGAAATTCGCTGCCGCAAACCGATTTAATCCGCTCCACCTCAAGCCCGGAGCACACAATACCGCTTAAACCGGCGGTTTTTGCCATGACGGCCCGGCGGATAACGAGCTCGGGAATTTTCACCTGGAATCCGGAGGCCAGAAAATCTTCCTCGGAAACGCTGGTCAGCACCGTCACCCCCAGAACCCGGACGCGTCCACCGCCGCCCGCGGCGGCTGCCTTCAGCATGTCGGAGGATTCCCCGCAATGAACCGTGGCAAGATCCACTCCGAGTTCCGCAACCGAACGCATGGCCCGCTCGACAGTCGCCGGGATATCGTGAAGTTTGAGATCCAGAAAAATCCCGACATCGCTTTGGGACTTGATGTATCGTATGACTTCCGGCCCCGAACGGATAAAAAGCTCCAGACCGACCTTGAACATTCCGACATGGGGGGATAAAAGCGAAATCAGCGGTATTGCATCTTCCAGAGTCGGCACATCCAGCGGGAATATGATATAGTCTTTGGCAAGCTTCATTTTTGCACTCCGTACTGTTTCTCGATCCACTTCAAGTATTCGCCGCTTCTCACCCGATCAACCCGGGATCGATTGTCCAGATACCACCGAATGGCTTTCCGGATGCCGGATTCGAATGTCTGACAACCTATTCTTTCAAGAACATACCCCAATTTAACACTTCGATAAATGAAAAAAGGTGTTGCATAATATTTATTTTTATGTATATGTTTATCAACATTGCAAACAACCAAGAGGCGCATGATGAGTTCCCAGTTCGATTCATTTCTGAAACGGATATTCGAAGCCACCGGCATCAACTCCCAGTCGGAGCTTGCCGAGGCGCTTGATATCAATCGATCCGCCATCACCCAGGCGCGTAAAAAAGACGCGATCCCTTCCAAATGGCTGCTGCAACTCTTCCGGCGATACGGAATGAATCCGGACTGGGTTGAAACCGGAAACGGAGCGGTTTTTTTGGATCCATCGTGCCGAAGCACCTTCGATTTTGTCCAGGTACCGAAAGTCGAAGCCAGACTCTGTGCCGGTGACGGTTCCTTTGAAGTCGGAAGCGACATTCTGGGGTATTATTCGTTTCAGAAAAGCTGGCTTCGCTCCAAGGGCAGCCCAGGGAAAATGGTGCTCATGGATATCTTCGGCAACAGCATGGCGCCAGAGATGAAGGACGGGGACACGGTCCTGATCGATCAAGACCAGATGAACATACTCTCCGGCGCCATCTATGCGGTCGGCGTGGAAGATACGATCATGGTAAAACGGGTGGAAAAGCACCCGAATGCCCTGGTGCTTCTCAGCGATAACAAGGACTACGCCCCCATCTACTTGAAAGGTGGAGATGCCGGAGGACTTCGGATTATCGGAAAGGTGATCTGGATTTGCAGGGAGATGAGATGAGAACAGAGAGTGTCTTGAGTGCACTTGAATTGATAGAGTGCCTTGAGTTTTGGTATTCTGCCGGTTAAAAGCGTGAAGAACAGGCTATTTTTTTGGGTCATATGTTTATATTTATAAACTTTAAGTTGTTATTTATATACATAAAGGAGATGATCATGGAACGAATTGCAACCTGTGCAGACGAGTGGGTTTGTGCCGAGAACAACAGCGGATTTCCGGAAAAAGTTGCCGGTAAGGTGCTTTACGAAGTTCTTGGAATCGTCAAAGACACCCTGATGCTGTCGGTGGTAATAATGACGGGGACGGCCCTGACACTTTTGCTGTGGTAGTGCGTCGGCTGGAATACTAGAATGCTGGGATGCTGGGATGCCAGGAGGCTGGGATGCGAAAATAAAGGGAGAGCGGAAGGGACGAAAAAAAACCCGTCCATGCCTTCTCGGCTCTTCGGCTCTTCGGCTTTTCCCTTTGTGCCTCTGTGCCTTTGCGCCTTTGTGCCTCATCTTTTTTAATCGTCGGAACACCACAACTCAAGGCACTCTATGAACTCAAGCACACTCAATGCACTTTCAGTTCTTACCTCCTCACGAGCGGCTCGTCCAGGTCCTCGATGAAATAGTTCTGACCGCCCGAAGCGCCCCACTGGCTGCCACCGCCAAAGGGCCTGGAATACCAACCGTAAGGATGGTAGGTCCGGGTGAGAATCAGTTCATCCTGGGCCCGGGTCATGGCGACATATAAAATGCGCCGTTCTTCTTCCTTGGCCTCCTCGGACCCAAGGGAACGCATGTGAGGGTACATGCCCGGCTCCACGCGGATCAGGTAACAGACCGGAGCTTCTGTTCCCTTGGCGCTGTGGACCGTGGTGAGGATAACGACATCATCGGCATCCAACCGCTGGGCCGAAGAAATCGAAATCGGATCCAGGGTGTAGGTTTCCATGAACCCCTTCAACGTTCGATGTTTTTCTGCAAGCCGGATCAGCAATTCAAAATCCCGAAGCCGGCCGTTCCAGTTATCGTATCGTTTTTCCAGTAAAGGCATCAGGTGCCTTGCGGCCTGTTCAATGGCCGCCGCAGGCGTTTCCATATGGTCCCGGACCGCGTTCGGGCCGGCCACGATCTCCGCCCGCCCCTTCAGCAACACGAGCAACTGCTGCAGGGCCTCGTCCGTATCGCCCGCTTTTTGCATCCCTTTGATCAGCCGGGCCGCGGATTTGTCGCCGATCTTCGGCCAGAGGGTCAGGTATCGTGCCCACGCCAGCTCATCCAAATGGTTGTCCGCCGCCCGGACCAGGCTGAGCAGGTCTTTCACGTGGGCCGTCTGCAGCAGGCTTGTGCCTCCCACAAACTGATAGGGAATCTCTTTTTCTACCATGTAGGATTCCACGGCCCGGGCGCCGAAGCCGGTGCGGGTAATGATCATGTGGTCCTTCCAGGGACGGCCCGCCCGGTGACGCTCAACGAGGTCCCCCGTCACCCAATCGGCCTCTTCATACTCGCTGTCAAAATCCTTCAGTAGTGGTGTGCTTTCTGTTTTCCGATGCGCTTTGAGGAATTTGTTGTACGGAACCGCGGAGGTGCTGAGCAGCCAGTTTGAAAGATCCAGAATCCCCTGGGTGGAGCGGTAATTTTCTTCAAGCCGAAGAATTTCGGCGTTCGGCACGCGGTCTGCAAATGCATGCACGTTCCTGAAGTCCGCCCCCCGGAAAGCATAGATACTCTGAGCGTCATCCCCGACACAGAAAAGTCGCGCCGGGTCCCGCATGCCTTCCAGCATCCGCCACTGAAGCGGGTTGGTATCCTGCATTTCATCGACCAGGATATGATCATAGTGTTCGCGGATCTTCCGATTCAGCACCGCATCTCCATGGAGTCGTTCGGCAAACCGAAACAGGATATCATCGTAATCGAGATATCGGTTGGCGCGCTTTCTGTGCTCGAACTCTTCAAACATGCGGGAGATCCGTTCGATGGTTTTCCCATCATATTCAGTATAGGTTTCAAGGTATGCGGTAGGTGCCTGAAGCGTATTCCTGGCATAGGAACAGAGGTTGACAAGCTCGGCGGCTTTGGGGAAATCGGCGTCCTTTTCCTTGTACTGGCTGCGGATAAGCCGCATCAACTGCAGTTGATCGTCCCGGTCTATGACCGTGGCGCCCTCGATGCCGAAAGCATCCGGCATGCGCCGCATGGTGCGGAGGCAAAAGTGATGAAATGTGCCGGCCGGAAGGCCCTCAGCCGGTCTTCCGACCATCTGACGAAGCCTTTCGATCATTTCACGGGCCGCACGTCTTGTGAATGTCAGCAGTAAAATCCGCCAAGGCGGCACCCCCGCTCCGATCAGATACGCCGCCCTGGCGATGATTGTGCGGGTTTTTCCGGTGCCCGCACCGGCGAGCACCAGTATATGCCCGCCGTTACGAGTAACGGCACGCTGCTGTTGAGCGTTTAGTTCCATTTCACCTGCTGTCATCGTGAAATACGGAGATAATGCGAAACTGCCGGCTTTCGAGATGGGTCAATCATCTACTTGCACAGTTTGTGAATCGTAGGGGCATGCCACCCGCCCTTGCCTGAAAAAGTGGGGATGTTCTCGTCGTCCAGATATTGAGCAATTTCCTTATAGGTTTTGCCCTTTTCCCGCAACTCCAGCGCGATTTTTCGAATATCTTCGCGGTTCGAGCGGGGAAGCTCCTCCTGGCTGTCCTCGGCATCCGGCTTGATGGATTCCGTATCCGGCTCAAAGGATTCTTCATCCGGCTGGGATTCGGAAATCGCTTCGGCAGTATCCGATTCTTCCGACTGCGCCTCAACCGGATCGACCGGCGCAATTTCCTCGGCCACGGCTTCAATCGCCTGATCGTTCCCCGACATCATTCGAAGGGAGGCCGCAATGTTTTCAAGCGTCATTGTTTTCCGTTTTTCCGTGGCAACAAGCTTTTTCTGGTTCTCGTTGAGTGTTTCAAGCAGCGATTTAATTTCCGGGAGCAATTCCGCGAGCTGCTCCGAGGCATCGTTTCGCCGAGGAAAATTCCGGCGCTGGTCCTTCATGCCACGCCGGTCCGGCCCTCTATACTGCTGTTGCCCTCCCTGTTGCCGCCGGTTTCTCTTGTCCGTCTCTCGTCTCAAATTATATAAAAAATCGTCCATAACATCCTCCGTGAATAGTTTTTTCAGGCATCCAAAAGCAACAGATATCAACCACGGTATCTGAAGACACCTCGGAGCGGAATGCTGCATTCATACGCGGACGGCCTTCCGCACAGCCCCTTTATCCAAGCCACAGCAATAAACGCTTTCGGTTGCCGACAAATGCAATATGCGCAGGAATGAATCGTTGACGCAAGTACTCAGAAAAACCCGATCAGAAATAGCGGAAGGCGAATAAACGGATCCCTATATTTCAGCCTCCGAAGACGTTATTGCATTTATCGACAATTTGAGAAAATGCTTGAGGTTTCGGGTCAGGCTGGTGTTGTCGTCCTACGAAATACAGAAATTATACTATAATCAATGAAAATAAATGTGTCAAAAGAAAATTGAAAATATATGTTGCCCGATTGAGATTCGTCAAACGGGAAATCCCTTGCCGCCCATATCTCCCCGGATTCCCGGCCGGGTGAGAACAAAATCGTAGCGAACCGGGTCTTCCGGCGCCACTTGCCTGAAGCCCTCCGTAATTTCCAGCGCGGTTTGCATATCCGCTTGCTTTCTTTTCGTAAATCCGAGTGCTTGCCCCACCCGGTGCATATGTATGTCCAGAGGGATAATCAATGCACTCGCCGGAATATCGTCCCAACCGCCCGGGTCCACGTCATCATTACGAACCATCCAGCGCAGGAACAGGTTCATTCGCTTGCAGGCGCTGCCCCGCTCCGGCAGCGGCAGCAAATGCCCGAGATCGCCCCCCGACGCACCTGTAACCTGACGGCAAAAGCCTTTCAAGGCGGGTAATATATTTCCATGCTCGGGAGGCATCTGCATTCGGAAGGCATCTTTCAAGGTCCCGTATTGCTCAACCATTCCCCGGATACCGATAAGCAGTCGGGCCATCCCCTCCCCGGTCGCAAACCGATGAACAAATCCATTCAAAACCGAATGAATTCCGGCGTCTCCCGATTCCATGACAAACCGGAAAGGCGAAGCGCCCATGGGCACCAATACCGCGGCAACACTCTTGATGATCTGCTGTACCCGGCCATAGGCAAGGGCCGCCGCCGCCATTCCCGCAATTTCCCTGTCCCGCAAATCCGGGTATCTGTAAAGAAATTCAAGGGGATCCGGATGAACGTATTCCCGGCGGTTGTATTTTCGATATAACGCTTCAAGCTGATGTCGTTGAATTCGTTGCATAGAGCATAGGGCATAGAGCATAGGGTAAAAAACGTCAACGAGGAAAAAGCAGCAGAGAGCATAGGGCATGGCGCATAGAGCAAAAACGACAACGATAAAAAATCTGTTCCCCAGAAATTCAGCGCCGAAGTCCAAATTCACTTAATCACTGTTCATTCTTTGCCCTTGCCCTCTGCCCTATGCCCTATGCTCTCTGCCCTTTGCCATATGCCTCACGGCACAGCCGTCTCCACGTGGAGCGTTTCCCCGTCGGTTTCAAAACTCACCGCCCCCATTTCGGCGGTTGTAAAAATCCGGGCACCCAATCGTTTGTAACGTTTCAGCACCTCGGGATGGGGGACGCCATAGCGGTCGTTCCATCCCGATGAGACAACGATCATGTCCGGATTCACCGCTTCCAGGAAAGCCTCGCTGCTGGATGTCCGGCTCCCATGATGCGGCGCCACCAGCACCCGGCTTTGAAGACGGCTGCCCGCGGTTCGCACAAGCTCGTTTTCTCCGGCGGCCATGATATCCCCCGGAAACAGGAAGGAAATCTTTTTCATGGAGACCTTTATCACAAGGGAGTCGTTGTTGTCATCGCGCCACGGTTCCGAGTTCTTTTCATCCAGAAACCCCGGAATCGGATAAAGCAAATCAATGTCGACCCCGCCGACAGACCATGTTCGTTTCGTGCTTTCATATGCCGGCAGGCGAATCCCCTGCTCCCGGACTACCGACATAAGCTCCCGGTAGCCACGAGTGTCGGCGGATTCGCCGTTCGAAAGAAGGCGCTTCACATGAAACCGCCCGGCAATGTAAATAAGCCCGTTCAGATGGTCACTATTGGGATGCGACAGAATCAGAGTCTGGACGGTTCGGATTTTTTTTCGCCACAACAGCGGCGCGACAATGCGCTTTCCGACATCAAAAACCGAATTGTCGGAAAATCCGCCGCCGTCAATGAGAAGCACCTCTCCCCCCGGAATCTCAACAAGCCCTGCACTGCCATGCCCCACGTCGATAATCGTGACCTTCAGTTCATCAGTCCAGAAGCGTTGATATTCCCAATAAATACCGTCCACAGCAAAGCCGATGATGGCGAAGGCCGACAGCCCGAGTGCAAAGCGGAAAATACGGCGCGTTCTCATCCTCGGCGCGCCATGACGCCTGCCGGTCAGATATGTATGAACCATCAGGCCTGTCGCTGCCAGAAGACAGTAATAGAGAATGATTTCAATCATCGAAGGGGTGACGACAGTAACGGCAGCAAACGGAAGCGACGCCATCGCCCGTATTAAGAAAAGGGCTTTGGACAAAATAATGGCGCATAATTTCAGCCCCAGGGCCGCAACGGATGAACTCAGAGGAAATAGAAAAACGGATACCAGCCCCAGAGGAACCACACCGAACCCGATAACCGGCACAAAAATGAGATTTGACAGCAGGCCGATAACAGAGGTTTCGTTAAAGTAGTAAAGCGCCAGCGGCAGCGCGCCGAGTATGGCCGCCAGAGATACCATTATAAAAACACCGGCCCGTCGTAAAACAGCTGCCCGCCCTTCACGGGGAGCGGATGCATCGGTTGACGGGACCAAGGCAAACCCCAGAACAATTGTCACCACCGCCGCGAAAGACAACTGAAAGGAGGCGGCAAACAGGGACGGTGGGTGGAGGATCAGAATCGCCATGGCGGCAACCGCCACTGAATTCAGGGTGTCCTGCGGACGTTCCACAAAAAATGCCGCCAGAAATACACTGGCCATCAGCACCGCCCGCTGGGTTGATGGTGACATCCCGGCAAGGATGCCGTATCCCCAGACTGCAAGAAACGCCGGAATCGCCGCGGTTCTCCTAGCCCAGGCCCTGCGAAGCAACGGGGGGAAGTAACCGAACAGCTTAAAAAAAGCGAAAAACACCGTGCCGGCCACCAACCCCACATGAAGGCCCGAGATGGCCAGCAGATGGCCGATTCCCACCCGCTGGAACGCCTCCCGAAGACTATCGGAAATTTCGCTTCTGTCCCCCAGAAGCAGCGCTTTTAAAACACCGGCAGCATCGGCAGAGGCCACCGTGTCGATCAATTCCGCCACGGATTTTCTGATGGGTGATACCCAGACTTCAAGCCCCACCGGAACGCGGCGTCTCAGTATCTTCACGCTCTCACCTTGCCCCGATGCCGTTACCCAGACGCCTTTGAAGGCCATATAGCGGTTGTATTCAAATCCGCCGGGGTTGTGAAAGCTTCGAATCAGCCGGATCCTTCCGACGAAAGAAATCCGGTCGCCGACATTGAGTTTCGGTTCCGTACCGGACAGTGAAACCCTGAGCTTTCCGGTCACCTTTCGGTGGGAGGTATTCCCCCCCAGGGTTGCCGTTTCAATGATAAAACTCTGCCGAAATCCGGTAACCACCGGCGACGTCACCACCACACCGGAAACAATCGCCTTTTCGCCCATGGCCGCATGCCGGATATGATCCACTGGAAACCGCGGAGACACCCAGGGCTGAATCAGGAGATACCCCAGACAGCCAAACAGAGCCAGCGGGAGGATCGCAGAAGTTTTCTTCCGAATCAGGGAAAACACCAGGAACGCCGTGCAACCTCCCATGAGGAGCCATGCCGCCGTCCGGGAGCCGGGAAAATGCTCCCCGATCATAATGCCGAATATCAGCGCCAGGGTAAAGGGAATGATCGGACGATAATAGAAGGATATTTTTTGATTTTTAATTGGATTCAAATCCCGGCACCAGGTTTGGTTAACAATTGAATGGATTTTTTCGAACAGATTTTTATGCAGCGTACGATGCAGCTTATGGATGATGGAACTTTACAGGGTTATTGGCGTGCATAGAGTTCATAGAGTTCATAGAGTTCATAGAGTGCCGTGAGTTCATAGAGTGCCTTGAGTGCCTTGAGTTAAGGAGTCGTTTCACTCCGCTTTTTTTTAAAAGGCAGAATACCACAACTCCAGGCACTTTAGGCACTCTATGAACTCTATGCACTCGACTTTTCTAGGCCTTCACCCTTCGAATTGCCGCCCCCAGGCTAGCGAACTTCTCTTCCAGGGCTTCATATCCCCGATCTAAATGATAAACCCGGTTCACCTCGGTGGTTCCAGTGGCCACAAGCCCCGCCAGGATCAGGCACGCGCTCGCCCGAAGATCGCTGGCCATGACCGGCGCGCCGGAAAGCGCTTTGACCCCTTTGACCATGGCCACGTTTCCGGAAACGGTGATATCGGCTCCCATCCTTTGAAGCTCGCTCACATGAATGAAACGATTTTCAAAAATGGTTTCAGAGATCATGCTGAGCCCGCCGGCGACGGACATAAGAACCATGAACTGGGCCTGCATGTCCGTGGGAAACCCCGGGTAAGGAAGGGTTTTTACATCCACACTGCTGACGCTGTCCGCCCCTTTCACCCGGATGCTGCGCTCCCCCACGGTCACCTCGGCGCCGGCGAGGCGAAGCTTGTGGATCACCGCTTCCAGGTGGGCCGGGTCGCAGTGGGTGATGGTGACATTCCCCCGGGTCAGGGCCGCGGCCACCATGAAGGTGCCTGTCTCGATGCGATCCGGGATAATGGAAACGGCTGCCGGCTGAAGACGTTCTACCCCTCGAATGGTGATGACCGGTGTTCCGGCGCCCTGTATGTCGGCCCCCATCTTGTTGAGCACGTCCGCCAGGGCAATGATCTCCGGCTCCCGGGCCGCGTTCCGGATCACCGTAACACCCTCGGCCAAAGAGGCTGCCATCATCAGGTTCTCGGTACCGGTCACCGTCACCACATCCAGATAGATCTCGGCCCCCTTCAACTTTTCAGCGGTGGCCTCCACATATCCATGGGTGAGTTCAATGGTGGCCCCCATGCGCTCGAGCCCCCGAAGATGCAGGTCGATGGGGCGGGCTCCGATGGCGCAGCCCCCGGGCAGCGACACCCGGGCCCTTTTCAGGCGGGCCACCAATGGCCCCAGAACCAGGATGGATGCGCGCATTTTACGGACAAGATCGTAGTCCGCCTCCGAGCAGCAGAGTCCGGCGGCATCGACACTCACAGTGTGCCCGTCCGTTTCTACCGCGGCCCCGAGTGCGACGAGAAGTTCCTTGACACTTTCGATGTCCCGAAGCATCGGAACGTTGGAATAGATGTTTTTCCCCTCCGTAAGCAGAGAGGATATCAAAATCGGCAGGGCCGCGTTTTTGGCGCCGCTGGCGGCCACTTCCCCCTGGAGCCGGCGTCCCCCTTCCACCAGTATTTTGTACATATGAACCTCCAGTTTCGTCCGCCGGCCAACCAAACAAGAAGCGCTCCCCAAAATATAATGGGAAGCGCCACTGAAAATTATTTCCGCACGGTTGCAAGGCCGGTATCAGTGATGATGGGCCCCCTTGCCATGGGCCGTATCGATCGCCGCTTTGACAATGCAGTACAGGACCCCGATCCCGATAATGGACAGGGCATACCACAGCCCGCCGTGAAATACTATATGGCCCGCATCCCACAGCCACTCGAAAGAAAAGGGAAACATGCACTACCTCCTTTATCAGACCGCGGAATCAACGGCGTTGAGTTCACGCTCCTGGGGAAATATCGGCAGATACCGATAGGAAATCATAATGAGAATCACGCCGTAAGCCACGGGCAAGATGGTGGTGGCCACTTCCTGCCAGCTCGGGTAATAGAGCGCCCACTTGTCAAAGGGAAGCACCGGCACCGCCAATACCTGAAGCACCATCACCCACCGGTTGAGGAGCACGCCGAGGGCGGCCAGTCCAACAGCCGTAAACAGAAGTCCGGAACGTTCCCGAAGGGATTTTACGGTCAGGATCAACGCAGGCAAAATGCCACAAACGACTATCTCCATAAAAAGGATCCATGGGCCGTAAAGGGCATTGTTGGAATAAAAATCCCTCCAGTTGAAACCCTCGGACGGTGCGGTCCTAAAGGCCCACCAGAGGGTATCGGCAATCTTGGCCACCATGTAAGAAGCCAGCATCCATCCGGCAATTTTGGCCAGCAAATGGATCACGTTCGGTTTCACCAGCTGCTTGCCTGTAATTTTCTCGGTGAGCCGGGTAATGAAAATCGTAAAGCAGGGGCCGCAAGCCGCCGCGGACCAGGTAAAAAGAAAGAAGGTCCAGGGCCAGACCAGAAGCCCTGTCCGATACCCGAAGGGCCGGCCGTAAAGGACACCCGCCACGCCGCCCAGGGACCCCTGATGAAAAAAGGAGAGGAAGGCGCCCGTGGCGGCGAATACAGCCATGATCTCATGAAAGTTGTGGCTGAGGTTGTGGAAAAACGGCACTTTGTCTATCTGCCGGTTCTCCAGAATCAGGGGCAGGTATTCGATGCACAGCACACCGAAGTAGCAGGTCAGGCAGAAAGCCACCTCGGTAAGCATCGAGTGCACGTTGGCGTGCCAGAATATGAACCATCCCCGGAGGGGTTGCCCGATATCGATGGCCAGAATGAGCAGCGCCGAACTGTAGCAGATGAACCCGATCAGTACGGCGTAATTGATGATGTGTTTCAGCTCATCCTTACCGATGACATACCTCAGGAGGCCGGTAAAAAAAGCCCCGCCGCCCAGAGCGATCACCCCCAGATCGGCCCAGATCCAGAGGGCAAACCCGTAATAGTCGTTCATGTTGGTCTGATTCAGGCCTTTGAACCAGCACAGCAGCATGGCGATAACGCCCCACAGCAGCACCACGCCGCAGACCGCCAGCGCCAACAGGAATTTCCAGGTGGGGCAGCGTTTCACCCCCTCGGGTATTAGTGCAGAATCTATCATGAATGTGCTCCTCAACCGATGTCGTTTCCTGTACCTTTATTAATCATGCGCCACTCGTCCCCCCTCCAGCCGGTGGTCAGTGGGCGCCGGGCATTACTTCATCCTTCAAATAATTATCTCCGGAACGCCGTACCCATTCCCTGCTTGAAAAATAATACACCTTGGGATTGGTGCCGAGCCGCTCCAGAAGCCGGAACACATTGGGGTTCCGGGGTCTTCCGTCATGTTCTGGATCCGGCTGGGCCAGTTGATGGACCTTGTGCTCGGGATTGTTCAGATCCCCGAAGGTGATGGCGCCGGCCGGGCAGGCCTGGGTGCAGGCGGTCTGGTATTCCTTTTCTTCAAGCTCCCGGCGGCCCTCGACATAAGCCTTGTCCATGGCCAGCTGATACCGGTGAAAACAGAAGCTGCATTTTTCCACCACACCCCGCATCCGGACGGATACGTTCGGACTCAGGTATTTTTCCATACCTTCGGGCCAGACCGGATCCCACCAATTGAAGTACCGGGCGTGATAGGGGCAGGCGGCCATGCAATACCGGCAACCGAAACAGCGTGTATAGATCTGGCTGACGATGCCCGTTTCGGTGCTGTAATCGGTGGCTGTGGCCGGACAAACCGAAACGCACGGGGAATGGCCGTGCTCGTGGGGGCCGGCGCAGTGCATGCAGGGACGGGGCAGATAGCAGATGTCCGAATCCGGGTAGGATTTCTTGTTGCTCAATTTGAACAGACGCATCCAGGTAATGCTTTTGAGCTTGTCGGTTTCGTCCTTCTTGAACGGGACGTTGTTTTCGGACATACAAGCCACCATGCAGGCGCCGCAGCCGGTGCACTTGTCCAGGTTGATCACCATCCCATACTTTTTGTTGCCATGCTGTTCGTTTTCCATCAGAACCTCATTCCATTGATTAGGCTTTGATCAGATTCGCGCGGATTCCCCAGGCTGCATCCAGACCGGAGACGGGATCTTCAACAGGTCCCATAAGCTGGTAAATATTCACTCCTTTTCCGGCCAGATAGTCGTCGTAGGCGGAATGCCCGAGCCCTCTCGGCATAAAAACACAGTCCGGGGGGACACCGGCGGACAGATGCACTTTGACCGCGGCACGGCCTTTGGGCGTTTCGATCACTGCATCCGCTCCCTCCGTTAATCCCAGTGACGATGCCGTTTCGGGATTTACCCCTACCAGTCCGACATTGCCCTTTAAAACCGTGTCGGGGACAGACTTCATCATAAATGGCGGTGATCCGACATATCCACTGGAAAGCCGCAGGGTGTCATAGGGCATGAGCACCAGGGAAAACTTGGAGGCATCCCCTTCGGGGGCAATGGGCTCATAATGGGGCATCATGGCATCGGATTTCTTGGAATATTCCCGAAGTGCCGTGGCAACGAATTCGAACTTTCCGGATGTCGTCTTGAATCCGCTTTCCGCCGAAGAGGGCTGGTAAGCCTCGTTCCACCAGTAGCCGGTTTGCCGCAAATCATCCCATCGGCTGCCGAAGGTATCGCGAAGGCAGGCTTTATAGTCGGCCCAAGGAAACGCTGCAGCCGTGTTTCCGCCCAACTTGCCGGCAATGGCTATAATGGCGTCACCCACATGCCGGGTATCGAACTGGGGGTCAACCGCCGGCCGGCAAAGCCCGATCAGAGGCTTGGAAAAACCTGCCGGCGCCGCGATGTCTTCATATCGTTCCAGATAAACATGATTTGGCAGAATCAGATCGGCCTGCGCGGCCGTCTCGTCCATGAAGGAGGAAAAGCTCACAACCAGCGGTATGGCATCCAGTGCAGCCTTAAACGCCTCTGTATCCGGCAGACTGTAGGCCGGATTGGCTTCCGAAACCAGAAGCGCCTGAATTGCATACGTGGATTTCCCCAAAACGGCTCCGGCAAATCGGTTCATCAGATATCGCGAATATGGGGCGTCGGCACTTCCGGCACCGTCGATCCGGCCCTTCTGATTGCCCTCGGCAGCCGTCTTATCGATTTCCGGCGCATCCCACTGAATATAATCCGGCTCCGGCACCGCCCAGACGCCGCCGTCGGCATTGATATTGCCCACCAAGGCGTTGAGTGCCTGAACCGCCATGATATCGTAAACACTGCCCGGAGTATGGCCCATGCCGCGACCGGCCAGGGCAAGCGGATGTTTGGCGGCTGCAAAATCCCGGGCCACTGCGGTAATGCGATCCGCGTCGATCCCGGTGATGCCGGCTACCGTTTCAGGGCTGTAGGAGGTAAGCACCAGCTCTTTAAATCCCTTATGCTGGCGGCCTTCCGAATCCACCGCGCTTTCAAAACCGGAAGAAGCCTGGTCGACAAACTGGTTGAACAGGTTTTCCCGGATAATGACATTGGCGATGCCCAAGGCAAGCGCGGCTTCCGTACCCGGCTTGATGGGCAGCCAATCACCATTCACGGCGGCCTTGGCGGCCGTATTCGAAAGCCGGGGTTCCGCCTGAACGATACGGACACCGTCCTGCACCCACTTGCCGCAGGCACGGATCATCCGCACCGGAGCGCCCCATCCCTCGATCAGTCCGCTTCCGAAGCTCAGCACAAAATCCGCGTTATCCACATCGAAACCCGCCATGGCCCTCTCGCCCTGCATAAGGTAGAGCGCCTGCTCGTAGGCATCCTGAACCGAAGGCATACGGAAAAAATTGGGAGATCCATAAGCGCTCATAAACCGCTGCATGAGTTGAGAAACCGTTCCCCGGTCCGAGCCCATGACCGCCGCCAAGGTGTGGGGTTGTCCGCCGTCCCGAAGCTTCCCGAGGGCTTGCGCTACCTCGCCGATGGCCTCCTGCCAGGAAATTTTGGTCCACTTTCCTTCTCCGCGCTTTCCGGCGCGTTTCAGAGGTGTTTTCACCCGGGTGGGACCATAGAGAAGCTGAAGCCCCGAAAGGCCCCGGATACAAATGCCGCCGTCGTTTACCGGATGGCCCGCCGCCCCTTCAATTTTAACGGCGCGGTCCCCCACCTTCCGGACGCTGATACCGCATCCGCCGGGGCATAGGCTGCAGGTGGAATTGACGTGGCTGACCTTGCCGTCTTTGGGGACGGGAGTCCAGGGCCAATTCTGGGTCCAAATGGAACTATCGTCGGCTAGTTTCCAGGGCAATGGCGAAAGCGCGACACCGGCTGCCGCACCGATTCCGAGTGACAAAAAGCATCGTCTGTCTATTTTCATTGAATGATACCCCTTAAACCTGAGAAGCCTGTTTCATCAACCGTTCTTCACGAAAGGAAAAAGTCACTTCAGACACCTACTTGTGACATACGAAGCATGCTTCATTTTTCGTCTGTGCGCTGGTTCTGTGACCTATCATGGTTTCATGGCACTCGGCGCAATCATCCATTTTCATACGGTCATAGGTGTTTTTCTTGATCCCCGCGATGTTATCGCCCCAGATATCCCGGCTGTATCCTGTCAGGCGGTTCACCTGGTACACCTTCGGAACCTCCGATTCCCCGACATCGCCATGGCACGTTTCACAAGCCAAATGTCCCATCTTGATATGCGCGGCGTGGCTGAAAAAGACACAATCCGGCTGCTTGGCATAAACATACCAGGGGACCTCTCTTCCTTTATAGACATACTCAGTCATGAACTTTGCTTCGGCAGCAGACTCGCCGATGGTCTCCGAGTGGCATGACTTACATTCTTCAAGGGTCGGTATGCCGGAGAAACTCCCGTCTTTGCGGAGATAGTGACAGCTCTGGCAACCATTATCAACCTGGGCGACATGAAGCTTGTGGTTGAAAGGAATCGGTTGTTTCTTCTGGGAATACAGGATCTTAGGAAAAACCCACCAGCCGATGACGAGACAGGCCACAAAGCCCAAAATAAAAAAGAGGATCACGAATCCTCCCTTTCCGTTCTTCATCGTCTCATCACCATCATGCCCGGCCGTCCGGTCCTCCGAGGCCGTCGCATTTGCTGAAGTCTCATGCGCCTTTTCATCTATCATACTCATGGGAACTCCGTTTTGCTTGTTGAAGCGTTAGCAAGAACAATACACCGCAACCCGTTTTTCCTCTAATATGAACCCCCTGCGTCCGGGGGGCATTCGGAAAAAAAACGTGTATCTTCACAGGCCGTTTTTGTCAAGCGAAAATCTGAGAAAAGGGTTCGAGGGTTCGAGGGTTCAAGGGTTCAAGTGAAAAGAAAAAAGGGACTCGTAAAAATGATGCGATATCGAGATGATGCGATATCGAGCCTCTTCGTCGAGATAAAGCCGCACAGTATCCGTTTTGAGAACTTAAAATCCAATTGAGATCTCAATCTGAAGAAAGATACGCACGACTCCCAAATGTCGGCCGGATTTGAGTTTTCCCCTTGACCCCTCGACCCCTTGACCCCTTGAACCCTTGAACCCTGTTTTTTATTTCCCCTCCTCCGGCAATATGATGATACACGCCGCATTTTTATTCACCAGATAGGCTTTGGCGACCTTCTGAATATCTTGGACCGTAATGGAAGCATAGTCTTTTTCAAACGTCCGGCTCCAGTCGAGTTGTTGGGGATGGCGAGTGGAATCGGCCATCACGCGATCCAGCCAGTAGGTATTGGTCCGTCGATAATCCTTGATGCTGGTTAGAATCGGTTTCAGGGATCGTTCAAGGTCTTCATCCGAAACGCCGTTGGCGACAATGTCACCTGCGATTTGTCGGACCACATCGGCAACGTGGGCCGCCTGTTCGGGTGCCACATAGACATATGCCTGGAGCACACCATAGCCGGGATACGCACGGCTTGACTGGTTATATGCGTAAGGAGAATACGACGCCCCGAGTTCTTCCCGAATTTTCTCCCTGAGTTTTTCCGAAAAAATATCCGCCAGAACGGAAATCCTGCGGGTTTTCGAAATGTCCCAGTAATCGTCCGTGGGATAGGCCGTCACCACCAGACCTTTCGGGATCTGGGTATCGACACGGATATCGAGTTTTTTCCCGCGGGGAAAGGACAGGGACGTGTGCGTCGCTGTTTCCGCCGGCGCTTTGTGCTCTGGAAGCGTTCCGAAATAGGTGGCCATGCAGTTTATCACGGCATCCGTATCCATATCACCCACCACATTCACTTCCACTGAGCCGCTGTTGATCGCGGCAAGGATCCATTTTTGGACATCCGCAAGGGTCAATGCCTTCAATGCCTCTAAATGCGGCATCCCAAAACGGCTGTCACCGCCGGCCAGAAATCTTTTCCCTTCAAGACTCATGCCTCCGTCAATGTCACGGGAAAGGGATTTATAGCTTTGTTCAAAACGCGCCATCACCAGGCCAAAGGCATCCTTGCGGAATCCGGGATCCACCAGGTGCGCATAAAGAAGTTGCACGAGCAGTTCGATTTCCCGGGATGCGCATGCGCCCTCGAAAGCAAACCGGTCTTGTGAAGTATCAAATCCCGCCTCCACTTGCGTGCCTGCCAGGGCATCTGCCAATTCGTTTTTATCGAGACGCCCGAGTCCGCTTTCATTCACTACTTCCTCGCTGAGCATGGCCAACCCGGGTTTGTCCGCCGGTTCAATAGAGGTCCCCCCACCGAAAACGATGGAAACCCGGATTTTATCAGCCTCGAAATCGGTTTTTTTAAGATTCAGCCGGACACCGTTTTTAAAATCCACCTGAACAATACCGAGGTCCTTTATTTCCTTCCTTCGGGATATTTCACCCGGGGATGCCGGCTTCGAAAGATATGGGAAAACCACCTGCCGGCTTTCTTCCGGGGCTTTAAGGGTCTCTGCCTCGCTGTGCTCGAATGCGGATCGAATCTGTTTCTCGGGTGTCATGTCTCCGCTGGTTTTCAGGGTGACATTCCCGGTCACCAGAACCAGCCGATGATCCGGCGCCCATGCTTTTTGAAGCGCCTCGAGTGCCTCCTCGGGCGTCAATTTGTTAATAATCGGTAGAAGAAGGGTTTTCTCCTGCTCGGGAGATAAGAAAACACGATTGTTCTCAACATGCCAGATAATTTCACTTGCCAGATCCATGCTCTCCCGCGTGGGGGCCTGCGCCACGGCATTTTCAAGGGAGGAGATGTAGTCTTTTTTGACCCTGTCAAGCTCACTTTGAGTAAATCCGAACGACAAGGCCTGCCGAAGGGTCTGTTCAATCCGTGCAAGCGCCCCTTCCCACTTTTCCGGCAAACAATCGGCGGATATTTCGGCATACTTGATCTGTTGCAGAAAACGCCCCATATGGATGGAGGCCGAAGTAAAGGGAACATCCGGATCACTCAGCATTTTATCCAGACGATTTTGCACCATTTCTTCGGCGATGTCGAGAATGGCGTCCTGTCGGCGAAGCTGTTTCGAATCTTCTTTTTTCGTCACCTTTCGAACAACTTCGACCGACACCGAAGTTGCCCCCGTTTCCGGCTCGTGGTGGTAAAACGTTTCGATACCCTTATGGACAATCTTCCCGAAATCGGGTTCTGCCGCCTCGGGTGCCCGGGCAACCATATCCCCGAAAGCTTTTTTCACGAGCGGCTCTACTGCTGACGCATCGAAGTCGCCCACCATCACCAGGATCATCGTCTCCGGTCGGTACCATGTGTCGTAAAACCGTTTCATCAAGTCATGGCCGGCGGAACGGATGACCGACTCTTCACCGATGGGAAGACGGTGTGAAAATCTGGCATCCGGGAATTCAAACTGCAGCGACGAAACCATGGTTCGGTAATCGGCAGAGTCCCTGCTTCGTTTTTCGGAAAGAATGACCCCCCGTTCCTTATCGATCTCGTCCTGCGTTAAAAGCGCTCCCTGGGCATAGTCCTTGAGGACAAGAAGACCCTGTTCTACGCTCTTTGAATCACCTTTAGGAAGCAGGATGTCATATACCGTGTTTAAATACCCCGTTTGTGCATTTGCATCCGGCCCGAACTGCATACCGATCAGTTGAAAGTACTTGACCAGTTCTCCAGGGGGAAAATGCTGAGATCCATTGAACATCATATGCTCCAGAAAATGAGCGATCCCCTGCTCGTCCTCTGATTCATAAAATGATCCCACCTGGACGAGAAGATGCATGCTGACCCGGTCTTTCGGCTCCCGGTTTTTCATTATCACATACCTGAAACCGTTCGAAAGCATTCCGGTCTCGACATTGGGATCGGGGG
>JBECKW010000310.1:0-4993 GCA_040235505.1 Desulfobacterales bacterium
CCGGTGAATTGAAAATCATGCCGTGACCGCCTCCGGTATACAGCGGTTTTTCATCGTGTATCCAGTTGCCATCGATTTCACCATTGTCGGAAACGGCAACCCCCAGAGAATAGCCCCCGTTGCCAAAACTCGACCATAACAGAAGCAGCCTGCCCGTTTTTGTTCTGTAAAGAAAGGGCCCGTCGGAAAAATAGATGGGAACATCGATGCCGAATACTTCCTTCCCCTTGGGAAAGGGAACGGTCCAGGGCACGTCCGCGGCAAGAAATATCAGCCTCGGTTTTCCGGCAGACGCCCTGAGGTCCGGGGTCAGCGGCTGGACGAACATTTCTCCTTTATGGTTTTTTTTAAACGAACCGCTGAATACCATGTGGGGCACCCCCCCGGAATCAATATACAACGTCCCATCCAGACATTCTTGGTCCGACGGAGTGACGGGTCCCTTGCTATGCACTTTGAAAGGCCCTTCAGGAGAATCTGATTTCAGAATTTGGGTCCCCATATGCCTTTTTTCTGAATTGAAGGTGGCGAAAAGATAGAATTCGCCTTTGTAAAAAAAGCATTCGGGAGCCCAGTAATTTCGATCGGCCCAGAAATCGCCATTGTTGTGAAATATTTCGACAGGCCCGTCCCAGTTTTCCAGATCACCGCTGACGTAGCAGTCGAACCCATCGGCAAGGCCCCACGTGGTGGGCCCCCTGGTTCCATAAAGGTAGTATTTCCCGCCATAATCGAGTATAAAAGGGTCTCTGATATTGATTTCGCCGGTTTTCATTATGTTTTCCCCTCATCCTGATCCCGCCAACGGCGGGATTGTGATGCTCTTCAAAACGCTCACTTATTACATATATGCTGTGCTTTTTCATCGCCTCACGCCTTGTCAGTGGGCGTGATCTTTATGATCTTTATTTTGAGATGGCTTGTAGTGAATCACTCTTTATACTTCTCGGTAAGTGTTTTCCAATCCTTCGGCAGTTCGATTTTCTTTGTGATGGGCCCGCCATGATCGCCGCCGCCGCCGTAAAATGCAACGCCGTATGAATAGTCCATGCCGGCGACAACCACGGGCAAGTGCAATCCGGAGTGAAATTTTCGAACTGACCTTGTCGGATCTTCAGGCAGCGGGAATTCTTTCGGAATATGGTTGTTGCCTTTCAGCCATCGGACATTGATATGCGTCGCCGGCTGGCGCCCATATTCTACGAGATAGGATACAAAGTCTTTTCTCGAAAAACCACTGCTGTGCAACAGTTTCGCCGTTTCCGGAAGCAGAATGATGGTGCAGCCCGGGTCAAAACCAAACGCAGGAATACTGTCGCAGATGCCTTTCAGTACGTCCCCCGCGTTTTTTCCGAACATCCCCATGGAACGGGTGTTCGGCCAGGATACCGTGACGGTGCTGTCTCCTTTATTGAAACCGAAATATTCATGCATCGGCTCCCATGGGCTGTCCTCTTCTCTCTCGGCGATGCACATTCCGAATCGGCCTTCGTGGCCGAAAATTCCCATATCTTCAATACCGGCGCGTATTCCGGCAATGTTCATGACAATGAGGCCGAGCGCATGGGCGATGGTCGCATTGGCTCTGTAGTAGGGACTGAAGAGGGTCGCGCCGCTGTTGATATTCAGGTCCCGTCGTATCGGACCGTTAATGATCATCAACGGTGCCCAGGAGGCGACGCTGCATGTATAGGCCTCAAGCCACATTCTCGGATCTGCGATCGCCTCCACCGCCGCTATCAGCACCGGCATATAGGGAGGGCGGCAGCCGGCCATAACCGCATTGACGGCGATTTTTTCCACCGTGGCCTTTCCCATCATCGGGGGGAGTTTCGCCACAACATGATCCGGCGGCAGATCCGTCCCCTGAAGCATCAGCTGAACGGCCGCCTCTGTGGGCGGCAGGACGGGCATCCCATAGGCCCATCCATTTTTGTAGAAATAATCATTGATTTCGTAGAGATCGCCCTGATGAGCAATTCTAGGAATGTTTTCGGGTTCCTTTGGGGGCGTTTTTTCAATATCGGTCAGGGGGCCGGTCAGTGCGGCGATGATATCATCCAGTGAGGCACGCACATATTGGGGGATCACCTCATTGACAAATTTTTCAAGGGAAGGTTCAACGGAAAGGTCGGGAATATCCCACACGACATACCTCAGGCCGGGTACCCCCCTTAGGGCTGCGGCGCTTTCGGAAATTTTGACAAATTCCTTGTTCACCATCATGACCACCGGTTTCCCCAACCTTTCGACCAGTGTCGTGTTGTAGGTCAGATAGAGGGCGCATGAGCCGGCATCCCCGTTGGCGGTGATGACGGCGTCGACTCCCCGAAGCCATTCTTCAAATGAAGGCCGAACCTCCGGGTCTTTTGCCACTTCCGCAACCTGTGTGTAGGAATTGAGATCTTTGGTGTATTTGAAACGGGTGAATTCCGCACTGGGGAATCTTTCCTTAAGCTGACGCCCGATCTCTTCGAGAATAAGACTCCAGTGCTCTTTAAAGGTCGTATACAGGCCGATCGTCTTGTTGTTTAGATCCGCTATACGCGGCTGAAGACCAATGGTCCCTACCGGATCAACCTCGCCGCGGGGACTTAACACCTCGTATTCCATTTTTCCCTCCATCTATAAATTTAAAAAAAGCATCAGAACCCGGTCTGCCTGCGGATCCTAACCTGCCACTTTATCTTTTCGATCAAAGTATACCTTGAATCCGGCGGCAACGAATGTCGCCATCAGGCCGCATGCTGCAATATACAACCATCCTGCCGTATAGGTTCCGGTCGCATCTTTCAGAATCCCGATTACCTGCTGCCCGAGAAACTGACCAAGACCTCCTCCAAGGGCTATCATGGCAATGATTGCAGCGACATCACGGCCTTTGAGGAATGCAGGCGCCAGTGAATTGGCAAAAAGGGTCGTGGTCAACTGCAACGCCTTTGCAATCAGAATGCCCGCGATATAGACGCCCTTGTGGTTAAACTGCCCAATCAGAAGACATATCCCAACCATCGAATTCAAAATACCGCTCACAATCAGCATGTTCCAGCGACCAAACTTATCACCGCACCATCCGGCACCCAGATTCACGACAATTGCAAGGGCCATTCCTGCATTTACAATCCAGGCGTAACCCAACGCACCGGTTTTCCATATTTCGTTCATCTGTAGCACGACGAAGCTTCCGACCACCCCTTCCTCACCCCCCACGATGACCAACAGGCAGAGTAGCCAGACAGAAGGCATTAAATAGACATTTCTCGGTTTCGGCACGCCGTTCCTGATTGCGGTCTTGGAACCCTTTAAAGTTTCCCCTTCGGCGGCGGCATCTCCCCGATAATACAGAAAAAATATTATGGCAGAGATAAAAACAATAGCGGCAAAAAACTGGATGGCCAGTTGCCATCCCCATTTCTGGCTCATCCATGCGCCTATGGTTTGAGCCGTGATGGTTCCCAAATAGCTGACTGCGATGCCGATTCCCAGGACCCTGCTCCTGTATTGATCGGGGACCGCTACAACGACTGCAGCGGTAATGGCCGGAAGGAGAAACCTTATACCGATCTGCCACACGCCTCGTCCGGATATGGCAGCTGAAAAATTACTGCTTAAAGAAAGTATCAGCAGCCCCGCAACCATAAAAACGGCGCCTGATAAGAAAACCTTCCTTGCCCCGAAACGCTTTATCGCTATTCCGGCAGGTACAGCGCACACAATGGCCAGAATACCTGCCATACCGGTAAAAAGTCCCCACTGGGTGAAGCTCATGGTGATGGTCTTTTTGATCGCCGCACCCAGCGGCTCATAGCCCATGGATGGGATCAACGCCAGGCAATTAACGATAATAAGCGTTGAGGCGATTGGGACCCATGATCTTGAATTCTTACTATTCGCATCTATAGTCATAACAATGTCCCCAGTTTTCAGATGGGCTATTCGCTTTCAGTTTGATCGTGCGGAAATGCCTTAAAAATCGGCACATATAAAAAAATAGGATTTTGATTTAAATAAGGTTCGGATAATCTACATTATCATATTTAACTATTACCTCAACCATGAGGTTTATTTGGTTGCAGTCCTTTAAATTGAAACATCTTCATACGATACGAGTTTGGCGGAGCTAAGGCCGTTGTCTTTGTACGTTGTTCCGCCGAAATTCAGTCCTCCGTCACTCAGAACATCGCTTTCGACGGTGGCTCGTCCGGCAAGCGTTGAGGAAAGTTCAATTTCGATGGTGTTTTTACCGGCTTTCAGCATTCCGCCCAGGTCAATTTTGTCTGTCATATTGTCGATGGCGGTTACTTCAGTGCCGTTGACTGTTACGCCCGTTACCTGGTCATTGCCGTATCCCAGCATCAGGTAAGCGTCGGAACCGTTCCAGTCAAAGGTCAATGTGTAATATCCTTTTCCGGATACATCTTTCATGGACGCCACGCCCATCTTGCTCAGCTGTCCAGGTGTCGCGGAAATGGCTTCCCAGTTGGTGAGCGGCATGCCTCCGAAATCGACTTTTGTTATGGTGGTGGCTGAAGGATCGACTGTCTGAATCCCCCTGTCATCGATCATGTCCGAAGCATTCGGATAGGTGGGACCGTAGCTGTCAATTACAAGGTGGGTATCATTGTTCGAGAGGTCCACAGTCTTGCCGTTTTCCGAGATGGTCACCGTTTTCTCCCTGCCATCGGAAAGTGTGACAGCATAGTCTCCCGCGACAGCAGAGCGAAGCATCAGTTTCCCGTCTACTCGAACGATATCGTAATCCGCCCTGTCGGCATTTACAGAAACTACATACACATCGGGTGCCGGAAACTTGGTCGTATTTTTCGTAATCACAACGATTTTGCAGCAGCCTGCGTTCAATCTATGGAGCACAATTGAAATGGTTCCATCACCGTTATCGACATATTCGCCTGCCTGCTCGATATCTCCAGTGAGAGCATCGAGGAAGTAGGGCGTTCCGGTTCCTGTCAGCGTAACGACTTCGTCCGTTAAC
>JBECKW010000369.1:0-6515 GCA_040235505.1 Desulfobacterales bacterium
TCTTGTTGAGGGCGTCCCCTGTTTCCCATTGGATGCGGCACCCATGCTTTCAGTCGTCAATCTTCTCAAAAAACTCTTTTTCAGCGCCGCATTTAGGGCAACACCAATCATCAGGCAAATCCTCAAATGGCGTGCCCGGGGGGATATTGCGTTCGTAGTCTCCCTCTTCGGGATCGTACACGTACTTGCCACAGGGGCTTTCATAACGCGATTTATCTTTGGTGGCCATCGTAACCTCCGTCGACTAAAGTTGGTTAATGTTCGGATTCTTGTCTTTCAATAAAAATCTAACTTAAATCACAACCAATTTTTTGTCGATAGACGTCGATTCTTTTTCAATCAAACACTCAAAAAGGAGCGGGTGAAAAAAAACAGGCTGCCTGGGCCGTTACGGGATGGGGAAACTGCAGACCCGACGCGTGCAGAAGCATGGGATCGCCCCGCTTGCCGCTGCCGTACAGGCAGTCGCCCACAATGGGGCAGCCGAGCCCCCTGGGGTGGCTGGCGTGCAGCCGCAGCTGGTGGGTCCGGCCTGTTACGGGCAGGAACTCCACCCGGGTCCGGCCGGCAGAACAATCGATTTTCCGCCACCGGGTAATGCCCGTTTTCCCGTTCACAGGGTCGCAGACCTGGCAGGGCCGGTTGTCGGGATCGAGCCGGAATGCAAGTTGTATCTCGCCCGCGCTTTCCCGGACCCGGCCTTCCAGCACGGCAACGTAGCGCTTGGTGACGCTGCGGGATTCAAACGCCATGGAAAGTCTGCGATGGGCTTCAGCCGTCAGTCCCAGCACCATGAGGCCGGAGGTGGGCATATCCAGGCGATGCACCGCCGGTTGCGCGATGCAATCCGGATAAATGGCGCGCAGACGGCTTTCCACGCAATCCTGCTTGTCCGGCCCCCGGCCGGGAACCGCCGCCAGGCCGCCGGGTTTGTTCACCACCACAAAGGCATCGTCCCGGTACACAATATCCAGGGTGCCTTCCGGACTCATGACGCCATCCCGCACAGCAAAAAGCCCGGGATCTTCGACAGGGATTCGAGGGGTCGAGGGGTCGAGGGGTCGAGTGAAATACTACGATTCAACGGGAGAATGTAAAACGTTTTATGCTTCGAAACAAACCTCCAGGGTGATTTTTGCCTTATCCAGTGTGAAAGGAACGGCAATTTTGGGGCCGTTGGTGATGTGCACCAGATGATGTCCTTCCCCTGCGACGACTGTCGGGATCGCGCCATCACAAAGATCGCCTTGTTCTTCAATTTTTTTTCTGGCCTGGCCTGATATCATATTGGCCAGTTCCCCCGCCGCTTCGGCCACATCACTATCGAGTCTGGTTATTTCTTCTTTAAAAATCCTGGATGTTATTTTCAATATGCTTTCTTTATCGAAACTGATGGAAAAACTACCCGTCGGTGTTCCGGTCAATCCGACAATACTGCTGACATCACCCGTGGCCAAATCCTCTTTTTTCAAATACGCTTTTGCCGGTACTACTTTAAGCGAGGTCATGGCGGCAATAACTTCAGTGGTTGCGGTTATGAATGCATTGACATGTTCTGCCTTCATTTGTTGTTTTCCTTTTCAAGAACGTCTTCCGCCATGGATAAGAAAATATTCAATAATGTACGTTATTTATCAGAACCCTTGTTGGTTGTCAAAGGGCTGCCGGGCAACTTGATCTCTCTTTTAGGGAAACAGGGGGACTTGACTGCTGGGACTTATATTTTTTGACTGGCATTTGTCCTGCTTGACAACAATGTGCCCTGACATCTCCATATAGGGTTCAAGGATCCAAGGTATCGAGGATTTCCCGATAACTGCATCGGGAAATCCTCGAATCCTTTGCTCCAACGGATTTGGAAAAAACCTTAATTAAGATTCGCCCCCCCGGTCTTTCCCTTGAGAACACCCGCGAGCCAGGCGTAGGCTTCCTGGACGTCGTAGTTTCCGCTATGGGGCTGCATATAGGCGATCGCGCAATTGGCGTCCTTGACGCTCGGGTCGCTCTGAATGGCATAGAACAACGCTACCTCGACGGCGAAAGACGTATCGCGGTCGCGCATTCCGTAACGAACATACCAGTACGGCGCGCTGTCTCCTTCTTTGCTCAACAGGTACGGCATCGGGTTGATCATCTTCATCTGCAGTTTAACCGCCTTGCCGGCAACGGTTTTCATGAACTCATCAAAGGATAAACCGGTGTCGTCTGAACCCACCACGTTACCGGCCTTGACGTCGTGTTCCCAGGACCACCCAAGCCAGTGGCTGTACTCTGTCCCCTTGTCACCGGAGAGGTTGGACTCGTTCATCTGGCCCTCGAGTGACGTGCCGTAGTTTTCGAACGCGGGCGTCGTCTTGAGCTGAGCCGTCGTGCAGACGAATTCCAGGTATTTGCCGTAGTCTATGCTCACAACGGTATGGGCGGCATTATCGACATCGAGCCAATTGTTCGCGACCACCTGCTTGCTTCCGTCCCTCTGGATAAACGTCCATGTTTCGCCCAGATCCGGTATGGTTTCACCCTCTTGCGCCATCGCATTTTCGACATCCGCTTTCACCAGCGCTTTGATCGCGCCCGGCATGGTGTCGGCGGTGAGCGGTGTGCCGTCTTCGAACTTCAGCCCGAGGCTCTTGAGATAAGCCGGATACTGCGCCGCAAGTTCTTTCGACACGGCCATGGCCTTTTCGGAAGGCGGGTTCTGACCCACGGTATAGGGGCCGAGAAGCCGCGTTGCCGAATATTGCCACTCGTAGGCGATATCCGCGTGATCGAGGTCGGTGATCGGGCAATAGGCGATCGTCGCGAACACGTCATCCCTCAGCGTGCTGCCACCGGACGCGTCGATACCCGCGGCTCCGATTTTTTTGAGATACGGGTAGTAGTCGGGGCTGTTGCCGCTGGCCGCCACGGCCGTCGAGAGACCGCCGCCGCCACTGGTTCCGGTGATAACGATGCGTTCGGACGAGCCGGGGATCACGGCATCGTTCAAGCGAAGGTATCGAATGGCAGCCTTGGCGTCCACGACCACCGCCGGGGCGTGGCCCGGATATGTGCCGTCCACCGCCACGAGGCCGCGACTGCGCGTCCCCACATCACAGATGACATAACCGGCGGCAAAGGCGGCGCCGATTTTGTCCGTGTTCGAGTCACTGACGAGTGTCGTGTTGATGTTCCCGCTCCAATCGGCGAAGAGGTTCCCCAACGGACTGTTCATCCAGCCGCCGTTGTTGACATTCAGAATAATTGCCGTGTCCTGGTCCTTGGCAGCTGTTGCGGGCACATAAATGCTCATTTTCTCCCAGGCGGTGGGGTCTTCCACCGTTCCGCGGCCCCCGGCCGCCATCGGGATGGGATTGGCTACGTAGGTGACCGTGTACTTGGTGACCGTCAGGGGCTTTCCGTCCACAGTGACGTGCAGGGTTTCCGATGCCGTCGGGTCGAAGATCAAGGCCTTATCGAAAACGCCGGCCTTTACGGCGCCGGTCGCCATGGCAGCATCGCCCGTGCTCTTCGCCAATACAGCCGTTGATCCGATACAAAGCATGGACACGACCAGCAGTCCCACAACAATGATCTGATTTTTTCTCATTTTCTTTTCTCCTGATAAGCATAACGATAGGAACTTGTTTTTGATAAAGCGTATCTGCCGGCATTGCGTAGATTGAAGCGGTAGGACCTTGCTTCTTTGGAAACCAGTATATGGTAGGATTCCAACAGGTTGTCAAGCCAAAATCGCCGCAATCTGTCGTGTCTGCTGCAAAAAAGGGAAATGAGGGGCGTCTTTAACTATTTCTATAAATCATCATTCAGGCCGAGAGGTATCCCGGCAAAATTAAAGTTAGTTGAAAATTTAAAGACAGCCCCTGTTTCCTCCTCCCCCATTTTCCCAAAGCAGGACAAGACCGGACTTGTCGAAGATCCCGATGCCGTTGTCGGGGACCCCTTTTCAAATATTGGAGCTGGTCGCCATGTTATTTTTGTTAAAAGTCAAGATCTGCCCCGTCGTCTCCGACCTGGAATTACCGGTTATTTTCCTCCTCCTCCAGAGCCGCTACTTCCTCCACCAGAAGCTCCGCCTCCAGTACTTCCTCCGGAGCCCATATTTTCTATGCCAGTTATTGTTGTATGATTACCAGCGCCTGAATTATTGACTCCGGCAATATCTCCATATCGTTCCATAAATTCACTATTGGATTGATTTTCATATGATTCGATATACAAAACCCCCTGTTTGACATAGAAAAGTCCTGGTTTTTTTGCTATGGCAGAGATATAATATTTCCTTGAATTTCCCCTATAACCATTTGAATTATCCTCAGAAACTAAAATCTCTTCGTTCTTGGCTTTGGCATAAAAGCCCACGGGATCTTCTTCATAAGTTTCCGCGTTGGTAGGGCAGATAACCTTGTCACTGATTGCTTCCACTTCGTTTTTATATTTTTTAAGATATGTCGAAATAATCGAGTTGAGGTCTTCTTTAGGAACTTCAATCAACTGTTCTTCCTTTAATCCATATCTATCAGCATTCTGCAAAAGAGTGCGAGGAACCAATTCATAATTATCTGCCTTTTTGCAAAATATCAGCACATCGTGGTCCCCTTTATTTGTATAAATTGTGTATAGAGAAGCATCCGCATAAGATTCCACATTATTTGGCAACCCCCATTTTTTAGGATCTCGGTTTGTTTCTAAATTAAGAGGATCCGTAAGAACCTTTTGAAGTTTTTCCGGACTCAGTCTTTTGGGAACTGTAGAACAGCCCGGCAATCCAAAATAGGCAAGACCCGTGAAACATACCACCAACCAAATTAATTTTTTTAGGAATTCTATCTTACCGGCCGCTTCTGTTCTTGCTTTTTCTATTGGATCTTTCATTATACGCCTCCTCTCATTCCTGTATGAACTTTTAAATAATAAGTGAGAACTCGAAATCTGTACTTCGGAACCCGGACAATATGGTATGGGCAATGCCGGATTGTCTGTGATAACTTTCGAAATCGACTCATTTGTTACCCCCTGGTCATTGTTGTGGGGAAACCGCAACCCGGGATGTAAC
Source organism: Desulfobacterales bacterium (assembly GCA_040235505.1). Lineage (GTDB taxonomy): Bacteria > Desulfobacterota > Desulfobacteria > Desulfobacterales > JAFDDL01 > JBECKW01. The sequence goes on from JBECKW010000369.1 coordinate 5,057, forward strand.
AATGAGTCGTTCAGATGGTAGAGCCACTGAATTCTGATCTTGACCTGAGGGCAAGAGGTTTTATGTCAGACCTGATTCAGCAGTGCTAATCGAGAAATGACTGTTTATCATTATGCAAATATTTCGTTTTAAATCAAGATGTAAATACATTCTTCAAATTATGGGTACAACTTTCGGGATTTAAGGATTCGAGGGGGAAATCCTCTACCCCTCGACCCCATGTCGAAGATCCCGGACTTCGAGCGGGGAACCCTCTTCCAGTCAGATGGAATCAACTATTGCCCGGGTCCGACCCGCAGCCACAGATGTCCTGGTTTTCATCCCGAACCGCAGGTTTAACATGATGGCGGCAGCGCTGAGTCCGGCCAGGAGGCCGACCCAAATTCCAACAACTTCCAATTTAAAAACAAACCCGAGCAAATAGCCGATGGGCAACGCAACTACCCAGTAGGCGATAAATGTTATCATCATCGGCACGCGGACATCCGTAATACCTCGCAAGATTCCCAGGCCGGCTACCTGGGCGCCGTCGGAAATCTGAAAAAGGGCGGCTACAATAATAAGCGAGGCGGCAATTTGAATCACGGCCGGATCTTCCGAAAAAATGAGCGGAAGCTGATGCCGGAATATTACGAATACGACGCCGAAACACGCCATCACCGATGATGAAAAAATTGTTGTCAAAAATCCGGATCGGCGTACATCGTCAATACTTCTCCTGCCATAGGCATGCCCGACACGGATTGTTCCCGCTGAGGAAATGCCCAATGCAATCATGAAAGAAATCGCAGCCAGGCTCAGGGCAATTTGATGCGCGGCCAATTGTTTGCTCCCCAGCCAGCCGATCATAATAGCGGAAAATGAAAAGGCGCCGATTTCAAAAAAATTCTGAAACCCCGTGGGCACCCCCACACGGACCAATTCCTTGATAACCGGCCAGTTGATATTTCGGAACCTGAATGAGGGTTCATATTCCTGATAACGTTTTGCTTTTAAGACATAGACCATCATGACAACCGCCATGAAACCGCGCGTGATGAGCGTGGAGTACCCGGCGCCGTCCAAACCACAGGCCGGCATTCCCAGATGGCCGTATATAAATACCCAGTTGCCGAACACATTCACCAGGTTCGCTGCCAGGGTTACATACATTGCCGGTTTCGTAAACGCCAGGCCTTCGATAAACTGGCGATAAACCTGAAAAATCATGAACGGAATGATCGAGAACGCGATAATCTTCGCATAGGATGCAGCCTGAACGGCAACCGCTTTTTCCTGGTTTAAAAATTTAATCGTATCGGCCAGTAAAAGTAGGGCGCCAAGAAGGACAAGGGTCACGACGATGTTCAGCAGAAGGGATTGCCGCAGGATGACGCCGCACTGATCTTTTTGCCCTTTGCCCCGGGCAATAGATACCAGCGGCGTAATTGCCAGGGTCATTCCCAAACCGAATACGACG
>JBECKW010000025.1:0-29703 GCA_040235505.1 Desulfobacterales bacterium
GCTGTCAAAGGCCTATCCGGAGATCGACCTCGTCACCACGCCTTCGGGCAGACTGGTGGCCATGGTCCACAGCAACAACTGCACACCGGATTGCGACGCCTGGATGGATCTGTTCAGCCAGGCAATGAAAGCGATGGGCATGGAGGTGGACAAATCCAGGCTCTATGAAACGCTGCTGGGCAAGGCACTGGATGGGGACCCGGACTGCGGGGGGCTTCTGGCCTACGGATACATTGCCGGCGAGCACATTACCGGTTTTGAAGAAGGTCGCCCTTTGTTTGTGCGTTCACCCGGCAGCCGATTCAACCTGGCCAATTTTATGAGGACCCACCTCTTTACGGCGCTGGGGGCCCTGAAAACCGGCTTGAATATTCTTTTTGAGCAGGAATCGGTGGAAGTGAATGAAATCCTGGGGCACGGCGGTTTTTTCAAGGCCGGAAACGTCGGGCAGAAGATCATGGCCGCGGCGCTGAACGTTCCCGTATCCGTCATGGAAACCGCAGGCGAAGGCGGCGCCTGGGGCATCGCCCTGCTGGCGTCTTATATGGTCAACCGGAAAAATGACGAGTCGCTGGATAATTTTCTCAGCCAAAGGGTTTTCTCGGACAAACAGAAAGACACCGTACTTCCCGACCCCGAAGATGTCGCCGGTTTCGACCTGTTCATGAAACGCTATATCCGGGGCCTGGTCATCGAAAGGGCTGCGGTGGATCATTTGGAGTCACCTTGAAAGGGAGAAACATATGCTGGCGCAATTGAAGCAGGCGGTTCTCAAGGCCAATCTGGAACTGCCGAGGCAGGGCCTTGTAACATACACCTGGGGCAATGTAAGCGGCATCGACAGATCCAGCGGGCTCATTGCCATAAAACCCAGTGGTGTTGCCTATGACATGATGACAGCCGAGGACATGGTGCTGATAGACTTGACGGGAAAGGCCGTGGAAGGGGCATTGAATCCGTCTTCGGACGCACCGACCCACGTGGCACTATACAATGCGTTTCCTGGCATCGGCGGAGTATGCCATACCCACTCGAAATGGGCGACCGCCTGGGCTCAGGCAGGCATGGGAATTCCTCCCTACGGGACAACCCATGCCGATTACTTCTATGGAGAGGTGCCCTGCACCCGCGAAATGAGCAAAAAAGAAATACAATCCGACTATGAAGCCAATACGGGAAAAGTAATTATCGAAGCCTTCAGCGGGTTGAATGCAGGCAGGATACCGGCAGTACTGGTGAAAAGCCACGGACCCTTCACCTGGGGAAAAAACGCCGAAGAAGCCGTTCACAATTCGGTGGTCCTGGAGGAAGTGGCCATGATGGCCATCCAGTGCAAGCGCCTGAACCCGGCCTTGAAACCGATACCATCCCTTCTGCTTGACAAGCACTTCCTGAGAAAGCATGGCGAAGGAGCGTACTACGGGCAAAAATAATGGGGACGCCGTGATTTGTGATTAAGAGCCCACCGTAAATCACAAATCAAGGTTTGCCCCCAATCTCCCCACAAGGCCGCAAAAGATGAAAAATCATTTACCCCTTAACCTGCTTACCAAAATTTTCCACCAAGGCGCCAGCATTCAGTGGCGGCGCCAGCGTTACCACTTCACCGGCTTTCAGACCATCATCGATTTTAATCACGCTTCCATTGTTAATGCCGGTCGAGACAGTCCGCGGCACCAGGTTGTCGTCCTCAACCATGTAGACCGTCGGCTTTCCATCGACGCTCATGACCGCTTCGATGGGGACATAGGTAGCTTTTTCAAATTGCGCCATCACCATCTCGACGTTGCATGCCATGTCTGTGCGAAGAGCACTCAGCTTTTCGGTTTCATCCAGGGATATCTTGGCGTCATAGACCTTCACACTGTTGTTCTGGTAATAAGTCTCTGCATCCACCACCTGCGAAATATAACTGATTTTTCCAGAAAAAATGGTCCCGGGTACCGAATCTGCGGTAATCAAAGCCGTATCCCCCACCTTCACTTTATCGATACTTGCTTCCGGTATGGAAGTTTCGATAATAAGCTTCTCATTGTCGGAGGACAGATAAAACAGTTCCTGGCGCTCGCTCACCGATCCCCCGAGTTTCAGCGGCTCCTGCCTTCTGAAGTGCATCGGGCCCCCTCCCTGGCTGACACTGGTGGCATAAATCACCTGGCCGGATACCGGTGCATAAATTTTCGTTTTTTCCAACTGGCTTTCGATCTTTTTCAGCTTTGACTGCTGCTGTGCATATTGAGCCTCTTGCGCCTTGAAACTGGCCTCTGCCTCGACGACATCGGCTTTCGCTTTCCCCTGGGCCCTCTCAAGGGCCATTTTTGCCTGCTTTACATCACTCTCGAGTTGTGCGAGCTCCCGCTTGTGCGTGTAGTTGGCCAGCAGGTCCCTGGCTCGGTTGGCCAGGTCCAGATCCAGCTTCGCCTTCTTGTAGGTAAGCTGATCTTTTTCGAGTTCCGAATTGGATATGAACTGCGACGCATATAGCTTTTTCGACCAATCGAGGGTTTCCTGGTCTTCCGCAACCGTTGCTTCCGCCAGGGTAATCTTCGATTCGTCTTCCTTCAGGCTATTGGGATATTCCCCCTCCACATATTTCTTCAAGTCCTGCTGGGCAAATTCATAGGTCAGTTCCGCTTCATCCACATCGCTCTGGGCCTGGCTCTCGGTGACAGAATAATTCTCCTTTGCATCGATGTAGGAAGCTTTGGCATTCAGCACCTGAATTTCCTGGTCGACCTGGTTGTTCGTCAATGTACTTGAATCGAGCTCCATCAAAAGATCGCCTTTTTTTACCTTGGTTCCCTCATCCACAATGTAGACAATGGTGGTGTTTCCCTCCACCTCGTTTTTCACAACGGTCTTTTGCGCCGCCGCCACGGTTCCCGATTCCGTAACGCTGATGCGAAGCGGACCTGTCTTGACGGTGTATTGCTGAGAGGTGTCGGCATTGTCCTCTCCCTGGAGCAGGTATATAGTGCTCGACAATACAATTAAAACAACTAATGAAATAGCCGTGCAGAGGACAGGCCGTTTCAGCCAGACACGCTTCACTTTTTCGAAAATTCGTCTCATTTTGGCTCCTGATTTGATTCAGCCGGTCGAAACATGGGCCCGGCTATCCGGCGGCTCCGAATTTCATTCGAAGTTCGGTATATCATCTTGATAATTTTCGGAGTTTAGCTGCTCTGTCACGCGCCGTCAAGCTTCTTCTCGATGATCCTATATTGGATCCGCTTTATAATTTTCTCAATCGGAGTCTGATATCTCCCTTGAAAACCTTATCTATCGGAATACAAATGAAAAACTTCTTTGGCTTTCCTCCAGCACAAAGATTTATATCTAAACTTACAATTTATTTTTTGCAAAACTTTACATAGGTTTATGTAAAAAAGAGGGGGGGCTCCATCCGATAGAGGGGCTTCAACCCTTAAATGCAGGGGATTTATAAATTTCCTGCAGCACAAGCGTGCCTGCGCCCTTTGCAAAGTCTTCACTGGTCCAGTTTTTAACGAGGATATCGGGTCTGCAGTCGCTGATTTTTTCGGACCGGTTACTTTCAATGGCATCGAACATCGGGGTAAACATCAGATCACCTGCCTGGACGCCGGTACCTGTAAGAATGATCTTCTCCGGGTTTAGAAGGGTTATCAGCTGCGAAACGCCGATCCCCAGCATGCGGCCGGCGTGATTGAGTATATTCCGAAATTCCGCGTTTCCTTTCATGGCGCCCTCGACGACATCGTCGAACTTGAGATCAGAAGGTTTTCTCCGCAAATTATCATGAGCGGCGACTCTGGCGACATCTTTCATGATTGCAAAGATTCCGGCATAGGCCTCCACACACCCTCTCCTGCCGCATCTGCACATGGGGCCGTTCGGGTCGATGCTCATATGTCCGAATTCACCTGCAACCCCCAAAACCCCACGAACCAGTTGCCCGTTGAGCACACACCCCGCACCAATACCGTTTTCGATAATGATCACCAGAAGATTGTCGGTCCCGCACCCCTCTCCGAACCAATGCTCGGAAATGGTCACATTGTTTGCATCGTTGTCGATAAATAGCCGATACCCGATATTCTCGCGAAGAATCTCCCTGAACTTGACATCCATCCACCCGTAATTCGGGAGGTACCTTACAACGCCGGAATTTGAATCCACCAGCCCGGGAACACTCACCCCGACACCGGCTATCTTTTTATTTTCGAATCCGAATTTGGTGATGCATCCGGAGACTGCTGCGCTAATTTTTTTTGCAAGGGCTTCAGGTCTGTATTGGTCTTTCTCCAGGGGCACGGCATAAGTCGCCTTTATTTCTGCCTGGAAGTTAATAATCACCGCCTGCACGCGGCTGATGGTGATGTTTATCCCAACGGCGTAAGCGCCATCCGGATTTATGGCAAGCAGGATGGGACGCCGGCCCACTTGAAAGGCACCGGGCTGTTTCTCGATGACCAACCCCTCTTCGATTAATTCCGCCGTGATCCCCGTCAGAGAGGCCTTGCTCAGTCCAAGCTCTTTGGAAATATCGACGCGAGAGATCATTCCCGCTGTACGAATGGCGTTTAGGATATTGTATCTGTTGTATGTCCGGATAAAACTGCGCTCAACAATTGTCATAATTCTGCCTCAATTGCATTTCACGCCTGAATGGGAATACGCCCCAACCAGTTTTTCAATTGTTATCAAGTTATTATGAAATGCGGTTGGTCGTTAATAGTGTCATCATCAGTTATTTAGTTCATTTTCATTACCAAATAATATTCGTTATGGCAACAACCATCTTTCTGTGGTCGTCTTTTCAGATGCGCAAGCAAAATTATTATCAATGTTTTTGAGGTAATACACTATACCGATTCATAGCGTATTAATTCCTGACAGCCGTCCAGTTCTCGGAACTCTGTGCCTGGGCACCCCCGGAATTAGCAGCAACAGCGCCCCCCTGACCACCACCTGGAGGAGTACTGCCTACGGCACCACCTGGAGCACTACCTTGGGGAGTACCCTGTTGAGCGGCAGGAGCGCCGCCGTCCCGCCCCTCATCGGTGCCCATAGACATTCCGCCCTGCGGGGAGGCTTTTATTTCCCTGACACCTTCCATCTTGTTGCCGTCGACTTTTCCGGTAAAAGCAATTTCCATGGAAGATGATTTGAGGTTAAAGGATATTTCGTCTCCTTTTAAAGTTCCTTTACCTGTCATTTCCTTGAAGTTCGGGTGGAAGCAGGTAACTGTAAAATTCTCACCAGAAGCTTTGATTTCCAGCGGCACAGATTCTTCCGCCCCGGCCCCCCACATGGTGAGAGTCCATTTCCCGGAGATATCTGCGGCCCAGGTGGATAATGCAAAAACGAGCGTAAGCACTACCGTCAAAAGTGAAATCTTTCTCATTATTTTTTCCCATGTAATTAAAGTTCTGCCAAATATTTCGCCGCGAAGGTGCCCGCACAAAATCCAGAGAGAAATGCCGGACCGAGGCCGCCGCACGGGGAGCCTTTGCCTTCCAGGATGTTGGTCTCAGCACCGCCGCCCATCATCATCGGCATACCACCGCTCCGTCCTCCTTCACCACCGGCACCAGGTGCACCACCACCCGGGGCGCCGCCAGTGCCGCCAGCGCCACCAGACATCCCGCCTTGCGGGGGCATCCCGCCCTGCGAGGCTCCTTGACCGCCTGCACCCGAAGTATCCTTTCCCGAAGCGGCCGCAGCGGCCTGAACCAGAGCCCTTGAAAGTTTGGTACGGGCCGCCGTCTCCTCTTCATTCCAAACGCCCTGGGTCTGGCTGCCGATGATAAATCCGCCGAAAATGGTGCAGCCGTCGCCAGCGGCCCACATTCCGGGCAGTGTCTCCCCTTTCGCATTCAGGGCCTGGAATTCAGAATTGACGCAGATCCCGTTCCGGCCCTTTGAACTCTGGGTCCAGCGATTGCAGAAAATTGCATAAAAGGGCGGTTTCTGGATCTTCTGGAGATTTTGGGCCGATTTTCCGAAATCTATATCCTTGCCCGTTTCGCAGAACTTGTTGTATCTCTCGATGGTATCGACCAGTGCCCGGGGGTCCACCTTCATCTTGAGGGCCAGTTCCACGAGACTGTCGGCCTTTCTCGTATGGTTGCCGCTGGCGCCCGCTTCATCCCAGGCGGCTTCCTCCTCGAGATCTTCCTTCATGGTCGTCCTGGAACTCTCTCCCGGCATCATCATCCCCATGCCGCCCTTCTGCGATGCGGCCTCGTTGACGATGTCGCTGTCGACAATCGCTATGCCGACCCCGCACCGCTGATCGCCGATGTATCCATCGGTTCCGCCACCGCCGCCCATGCTCCCCTCATTCTTCCAGCGCTTGCCGTCCAGATTGATAACGACGCACTTGCCGGTCGTAAGCCTCAACAGACTCGTGTGCCAGGGGTGACGCATCATGCCGTCGCCAAAAAAACCGCCCGGGAAATTGAGGCTCCGGATGGTCGGGTCGATATGGGCCCCGATCTCCTCGGCGGCCTGAATGCAGTCACCTGTCAAATAAGGCGGACACAGGCTGTGAAACTTCCCGCAAGTATACTTCTCCGGATAATATTTTCTGAGAAGCTTCTTATTGGCCCCCCATCCGCCTGCCGCAACCACGCAGGCTTTGCAGTTGACCAGAAGTTCTCCGTCCTCGGTGTCGGCCAGCACTGCCGTCACCTTGTTCTTTTCATCCGTGATGAACCTTCTGGCACGGGTTGACGTGAGGATCTGAATCCCCTTCTTCTTACAATAGGCGCTCAGGTGATCGACAACCCAGGAACCCATTCTGCCCGGTCCGATGGTCTGGTCGGGCAGGTCCCAATACTTTTTGTAACGATCAACGTTATTCGGACCGCCGTCAACAGGGAAAGAAATACGTCCCGCCGCCCTGAACATACCCTGTCCTTCCTTGGTTACGTAGAAGAATTTCTCGGCGTCGCCCTTGGTGGCCGTCACGAGCCAGTCAAAGAACTGCCCGGAGAGATCCTGGGGGTCTTCGTTTACTTTGACGCCTGCCTCCTTCTGCCACTTGGAATCCTTTATGGGACCCGATTCCCCCATGCCGCTGGCAAAATAGGTGCACCCTGCCGGCTTCGGAGCCTTCTCGAGAATCACCACCTTCTTTCCGGTGAGATCGAAGGCCCGGCACCCGGCAACCAGCCCGGAGCCGCCGGCACCCAACACAACCAAATCGCAATCCATCATTTTTATAGCCATATTTTTTATCCTCCCTGGGAAAGATCAAAATTCTGTTTGAGAAACGACGCAAATCGGGCATTCCTCGTAACACGTGCCGCAGTGCTCGCACTTGTTCTGGTCGATCTCGTTTCCGGTGTCCCCGAAGTGAATGGCTTCCGCCGGACAGAATGTCCTGCATACCTGACAGCCCACGCATCCGTGACCGATGAAGTAAATGCTGGTTCCCTTCCCTTTTTGGGCGTTCGTTACGATCATCTTGGCTTCAGCGGATTTTGCCCCGACCAGCGAACCCGCGGCGCCCAGGAGAAGGGGGGACGCCATGGCCGCGGAGCCTGCCAACATGAATTTTCTTCGGGTTAAATTCGAACTTTTCTCTGACATATCGCCGTCTCCTTTAAAATGGGGTTTATAATCATGCTTCGGTTTTGAGATATTCCAGGATACTGTCCGAAGCCATGAAGGCTCCGGTGAACGCCCAGGTCAGATCGTGAAGGACGCCGAAATGGGATCCGAGGGAAGGCGAAACGATATCGCCGGACGCGTAAAGCCCGCCCACCAGACCGCCGCCGTCGGCTTTCACTTCCATGTTGGGGGTGACCGCCACACCGCAGCACCCCCCGTGGGGGTGCACCAGGTTGCGCACGGCATAGAAAGGAGGAGTCTTGACGGCATGGAGGTTTCCGGCCGGTTTGCCGAAGTCTTCGTCCTTACCGTTTTTGCAGAACTCGTTGTAGCGGTTGACCGTTGCCAGGAAAACTCCGGGATCCAGCCCCATCTGATTCGCCAATTCCTCCAGGGTATTGGCCCGAATGAGCGGCTGGTCGGGGGCGTTCATGAAATCGTCCATCTCGTCCATCATCTCCGGCGTAAACGCATAGGGATCGATCCTGCCCTTGTCCTTCGCAAGTTCCGCCGTGTTTCGTTCGTCCCAGAGCGGCTGGTCCGAGATGGAATAGGTGACGCCCAGGGGCTGGGCCTGTATGAGAGTCTCACCGATCATCCCGCCGGAGCCGGCTTCGTTGGTAAACCGTTTGCCCAGGAGGTTTATCTTCATCTCATCGACCTTGCAGTGGGCGCACAGGAACGCTGACATGGGGGAAGGAATCTGTGTTAAAACGTCCAGGCGAATGGCATCCCGGTCGATCAAGGCGCCGGCCTTTTGAGCCATGATCATCCCGTCACCGGTGAGTTCCGGCAACCCGTGGGCGTTGTGACCGAAGTGAACACTGCCGAACTTCGGCGCGTATTTTCGAATCATATCCTGGCTGGCCTGGAAGCCGCCGGTGGAAAGCAGAACGGCTTTGCAATTGACCCGGGTATGCCCCCCCGGATCGTCCGCCATCACATGGCTGACGGCGCCCTTTTGGGTTGCGACCTTGATGGCCCGGTGATGGGTGAGCACCGTAATGCCAAGGTCTTTGCATGCTTTCCTCAGGGCGAGGATCAGCTGACGGCCCACGCCGAATCTTCCGCCGGCGATCGACCCGACAGCACTGACGGCGCCTTCCATGGCCATCGGGTTGTCCCCTCCCCCACCACCGGAACCGCCGGGACCGGACATGCCGCCGCTGGGGCCCCCCATGAATGCGAAGCGATCCTTCAGCTCTTTGAATTCCGTTACCCAATCGAAGAACGGACCGGCGGCGTATATCGCCTTCCGGATTATTTCCGGGTCAACCTGGCCTTTGAACCTTTCCGTGGTTTCCTTGACAGCATCTTCCCGGTTGTCCCGTATGCCGGTGGCAAGGTGCGCTTTGGAGCCTCTGGCAAAAAGTCCCATTGCATAATACGCACAGCCGCCGAGCTGGGGGCCTTTTTCCAGAATAACGACCTTCTTGCCCGCCTGGGCCGCCCTGACGGCGGCTGCGAGACCCGGTCCGCCGCCAATCACGCACAGGTCGCAATCCAGCGTTTTCAAGGCATGGAGTTTGGCCTCCGACCGGGGCTCGCTGGGATCCACCGCCGCGTCATGGTTGCAGTATTCCGCACATGTCCCGCACGCCTCACACCTCTCGGGGTCGATGCGGTATGCCTGATTCCCGCCATAGTGTATGGCGTCATTGGGGCAGAAGATCACACAGCCGACACAGTTCACACAATTTTCAGGGATAATTTTGAAAGCCGTGTCGTTTCCGGTTGTTTTTTCCGAAGCCATGGAACCTGCAGGGTTCAAAAGCAGCGGTGAGGCAATCGCCGCGGAACCTGCTGCTATCATGAACTTTCGCCTGGTAAGGTTGGAACTTTTTCTGGACATATGGTACCTCCTCGACTTTTGCATAAATTTATAACCGGGGCGCCTCTTCTGCCTGCCGAATGAAACACTTCCCCGGGATCAGCCGGAGAAGTGAACGGACATGTCATAATTTATAGCTGAACGTCTCGCTGGAGGAATCACCGGATGCAGTGCGTACGACACATCCGGTAATTAGGAACAGTGTCGATTTCGGCTAGCATACCGCCAAATCTTTAAGAAATTATGGATATCTCAAACGATGTCGTATTTGAATAAGATACGAACATTGGGACCTGGAGCGGCGGAGGATATTCATTTCATTCATCATGGTATTCGAACACATCCTCCACTTTTGCGTCGAACACCCGGGCGATTCGAAACGCCAACCCCGGGGACGGAACGTACCTTGAGGCTTCGAGTGCGATGACGGTCTGGCGGGAGACGCCCACCGAAACATCCTAAAATTTATCCGTATTTTTAATCGTTTGAGCAGTGAGGGTCGTATCATCCCCTCGGTCTGAAACAGACAACCTTTCTATTGATTTTTAACACATTTTCAGTATGATAGGTTATCTATTCAGAAACACTCCTCCTTCGAACGTCAAACGACTTGTTTTCATACGGTGCGGACGCCAGAAATGTTTTCGACATCAAAACTGCATGGCGGTCATGGATGCCGTTACCATGAATGCAGGCATCACATATTTATTGGGTAAAAACCTTTTGTTTTCATGAACCTTCCAACATGAAAGGGGGAATCATGCCGGAACTGAACAGAAGATCATTTTTAAAGCTTGTGGGGCAAGGGTCGGCAGCGCTGGGCGTTGCCGGTATGGGCGGCCTCAGGTTTTCAAAAAACACTTGGGCGGCGCCGGACGCTATCGCCCAGGCAAAAGAGGCATCCGACAGCTACTGGGACGAATGGGAATTTTACTACCCGGGGAAATACGATAGCGAAGATGCAAAGGTGCTTCAAAAGTTCCAGGCGGAGCTCGACGCCATCAACAACAAGGGAAAGATCAGTATCAGCGATCTTGTAAGCGGAAAGCTTGACGGACAGCCGGGAATCGGCGCCCATGGCCACTCAGGGGGCACAAAAATGAGCAGGGAAAATATGGATACCTATGCCCGGCGTTACGGGGCCCTCAACCCGCTGTTTACCGACGAAAGCTACGCGAAGAAAACCGTATGGGGCGCCATGGCCCTGCCCTTCGCTGCGGCGGAGCCCACCTACATGCCGGCCATGCCCAAGACCGAGGGAATCGGCGATTACATGGTCGTCAGCGCCCACAATGACACCATGAACTACTACCGGCCGGTGCATGAAGGGGACACCCTGTACACCGTTATCGATGAGCAGCATTTTGTGGATATCACCCCGGCAGCCGGAAGTCATTACCGCACCTTCGCCATGAAAGGATGGGCCAGGGTGTTTAACCAGAGGGGCGAACTGGTGGCCGAGGGAGCCAACATCCTCAAGGAGAGCTTCCGGCGTCACAAAGATCCTTCAAAGCGCAACAAGAACAAGGCACACGCCTGGGAGAGTCCCGACTGGTGGAGTCGCAAGCCCTACACTTACTCCGATGCGGACTGGGAAGAAATAAAGGAGATCTGGAAAAACGAGAAAATCCGGGGTAGCGAGGCCCTTCACTGGGATGACGTCAATATCGGCGACATGCCGCCGGCCCGGGCCGTGGGTCCCATCCGCGCCGAAGAGAAAATCGATATGATATTCGACATTCCCGATTGGTCCACCAACGCCAAATTGGATTATCTCGATCCGGCCGTGTTTAAAACCATGGTAAAAAACGAGCAGGGAATTTACCTGCGGCCTGAATACCTGGAGAAAAAAGCTCCCTCCAGAAGCATGCCGGTGGATCCCGACGCCACGCCGGAAATCGCCAACCGGGACGGCCGGGGACTCATTCAGAACGCCGTCGCCGCCAAATGGGCCGCCGGAATGATTCTCAACTGGATGGGCGATGCCGGCTGGCTCCAGAGAATCGGCTGGGACATCATGGAACTGCCGCCGGGTTCGGACCCCACCATCGACTACACCCGTGCGCCCACCATCATCCCGCCGCTGAGCCTGGAAATCCGGCCCGCCCTGTTCGATAAATACCCGTATATGGACAAGGTTCCGTTTCTCCGGGGGTGCCGCGCCGCTTGGCATGCCATGGAGGGAGATGTCGTCATTTGCAGGTCTTACGTTACCGATAAATATGAAAAGGACGGCGAGCACTTCGTGGATCTCACCTTCTGGTGCCGGACCTTCGACAAGTACCTGGTGGAGGAGGGATTTGCGACGGTGAAACTGCCCAAGCGAGCATAAGAAAAGATGCATGCATCGCATGCATTCATACATCCCCTACCCTGTTGAAATCGCCCTCCAAAGAAGCCGGGAGCGCCCTTAGCGTCTCCCGGCCCCCTATCTTCCCAGCTTCTCAACGTTTCAGTTGCTCAATTTCTCAGTTTCTCAACCTCTCCCCTTACCACCTTCCTACCTTCCAACCTTCCCAGCCTTTCCGCCTCCCAGCATCCCAGCGTTCTTCCTCTGCCGCATTCAAGATCAGAACCCCGCCACCTGGCAGTGTATCGGTTCCACATTCCCCCAAAGTGACCGGCATCATCACCGTATCTTTATGACAGTGGACGGTGTTAAAACTAAGATCGAAGACAACGATTACCGTGGCGCCATTGTCCTCTCCGTCGAATAGGCGCCCTGCCCTTCCGGCTGAAGTTCTGCAAGTCCGTTCCCCATAGAAAGGGCCTGTTCCGATGATGGAACCGGACCTTTTTTTCATTGAAGTGCTGTGCACCCCTCCCCGTTTTATTTTTTGTTGACAAAACATATCCCCATATATACTTATTATTTATAAATTATAAAATTTTGTTTTCATATCCCAACACTTAAGACGCCCCAGGCAATACCTGTTTGGCCGGCTTAACCGGCTTAAGAATAAAATTCTCTTTTAATCAATAAGAAAAGAACTTCTTCGATTGGAGAAAGTACATTGAAGCTTAATGAACCGGAAACCTATGCCATTATTCTTTCCCTCGAATATCAACAGGACCACAAACTCGTCAGGAGGCAATATGCACATCGATAAATCGAAAATTATCCTTGTATTCCTAACCCTTACCATAACCGTCCTCATTGCTGTTGCCGCATTCAGCGCCGGAAATAAGATCGATCTGGTTGCTCCCGGGGCAACGATAAAGACGGTTCAGTCCGGTTTTAACGGAACCGAAGGACCTGCGGCGGATGCGGCGGGTAACGTTTATTTTACCGAAAAGGGCGGGAACAGCATCCAGAAATGGACATGGAAAGATGGAAAGGTTTCCCTGTACCGGAAAATCGACGGCGGAGCCATCGGCATGGCGTTTGACGCCCGGGGCCGTCTGCTGATCTGTGAAATGGAAAACGGCAGAGTTACCCGGGACGACATGAAGGGAGGAAGTCTGCAGGTGATCGCGGATTCATGCGATGGGAAAAAGATTCATATCCCCAATGATATATGGGTAAACCCGAATGGAGGCACCTATTTCACCGATTTCTCCTTTGCGGGCATGAAGTTGCCTGCGGGAAACGCAATGCCCGGCGGATTACCGGGGGGCATGCCCCCGGGCGCGAATGAAAAGATATCCCCCGGGGATCTGGGTATCGATTATATCGCTCCCGACGGAAAGGTGACCCGCGTCGCGAATTTGGACTCACCCAACGGCCTTATCGGAACGCCTGACGGCAAGACACTCTATGCCAACGATGGCGACAAGATCTGCTCCTATGCCATTGGCCCGGATGGTTCGTTAACCGACAAAAAGGTCTTCTGCAATCAAAGCACCGACGGCATGGCACTGGATGAAAAAGGCGACCTTTATCTGATCGGCGATTCCATCACCGTCTTCAATCCGAAGGGGGAGAAGATAGATGAAATCGCCCTGCCTGAAAAAAAATGTAAAAACTTGACATTCGGCGGCAAGAACAGAAGCACCCTGTTTATTTCCGGCAACGTCGCCGTATACACGCTTGAAATGTCGGTCAAGGGTGCACCGACGGCCCTCGATCTGGCCAGTGGCAATAAATAGATTGGCAAAACAAGCCATGACAACATCATAAAACCAATTTTCTCACGCGAAGCCGGATGCTGGGAGGCCAGGAAGCTGGGATGCGGTGAAGCTAGAAGGCTGGGAAGCCCCGGTGCATGGACCTTTGGCTGGAAGGTAAAGGCCTTCCGAAAGAATAAAAAAATTCAAGCCCTAAAAAAAGCCGGGAGCGCATTTTGCGTCTCCCGGCTTCCTATTTTCTCAACTTCTCATCTTCTCAACGTCTCAACTTCTCATCTTCACATCTTCTCAGTTCCTCAACTTCCCAGTCGAAGATCCCGGCGTCGGGGCCTCCCAGCCTCCCAGCTTCCCAGCCTTTCCGCCTCCCAGCATCCCAGCATCCCAGCCTCTTAGCTTCCCAGCATTTCTCCTATATCGCCTTCATGATCAGAACCCCGCCACCGGGCAGCGTATAGGTTCCACTCTCACTTCCCACTGCCGTGATGGTAACTCCCTTGGGCGCATCGATCCTGGAAAGATCGATCTCGCCCACAAGGGTCACCTTGGAATCGGCGGTGGCGGTCCACCTGCTGCCGGCATCCATCATCAGGTAGGCACCGTTGACGGCTCCGGTCAGGGTGGCGGATTCGAGATCCACCGACATGATCCGGGCAGGGTCTTCATGGATGATATCCCCTTTGGCTTCCATATTCTTGAAGACCGCATGGATCCCGTACACCGTTTTTCCTTCGGTGGGGGTTGCGTTGGGATCGGGGTTCACCATGGATTGGATCAGGATGCCGCTGTCCGTGGTCAGTTTCACGGAATCGAAACTGATGTCGGCGTTGTGGCTCCGGATCATGACGGCCGGTTTTTTACAGTGGATTTCCCCGTCGGTGACCTTAAGGGTCCCGATCTCCGTGTAGGACCCCGTCACACAATGCATGAGGGCAAAGTAGCTTCCGCACCTGGCCTGGGTGTTATTGAAGGTGGCCTCGCCGACACCGGCCACCACGATGGCCATGGAAGCCACATCGAAATCACAGTCGTTGAAGGTATCGTGACACACGAGGTCCGCATAGGCGCCATAGCCGCTTTTAATGGTTCTCACCTTGCAGTTATTGGCCTCCATATACACAAAATCGCCGCCGGCATCGGTGGACAGGGCCCCCCAGCCGTCGCCGATGATGGTGCTATCGTAAAAGTAACTGTATGAATCCTGCATGGTAATGGTGGTGCGGCTGTTTCCCTGGACCTCCAGATATTTGGACGCGCCGGAGAGACTGGGATCATCCAGGGGCAGCAGTTTGAAAGGGGCACCATGATCGATCAGCGTTGAGTTATAAACTCTGAGCGTGCTGTTTTTCGTGGAGGAGACGGTGTTTCTTCCTTTCCCGGTGACGGTGATATTGACATTCTTTAAAACCAGCGTGCCGTGATCCTCGGCCGCCGCACCGGCGGTAACGCCCCCCATGTCTTTAACATCTCCCGTCAGCTCGATGTCGGCGTTGGAAAGGGTGTACGCGGGCCCCCCGCCGGTAACGTAGACGCCTCCAAGATTCCCCCCGTCGCCCTTGATGGTCACCCCGTCCGCCGAAGTATCGCCGACGGTGCCGGATTTCACGATGTCTTTGTCGGATTCGGCCGGCACATATTTCCCGTCATCGATATAGATACCCGGGACGGCTTTCTCCCCCGCTTTGGGCGCTTCCGGAGCTGGGGATTGACCTGCCTTGGGCGGCCATTTTTTCATGATTTCCTCTATGGTGAGAAGCTTCACCGGATGGCGTATGAAGGTTTTCTGGTACGTCTGATCGGTTATCCCCCGAAGCTTTCCCTCCGCCGCCCTTAGGCTCATGGTCATACGAGGGATCATCAAAAAAGCTGCAACAAACAGGATCGAAATGGACATGAAGAATCTTCTTTTCATACGTATTCCTCCTATAGAAACTGGTATGTCAAAGTGAATTTTCCCCCGGATCAGGGCGACTGCATGTGAGGGATCAAACAGGTTTGGCCCTATTCCTTTGCTGCTGATAACGCAGGCGAAGCACCTTGTGCTGGGGAGACTGCAGGTACCGCTCGGCTTCGGCCCTGGCCTCACTCGCCAAGCTTCTGGCTCCCTCCTCGCCGAACTTCTTGATGCTGAAGATCTGCTGCCGGTAACGGCGCAGAACGATTCCGTCCACTTCTTCGTACTCGATCCAGATAGCGGCGTACCAGAGTGAGTGGTTTTCGTACCATGAGATGGTGCCGTCCTTCTTCACGTGCTTTTTGATTCTCTTGTAATCATGCCGCTGAACTCCGACCCTGCCGGTGGTGTTGTCAGCGCGAGGCGCTATGTAGCAAGGCGGAATTCCTTTATTCCAGTCACCCCTTGGCTGGATCAAGCCCCGCGATCGCAGCTTGCGGTATTCCCAGTCCCGCCAGTCCCTTGCCCAAAACAGAGCTTCCTCCTGTCCCCCTTCGTAGTCATGCCAGTAGAACCGTTTATGGGAAATGATTGTTGGTTTACGTTTCACGGATTTCGCGAAGCGCACCCAATAGTGAGGGCGCTGCTTGGCGTAGGCCACAAGAGTGATGAATGCCAAGTCTTTCATGGTAGTCTTGTCTATGCTCTAAATGTTCTGGAGTAAGGGTTCGGCCCCATCGAATCCTTTTTCTCCAAGTTACCATCATGGGAGTGGATGTGCAAGGAAAAGGGGTTCGGAAAAGACCGCACTTTCTGCTCACAATTTACAGGCCACTTTTATTAAAGACAGAGAAGAAATTTGCTTTAAATTTCGGATGCCTTATACCATTCCCATGTCATCAATGGGCCCCTTTCTTCACTGAGGATTGCCGGGTGCCCCCACATATCCTTGACTTGACCCGGGAACTGTGGCATAGGATTTTAAGCCTGACGGGTCGGTCATCAACAAACAATTCCCTGACAATTTAGAATAAAAAATTAAAAATCAGGATTCGGGCCGTTTAGTATTTTGGGAGAGCAGCCGGCCATTTTCTGTCCCGGGAGAGCCTTTAAACCCGGCTGCCCGATTCTGTCCGAAACCGATGAGGTAAGCATGTCCAAGCTTTTTCATATTTTTATAAATTTGCGTATAAGTTACAGCAGGGCCCTTATTCTTCTCTGTCTGTCAGCCTGGCTCCTGGTGCCGTGCGTCGGTTTGGCGGCCATCCATGTCGACGGTCTGCTCAACGAGCCGGAGTGGAAAGACGCTAAAATTTTTCGCGATTTCAAGCTGATCGATCCATTGACCCTGGCGAAGCCCTCTTTGGCGACCGAGGCTCGGGTCCTGGCCACAAAGGAAGGGCTCGCGGTTGCAATTACCTGCGAGCAGCCCGCCACCATCAAGCGTACGCATACGGTCACGACCCGCGATGCTAGGGAATTCGACTCAGACAACGTGACCCTGATTGTTGACTTCGACGGGACCGGCAAACTCGCCTATGAATTCGACGTATCCATTTCCGGCTCCTATAGTGACGGCATTATCAACGACCAGACCATTTTCCCCAATACCGACTGGGATCCTGCATGGCAACGTGCAGTTCATGAAGAACCGCAGCAGTGGACGGTGGAAATACTTCTTCCCTGGTCCATCGCGGCCATGCGCGACGGCGATGGCTCCACACGCCAGATCGGCCTCTTCTTTGCACGTGAAGTGCAGGCAACCAAAGAAGTATTCGGATTCCCAGGTATCAGCCGGCAGCAGTCCAATTTCATGACGAAGTTCGCTAAAGTCGAAATCCCCAGCTATTCGTCACAGCAACTGGATGTGGTACCGCACGTGACGGTCCTGAGCGACATGGTGAACCACAGCACCAAGGTAAATAGCGGACTGGATATTTCCTGGAAGCCAAACGGTGCATTCCAGGTTGCCGCCACCTTTTATCCCGACTTCGGCCAGGTCGAGAGTGATCAACTCGTTATCAACTTCACCGCTTTCGAATCGTTTTTCAGCGACAAACGGCCCTTCTTTACCGAGAATCAGGGAATCTTCAATGTTTCCATGGCCAGTTCGGGCGCCTTGAGCGGCGGCCCGCCGGGTTCTGGGGGCGGCCCTTCGGGAGGGAACAGTCTTTTTTATACCCGCCGTGTCGGCGGGCCGAGGGACGACAATGGCGGGGCGAGCGACATCAAAGGTGCTCTGAAGGTTATCGGATCTGCCGGGCTTCTCAACTACGGCATTTTTGCGGCGAAAGAGGACGAAAACGTCGGGCGCACCTTTTATGCCGGCCGGGTCACCCTCCCCAAAGACCAATGGTCCATCGGCTGGTTTACAAGCTATGTTGAAAGGCCTTTTCTGGATCGCACCGGCCTGGTAAACTCCTTCGATTACGATTTCCGGTTCGGGGAATCCTGGCGATGGAACGGGCAGTTCGTCGGCAGCACGATAGAAACGCAGCCGGGACGCAGCTCCGGCACGGCTTTCTGGAGTTCGGTGGATTACATTGTCAGCAGAGACCAGGATTATTCCCTGACCATCGACCGATATGACAACAGGTTCGATATCGACGATTTGGGATATCTGAAGCGAAACGACACAGAGGACGTATCGGTCCGCGGTATGTGGCAGCAGAATGGATTTCCCAAAGACGCTTTCATTTCGGATATCACCTGGTCCATAAATGCTGCCGTCGGCCGCAACACCGAGGGCGATGTCTTCCCCACAACGGTCATGGCCAACATAAACAGCAAACTGCACGGCGGGGACGAGGTGATGCTCAACCTCAACTTCGCTTCAAGCGGCTATGACGACCGGCTTTCCCGCGGAAACGGCCTGGTTCGCCTCAATCAAAGGCTGGGAGCCAATATCAATTATTCCACGCCAAGGCGGGGTGAATGGAAGGAATCCATAGGGGTCAATATCGCCCAGGAGGGAGTCGACGGATGGGGGTACGGCATCAATGCAGACGCCGTCTGGTATCCCAGCGATAATCTGAATCTGGATTTAAATCTGAGTCCGAACTGGAGCCGCGACTGGTTGATATGGGTCCAGGGCACTCAACTCGGCAGTTTTTCACGCCGCCAGGTGAGCGCCACGCTTTCCGCGAACTGGTTCCCGGCGGTAAAGCATGAATTGCGCCTGAAGACCCAGTGGGCGACGGTCAATGCCAAGGCCGAACAGAGCTATTCTATAGGTGATAATGGCCGCCTGATTGCCGACAATACGCCGATGAACGATTTCGCCCAGGTCAACTTCGGCCTGCAGTTCCGGTACCGCTACGAAATCGGACCTCTCTCGGATTTCTATCTCGTTTACAGCCGGGGAGGATTCGATTATATCAACAACCCCGATAAGGATACCATCAGCCTGCTCACGGACAGTACCACCTTGAGAGACTCGGATCAGATACTGGCCAAGATCAGATATCGTTTTTAATTCCGAACAAACGAGGCCCAGGCGATCGTTTTTAAGCAGAGATAATGATTATGATTGTATCTGCTTTGAGAACCAACCCAACCTGAAAGGGCCGCCTATAGAAAGGGCGGCCCTTTTTCATTGAGCACTCGGAGCCAAATAGAAATCAGGTCCGGCTGATGTTGATCAATCCATGCGAAAGAGGTCCCGTGTATAGACCTTGTTTTCAACGTCATCCAGCATGGAATCATAACGGTTGGCGACAATGATGTCTGACTGGCGTTTGAACTCAGCCAGATCGCTCATGACCTTGCTTCCGAAAAAATTGGTCCCGTCCGCCAGCCCCGGTTCATAGATGATGATCTGGGCACCCTTGGCCTTGATGCGCTTCATTACTCCCTGAATGCTGCTCTCTCGGAAATTGTCCGAGCCGCTCTTCATGGTCAGGCGATACACGCCAACCGTACATGGCCTTCCCGGAATGCCGTCATGGCCGATATCCCCCACGCCGAAGAAGCCCGCTTTGGCCAGGGCGCTGTCAGCGATGAAATCCTTGCGGGTGCTGTTGGATCTGACGATGGCCTCAATGAGGTTGCTCGGCACATCCTTGTAGTTGGCCAGGAGCTGTTTGGTATCCTTGGGCAGGCAGTAGCCGCCGTAGCCGAAGGAAGGATTGTTATAGTGTCCGCCGATACGCGGATCGAGGCAGACGCCTTCTATAACCTGCCGGGCGTTCAGGCCCTTGCTTTCAGCATAGGTGTCCAGCTCGTTGAAATAACTCACGCGCAGTGCAAGGTAGGTGTTGGCGAACAGTTTGATGGCTTCAGCTTCCGTAGGTGCCGTGTGGAGGATGTCGACATCCTTTTTCACGGATCCCTTGGCCAGCAGTTCGGCAAACATTTTTGCTGGCTCTGCCATGTCATCGTAGGCACCGACGATGATGCGACTGGGATAGAGATTGTCGTAGAGCGCTTTTCCTTCGCGCAGGAATTCCGGGCTGAAGATGAAATTCCGGCAGCCGAATTTTTCGATGACTGAATCCGTGTATCCCACGGGTACCGTGGATTTGATGACCAGTGGCACGCCGGGGTTGACCCGCAGAGCGATGTCTATAACGTCTTCCACCGCGCTGGTATCGAAATAGTTGGTATTGGGATCATAGTTCGTTGGCGTGGCAATGACGATACATTCCGCATTGGCATAGGCGAATTCCTTGTCCAGCGTAGCAGTGAGGTTCAAGTCCCTGGTTGCCAGGTATTCCGAAATTTCCTTGTCGACAATGGGCGACTTGCCGTTATTGATGAGATCGACCTTTGCCGCGGTGGTGCTGACGGCATGGACTTCGTTATCCTGGGCGAAGAGGGTGGCAATGGACAAACCGACGTATCCGACTCCGGCTACCGCAATCTTCATATCCTGCTCCTTGTGAGATTTAGTGAATATTGTAATGCCTGTCCTGACTAGTTGCTACCCGGGTTGATACCAGCCTCATCAGTCAGGTTTGGCTGTCCGGCAGGCATCTGTTACATTCGTGCAAATCCTTTTGAACGATAGAGGCTTGCTTTTTGGCAGCAAGTATATCCCAAAATCACAATAACTTGTCAAGTCAAGAGCGTCGCAATCTGTTGCACCTGCCATAATGGATCACGGCATGCCCACAAAGATATGGATATATGCCTTTGAGGTTCTGATACTATACCAACACCTGATGTGCCGAGACAGAATAGGAAATGATGAGTGAGAATATCACTATTATTATGGATCTATAGATATCATCAGGATTGACCGCCCGGGAGATCGGGCGGTTTTTTTATACTCTCCCCTTAGCGCTCAATCCCCGTTGCGCCATTAAAAAACATGATATAATGAGCCTCTCTGGCTCTTTTGGGTCGAACGCTGACTGCTACAGCTTCAGCGCAACCGCAAGAACAATCTTGCCCTGATAGCTGCCCGCCTGGATCGTTTCCTGTTTTCCGTTCACGGTCATCGTCAGGCTTTGGCCCTGAGGAGCTTCCACCACGGCCCCTTTGGCGAGCGTCAGTGAGGTGAGATAGGAGGTCCTGCTGACAGTCCACTTCGAGGCGCTGTCGAGTGTAAGCTTCAGACCGTGCTTTTCGTCCGTCTGAGTAAGCGTGTTAACCACGCGACCTATCCACTCACGAGTCTCACTGGTGGGCGCTTTGCCATTTGACGGCTTTGTCGTGGTGGTCGAGATGGCCCCGGCAATCGTAGCATTCTCGAGACTGAGAATCAGGTCGCCCTCTCCGGTGCGGCCGTTGAAAAAGTCGCCTTCCAAATTGACGTCTTTGAAGGTTGCAACGATGTTCGGGTCGGTCTTCCTCTGCGCCTCCGGACCGCGAGTGTCGCCGGGACCTCCCGGAGCCATCGGGTTGCCGGATTGGCCGACACCGGCCGCACCGCCATTATTCTGCCCGCCCGCACCAGGTCCGCCCGGGTTTGGTCCTCCCTGCCCTGGTCCACCGGCGCCACCGCCAGCAGGCATTCCCGGTCCGCCCATGGCACCCGTGTCGTCGTTCACCATGGCCTGCAGAATTACGCCGTTATCGGCCTGAATCTTCGCATTGTCTACGAGAATATTTACACCGCTCGACTTGACTTCAATTGCCGCGTACTTGCTGTGAATCGTGCTGCCCTTATCAATTGTCAAATGACCATTACCCGCGCTGTGAACGACGACACCATAACCCTTGGAATTCAAGACGGAGCCGTCGGTGAGAACATCACTGCCTTCGGCGGCCATAATCAGGCCTACACTGGCCACATTAAAAGTGCTGTGTTTAAAGGTGTCGATGGTGTCGCCAATCGAATAGGCACCGTAACCGCTGTCCACCGTCTCGATGGTGCTGTTCGTCACGTACATACGCACGTGCTCAGCGCCGTCAACAGACAGCGCGCCCCATCCCTGCGCTTTGATGTGGCAGTTGTTGTAGTAAACCGTCCCGTAATCCACGAGATTGGTGGCACGGACATTTCCCGTGAGGCCAAGGCCCCAGGGAACCTGGTCCATGGGAGCTACGCGCTTACCGAAAGCGGTATTGGCCGGCTCCGGTCCATTGAATACCTCGATCGAGGAATTGTTGACGTGCATTGTGCTGTGTTCGCCAACAAAAATCGCAGTGCGGATGCTGCCTCTGGTCACAATATTGGCACTATTCACCGTGACGTCGGCCTTGCCACTGCTCTTGATACCCGCACCGAAGCCAACGAAATCATTGCCGCCGTTTCCGGTGAAGTCGATCTTCAAATTGTCGATGGTATATTTTGAATCGCCCACAACGACAATGCCGTTAAAGTTGTCGCCTTTCGATGTAATCGAGAGATTTTTCGCTTCGGTATCCGTCACCGTTCCGCCCACTGCGGCCGCGGCAACCGATTTGCCGAGAATATATTTTCCGTTGTCGACGTAGACTGCCGTGGTGAAATAATACTTAAGCTCTTTTCCCATGTCACTGTATTTGACGAAGATTTCGTCGGCTACCGTCAGAACTATGTCCCCGGTATAAGTCCCGGCCTTCATAGCGGTCTCCACGCCGTTGACCGTCATGACCAGGCTGTGACCTGAAGGAGCGCCCAGCTTGGCGTCTTTACCAATCGTCAAGCTGCTCAACTGCGTAGTCTTGTCGACAACCCAGGTTGTGCCTGCAGTGACGGTCTTGGCTGTAGCCGCCTGAGCCGCTGTGGATACAGTGAATGTTACAAGAAACAATACAGCAATCAGGAGCACCGAATTCCAAAGAAGTGATTTCTTTCCGATCATTGTTCCTCCAAAATAAAAAAGTTGTTTCCTTAGAGGTCCCGGAATACTACTACCGGGGCACCGATCTCCAGCACCGCGCTCCCTAAGTGATAGGAACTTGCTTTTTTGAGGGAGTATATAAAACGGTAGGAACTTGCTTCTTTCGAGGAAGTATATGGCAGTATTACAATGGGTTGTCAAGGATAAATCGGCACAGTATATTGCACCCGCCATAAAAGATTGCGAGTTTGCGATAAGCTATAGATAAGCCTTTGAGGTTTTGATACCATACCATCTTCCTTGACTTTAATAATCAGAGAACAGATATTTTAAGTATGTGTGGACGATATGCATACATAGGCCCCATAGGAACTGTCAGGAAACTCGTCAAAATCGATGATTGGGATTGGTTACCGGATTGCAGCTACAACGTAGCCCCTACACAGCGAGTCCCTGCCATCCTAAAGGAACAGGAACAGATCCACCTCCGGCACCTTCAGTGGGGTCTTATACCTTTCTGGGCCAAGAACCCCAAGATCGGATCTCGGATGATCAATGCAAGGGCTGAGACACTGGCTATTAAGCCATCCTTCAAGAACACATTTAAGAGACGCCGATGCCTGATCCTTGCAAATGGATATTACGAATGGACTGGCCCTATGGGTTACAAGCAGCCGTATTACATCACTACAACCACAGATGAGCCGTTCGGCTTTGCCGGTCTATGGGAAACATGGACAGATAAGGTCAGTGGCATCACAATTCAATCGTGTACCATTATCACAACCGAGGCAAGTCAAGGAATAGCACACATCCACGAAAGAATGCCGGTCATACTCACTCCGGAATACGTCCTTAGGTGGCTCGAGCCTGAGTTAAAGAATCTTGACGAACTGCTCGGTATTCTTGAAGTGGGTAAGATCGAGGAGTTTAAATTTCATCCCGTATCCCGAAATGTGAACAACACGAGAAACAATAGTCCAGATTTGATTCAACCTGCCTGATATTGTGCTGACGCATAATACAAACATTAACAGATAGTTATATTGGAAGCTCCTATAGTTCTTGACTCTCGCATCAAGTTTGTTTATCGTAAAATATCGAGCCAATTCATGGCGTTAACAAGCCCCCTGCGAGGCAACGCATATCCTGATGCGTCTGTGATCCAACCTACTGTGCCTCTAAGGGAATAAAGAACCGGTCCCAAACCTTAAATTCGGGCGTCAGTCTCGCTCATTAAAACTACCATTCGATCAATTTTAGCGACAGCGGTTGCTCTTCCATAATTAGACCGGTGTTTCTATCTGGCACGTGAAGTGCCAGTTTCTAATATTGGTGTTTATCAATAAGGACAACTTTTAACGAAGGGGGTTTAATTATGAGGAAAAGTATACTTTTCATCTTTATGTTTACGGCAGCTTTAGCATTATTTGCCTGTCAGTCAACAACTGTTGAAGACCCGGCAAAATTGAAGCAACAGGTTGAAGAAGCCAATACAGTGTACTGGAATGTGATGCTCTCAGGGGATTATGATAAACTTCCGTCTTTTTATACAGATGATGCCGTTTTAATGCCCCATGGAAATGACAAAATGGGGGTGGACGAGATGATTAAACGGCAGAATCAGGGGAAAGAGATGGGGATGAAGGTAGATTCTTACACTCCCACCGCCTTGGATGTTTGGGGCTGTGGCGGTATGGTTTATGAAGTAGGAACCTACGAAATGGAAACTTCAATGACGGGCATGCCTGAGTCCAAAACTGATCATGGAAGCTATATGTGTGTATGGCAGAAAGCAGAGGACGGTTCGCTGAAACGGAAATATTTTATATGGAATAGTGCCGTGGTTGAGCAACCGGCAGCTGCTCCACAGGCGTCACTTGAAGGCAATTGGGAGTTGGCATCTGTCAAAGGGAACTATTCAGTTGAAGGAAAACCAGTAAGTATGGACACAGTAAAAGATGCGAACAACTTTGGCATGAAACTGATTCACGATGGTTATTTCATGTTTACGGGGCAACATGTGATGGATGGAGAGATATCTCCCGCGTATGGATATGGGACCTATACATACGACAACAAGGTTTATACCGAAAATATTCTCTTTCATGTTGGGAAAGAGTTTATCGGCACAACGGAATCATACGAAATGACTGTAGATGGTGACACTTTAATACAGAAAGGTCCTTTAGAAGAAGGTACCGGGATGCAATTCATCGAAACATACGTTCGCAAATAAGGTTAGATCCATAATAATGAAAGGGGGGTATCATGAGAAAACTTGCCGCTCTGTCAGTCTGCATTTTTTTAGTGTGTTGTGTATCCTTTAGCTCATCTGCGATGGCTTCGGATGAGGAGGATGTGCTTAAGGTGATGACAAATTGGTTCAAGGCTCAAAGTACCAATGATTTCGAGCTGATGTCCTCGTTGTGGTGGCATTCCCCGAAAACATCGCAGTTTAGCCCCTGGAAAAGCGGGGCGTTATTGACTGAGGGTTGGGATGTAATCGCAGAAGGCATGAAAGCTTTTTATGAGCAGCCGAAAGGAACTTGGTCGGCTTCTATGCGCTATCCCCAGGTTATGATGCTCGGAGATAATGCGGCGATCATCACAAGCTATAATGTTGCGACCGGAAATCCCCCTGCGGTGAAGGAACAAACTACATACCTGGTTAGGGGAACATTTGTCGTCCAGAAGATAGGCGGAAAGTGGCTAATCGTCTACGAACACTCTTCGATGGTTCCGGAGGAATAAAAGATCTGATGGCCAGCAATGCGGCAGGGTCTGTAAAGGCCCTGCCTCCGGAAAAAGGTAAGAGGGTCAAGAGCGTACTTGACCCCCTTACTTTCCGAACGGTTGGGTGCGCCGAAACGCATTACCATTTCTCATTCTTATATTTATTCTTTTTCTTATTCTTTTTTGCCTGTCCAGGTGGATATTGTTGTCTGTGCTGGTCATTGTATATGTAGGGTTTGTCGGTATCCATTTCGAGAGTTACAGAACTTCCCAAATTTACTTTCAACGCATCAGGCAAAGTTGCTCCGACTTGCCAGTTAGAACCGCTGAGATAAAAATACATTCCAGTGCCGGTGTCACGATACACTGAGACTGACGGGTAATACTGATACATATACATATGTTTTGCACGGTAACCGTAAGCCGGTGCATGGGCGGGCGGACCATTTTGCACGGGCTGATATACAGCAGGAGCCGGATTTTGTACCTGGCCATTACTCACGGAAAAGCCGTAACGATCTGCACATGCGAACGTTGAGGCCAGAAAAAGAACTGAGATAGCCAAGCTGAAAATGTCTGTTTTTTTCATTTTGCTTCCTTTTATTTTTGTACCTCGTCATACTATCTGTATTTTAGATTGCATAAAATAAAGTGTGTCAAGAATGGCTTGCAGCCGTGTCCCTTCCACAATCATCTGTAATAAAAGACTATTTGCTTACATTCAATTCCTTCTCAATTTCTGCTCTCAAACCTTCTGCGCTCATCTTCACTGCCTGATCATATACCTCAACACATTCCCCTTTCCCGTCCTTTAAGTCAGGCTTCCCCTGCAGCATCATCGGCGCTGAACCGGAATTATAATATGTGCCTCCGCCTTGACTCAATAAACTTGATTCGACGGCAAGTTTGCCTTCCTTGGTTACCAGAACGATTTCCGAAGCTACCATCGGAGTAGCCTTACCACGTACGCCGCTGAACAGCCCCGTCCCTTTCATACCGCTGAGCATTCCGGTTTTGTATGCCAGGTCGAGCCCTATTACTGCCACAGCATCGACACCGAGTTCTTTGCAGAGCTGTGCCATTTTATCCCTGGCATCCTGTATAGGATCCACTTTCTTCCCGTCGACGACAGTTACTTTCTTCACGCTCCCTCCGGACAGGCTGGATACCGGAATATAGGGCATATCAGGAGGAGTTACCCACCGTTCCTTGGCAGCCTCTTCCAATGCTTTGAGAAATGCCCCCATCGATGACTGTGCGCTCTCTTTGTTCATAAGCGCCTTATACTTGCTGCTCGCCAACACTTCCTTGGGAGGGACGACTTCCCAGTTTGCGACTTTATTCAGTTCTTCGCCATAAGCCTGCAACCCGTAAGTAACAATCTGTACCTGCTCATTGCTTTCCAGGCTTTTATCGCTTTTCTTTCCCAGCATTGCCTTGAGGAAACTCACGCTTGTCTGGGTATTTTTAGGAGCTTTTACGTCATGCACGTCAGCATTTGCATAGATGCTGACAATGGCAATCTTTTTCACTGCATCAACCTGAGGCTCCTTCACTAATGTCGTAGCACATCCCGCCAGTGCAAACGCCAAACAAACTACCAGAATCTTTTTCATAACAGCCACCTCTCCATTTTTTTCAATCTTGAACGGATTTCGTAATGAAAACATATAGTCACATACCGCCCTCGGTTCATCCTATACGCAAGATAATGTGGGGCCTAACATCAGTTGTCCACCGCAATACGATAACCATGCAATAAAAAATGCCGAATCCATCAGAAAGCTGAGAAACAGTGGCAAATCCTGACGAGTCTCTTCTTTTATTGACCTATCGGACTTATGGGACAAAATATTAAGTTTTTTCCTGCTATTTTCATGACAGTTTTGTGGAATAAACGTTTAAGGTTTTGAGCTCAATATTGGCTGTCAGGAATGAATGAAAAGGGGGCAAGTCCGCTCTTGGCTTGTTTGAATCGATTCCGTCATACACCAAACAGGCCCAGAGTGGACTTGCCCCCTTTCCATATATGGCTTTGGCAAACAGAATAGCTTAAAAATAGTAGGGAAAGGATGGAATACTCTTATTTATGGAATTGAATTTGTTTATTGGGTTTAAATATTCATGATGTTTTATTAATGCCCCGTCTTTAAACTGATCAAACATGACGTAACGATTCCGGTATGCACCGAGGACATTGTTCCCCTGCCAGTCCGTAATTCCAACTCCACCGCATTCAATAAAATATATGGACGGATCGTCAGTCTCATAAATGACCGCGTCGGGAAGGTATTTATAAGATTTCACACTGCGCGTTGTCCAAATATCGATACCAATTGCTTCATCCCCATAATAGGCCGCTTTCATTTCAGGCGGAAGAAACCAGACTCTCCATTCGCAGTTTTCGGCAAGTGTCATCATTTCCGCTTCTGCGCTATAGTCTAATCCTTCCCTATAAATAGCAAGGTTGTTGGAGAGTCTTTTTGCTACGGCTGAAGGGCTGTTATCCATGGGCTGAACCGGTTTTATATTCTTTGCCGTCTCTGCTTTTACTTTTTCTATTTCCCCGTGGTCCATTTCAACACGGAATATGGGTACTTCAGCTCCGATAGCCTTCAGGAAACTGAGCGGATTGGACAGCTCTTTCATATGTTTGATTTTGCCCTTTTCGGCAGTAATCCTCGACACTATCCTGCTCTCGAATTTTCCGTCCACACCGCCCCAATGGACATCACCTGAGCATTCTCGGACAACCCAGAAAAGATTTTCATCTTTGGTGCCGTAAATCCCATATCCGGGATTAACCTCCCATGTTTTTACCGTCCGGCTCAACCAGCCCATATAAAGCGCAGAATCAACGGGGTTAAGATACTGAGGCATGCCGGGGGGAGCGTTAGGCAATTCAAGGGTGAAATCACCCGAGAACATGTCCCTGTTTTCAGGAAGCCAGTATTGTGAAGTGATCATACGTTTGACAAGATTATGATTTTGTATTTTTGATGTCTTGATACCGGTATTTGAGTCATTATTCTCTGCCATTGCGACATTGGTCAGAACACCCGTAACCTTATTAAAAATCAGCGCACAGGTGGATACCAAACCGGCTGCCATTAAAAATTGCCGTCTTCCCAAAAGTGTCTTAATTGGATTCATTACCTTCACCTCCTGTTAGAGATTGGTGGATAAGTATGCCTGAACAGGCCTTGCATTCATTTTAAAAACCGATCCGGTTTCGAAGGCATTCCGCCGTTTGAGTTTACCCCAGAAGGCCATACTGGCCTTCCGGGGCTTTATTTTAATTAATCTCGGACGGCCACCAACGGTACGATGACGAAATTTCAATTGTTTCCGGCTGGATAGGGATGAAAAATCAATTTTTTATTAGAATAATCTTAGGTTAACAGATGTCTCGGGTCAAGAATTTTGTGTTTTGAGTCCATGGTGTAGGAGAAGGAAAATTACCTCTCAGAATACTTCTCATAGGTTTTCAGTACTCTTAGAAATATTCTTCTTTTTAAGTCGCAAAAGTCCCACAAAAGTAACACAAAACGAAAAGGGGCTACAGACTTGAATCTGTAACTAATTGATTTTTATGGCGCATCCGGCAGGTTTCGAACCTGCGACCTACGGATTCGAAGAATGAGAATTCCGAGTTTCCTAACCTCCTGAAAACAGTTTATTGATTTGATATATAGATATATGCTTTTTCCGATCTTTTCGATTTTTTACCAATTTTGGCACATTTTGGAAAAAAGTCCCACACAAAGTCTCACACCAATTTTAGCAAAAAACCGATTTTTCTTATAAAGGATTAGACGTTATAATTCCCGGCCATCGGATTGTGCTTTAAGCCTGAAAAATTACACGCCTGCGGAATACTCTCACTCTATCACCAAATAGCTGAAGCCTATGGTGTGATGGATACCACCTGAATATCTGAATCATTCTCATTACAAAATGTCGTCAAAACTCATTATAATACGGTGAGAATCCAAATCGGGAGCAAATCCGTCGAAACTATTTAACTATTAGAAATAATAAAGAGAGTTGGATCTGTAAACAGGTTGTGTAAAACCAATTGACTTGTCAATCAAAAGTGTTAGATTAAGTTAGTTTGGCCCCATAGTTGCCACAGACTTTCATAGTTCCCACAGATTCTTATAGTTGTCGCAGATTCTCATAGTCCCCACAGATTTTGAACAGTTTCAGAATTTTCCCCGTTTTTAATTTCATCCTAATTCGGTGCCTATGGCTGATTCGAAGCTTGCATCAAACCGTGCTCAATCGATAGCCAAGATTACCCGCCCGCGAATATCGGGGATCTTTCCCAGATCACGACTATTCAGCATTTTGGACGGATACCT